>NZ_JBITCT010000013.1:0-236138 GCF_044453465.1 Streptomyces sp. NPDC051677
CCGACGGACGTCGAGCTCGCCGCATAACCCCAGCAACCCCGAACCACACCAAACCCGTCAGGGGCGCCTTGACGGAAGACATAGAGGCACCCCCCTGTCCGGCCGGCAACGCATCGAGTTCGCCCGGCTCGTCGGCGGGACTACTTCGCGCGGTAGCGGCGCATCTTGGCGCGCGCCCCGCACACCTGCATCGAGCACCAGCGGCCCCGGCCGGCCGGGCTGCGGTCGTAGTACGCCCAGTGGCAGTCCGCGGCCTCGCAGGCCTTCAGCCTGGTCCAGGTGCCCGCGATCAGCGCCTGCGCCACGGCTGCGGCCGTACGGGAGAGCAGCGGGGGCCTCTCGGCCTCCGCGGGGGCGAGGCGGGCCGAGCCGTCGTGCGCGTCCACCGTCACCAGCAGGGGGGCCGCCGCCAGCAGCTCGCCCAGCGGGGTCACCTCGCGGTGCGGTGCGTGGCCGGCGTGGGCCAGGAGGGCCGCGCGCAGGGACTCCCGCAGCTCGCGGGCCCGCTCCACCTCGCCCTCGGCGAGCCCGAACCGCGCCCGGCCCTCCGGCGTGTCCAGCGAGTCGGCGCCCGACTCGATGTCCAGCGTGTTCACCAGGGACTCGACCAGGGCCAGGTCGCCGGGCGCGGCCGATCTGTCACTCATGCTTGCGACGTTACCCCCGATGCGGGAGCATGCAGTAACCGTTACCGGTTACCCGTCTATACAGGTAACCGCCGTACAGGTAACCGCGTGCAGGCAACTTCAAGGAGGAAGTCATGGCTCTCGCCAAGCTGGGTTCCGTCGTCCTGGACTGTCCCGACCCGCGTGCGCTGGCCGGGTTCTACGCCGAGGTGCTGGGCGGCAGCGTCGTGGACGAGGAGGACTGGGTGGACCTGAAGCTGCCCGGCGGGCAGACACTTGCCTTCCAGGCCGCCCCCGGGTTCGTGCCGCCGAAGTGGCCCGCGCCCGACGCGTCGCAGCAGTTCCACCTGGACCTGACGGTCGACGACCTGGACACGGCGGAGAAGGGCGTGCTGGCGCTCGGCGCGAAGCCGCTGGACGCCGAGGACCGGTCGCGGACCTTCCGGGTTTACGCGGATCCGGCCGGGCACCCGTTCTGTCTCTGCGCCTGCTGACACCTGGAGGCACCGTGCCGCCCGTGGCCCGTTTCCGTAGCGTCGTGATCGACTGTCCCGACCCGCGCGCGCTCGCCGCGTTCTACGCGGCGGTCGCAGGCGGTACGCCCGAGGCCGAGGAGGGGGAGGAGGACTGGATCGTCCTGCCGGTCCCCGGCGGTCCCCGGATCGCGTTCCAGCAGGTGGCGGGGTACACCCCGCCCGAGTGGCCGCGCGCCGACCGCAACCCCCAGCAGTTCCACCTCGACTTCGACGGCGGCGCCACCTGGGCGGAGATGGACGCGGCCCATGAGCGGGTGCTGGCGCTGGGCGCGCGGCCGCTGGATCTGGAGGACCGGGAGAAGAAGGAGTTCCAGGTGTACGCCGATCCGGCGGGGCATCCGTTCTGCCTCTGCCGGATCGATCACCCCTGAGAACCTGAGGCCCTCAGGCCCTGGGCCGGTTCAGCCGTCCAGGTGGGCGATGCGTGCCGTCGACGGCTCCCGGCGTTCCTGTGCCGCGCGGGCCGCGAAGTCGGCGCTGCGCAGGACGCGCTGTATGTTTCCCCAGGTCAGCAGGGCGACGTCGGTCTCCGGCCAGCCGCGGCGGAGGAGTTCGGCGATGAGGTGCGGGTAGCCGGAGGCGTCGGCGAGGCCCTGCGGGTGGGCGGTTCCGGAGTCGAAGGTTCCGGACAGGCCGACGCTGTCCGGGCCGGCGAGCGCACGGACGTGGTCGAGATGGTCGGCGACGTCCCGGACGCTCGGGCCGGTCTGCTCGGCGGTCAGCGGCACCAGGCACAGGCCCTTGGCCGCGCCCAGCTCGGCGAGCAGGTCGTCGGGAAGGTTGTCGGGGTGGGGGCGCAGGGCGCGGGCAGCGGAGCGGGTGCACAGGACCGGCGTCTTGGAGAGGGCGACGGCGCGGCGGACCGTGGTGTCGGAGGCGCCGGAGAGGTCGGCGAGCACGCCGAGCCGGTTCATCTCGCGCACGACCTCCTCGCCGAACCGGGTCAGCCCCGCCCCGCTCGCCCAGGAGGCGCCGGTGAGGGTGAGGACGCGCAGCCCGAGGAAGTGCAGTGCCCGCAGGATGCCGAGGGAGTCGTCGAGCGCGGCGGCCGTGGCCGGGCCCAGGACGACGGCGACGCGGCCGCAGTTGCGGGCGTCGATGACCTGCCCGGCGCTGAGCGCGAGCCGCAGCCCCTCGGGGTGGGCGGCGATCACCGACCGGACGAGGTCGAGCTGCTCCAGGGTGGCGCCGACGGCCCGGTCGGCGGCGAGGCCCTCGGGCAGGTGCAGCGACCACAGCAGCGCGCCGACATGGCCCTCGCGCAGTCGGGGCACGTCCGTGTCGACGGCGGTCTCGCCGAGCTGGAGGTCGTACCAGGACAGGTGGCGCAGGGCCCAGGGCAGTCCGCTGTAGCCGTCGGCGACGGGATGCGCGGCGAGGACGGCGCGGGCGCGGTCCAGGTCGTCGTCGGCTTCGGCCGGGGTCTGGGGGCCGGGGGCGCGAGAGCCCTCCCGTCTCGCGTGACGCGCCTCGTCAGGGGCCTCGTCATGTGCCTCGTGGTCGCCGGCCTCGGGGAGGGAGTGCAGTTCGTCCTGGAGGTCGGCCATGACGGTCTCCGTACGTCGATCAGCAGTACGGTCACGGTCCCACGGCCGGGGGTGCGCTTCCTGGTGGGCGGGGCGTTCGGGGTACGGCCGGGCGGGGCCGCCGGCTGCACCGACTGCCCCGCCCTTGCGTACGGGTCGACCTGCGCGTGGGGTCAGCCGTCCAGTGAGCCGATCGTCGCGTTGGACGGTGCGCGCGTCGCCTGAAGGTCGCGGGCGACGTCCTCCGCCGCGCCCAGCACCCGCACCGCGTTCTGCCAGGTCAGCTTGGCGAGGTCCGGCTTCGACCAGCCGCGGTCGAGGAGTTCCGCGAGCAGGTTCGGGTAGCCGGAGACGTCGTCCAGGCCGTCGGGGGTGAAGGCCGTGCCGTCGTAGTCGCCGCCGATGCCGAGGCAGTCGATGCCGGCGACCTCGCGCATGTGGTCGAGGTGGTCGGCGACCGTGGCGACGGTGGCGATCGGGCGCGGGTTCGTCTCCTCGAAGGCCCGGTGGACCTTCATCGCCTCGGGGGTGGTCGCGAGGTGGTGGAAGCCGTGGGCGCGCATGTTGTCGTCGGCCGCGGCCGTCCAGTCGACCGCCGCCTGGAGGACGAACTTCGGCACGAACGTCACCATCGCCATGCCGCCGTTGGCCGGCAGGCGTTCCAGGACGTCGTCCGGGACGTTGCGGGGGTGGTCGCAGACGGCCCGGGCGGAGGAGTGGGAGAAGATCACCGGGGCGGTCGAGGCGTCCAGCGCGTCGCGCATCGTCGTCGCCGCCACGTGCGAGAGGTCGACCAGCATGCCCTCGCGGTTCATCTCCCGCACGACCGCACGGCCGAAGGCCGACAGGCCGCCGACGCGGGGCTCGTCGGTCGCGGAGTCCGCCCAGTCCACGTTGTCGTTGTGGGTGAGCGTCATGTAGCGCACGCCCAGCGCGTACAGGCCGCGCAGCGCGCCGAGCGAGTTGGCGATGGAGTGGCCGCCCTCCGCGCCCATCAGCGAGGCGATACGGCCCTCGGCGCGCGCCGCCTCCATGTCGGCGGCGGTGAGCGCGGCCCGCAGGTCGGCCGGGTGGCGGGCGATGAGCTGCCGCACGCAGTCGATCTGCTCCAGCGTCGCCGGGACCGCGTCGGGCAGGTCCGCGCGCACGTACACCGACCAGTACTGCGCGCCGACCCCGCCCGCGCGCAGCCGGGGGATGTCGGTGTGCAGGTGGGCGTGCTGGGGCGTGGCGATGTCGCGGGCGTCGAGGTCGTAGCGGACCTGTTCGCGCAGCGCCCAGGGCAGGTCGTTGTGGCCGTCGACGACGGGGAACTCGCGCAGGAGCTCGCGGGCCTCGTCCAGTGAGGTCATCGGTGTCCGGGTCACTTTCCGAAGCCGAAGCCGTTGGAGCCCTCGACCTTGGCGCGCAGGCGCTTGCCCTTCTCGGTGGCCTGGTCGCCCAGCTCCTGCTGGAACTCCCGCATGCGGGTGAGCAGCTCCTCGTCCTGGGTGGCGAGGATGCGGGCGGCGAGCAGACCGGCGTTGCGGGCGCCGCCGACGGAGACCGTGGCGACCGGGACGCCGGCCGGCATCTGCACGATCGACAGCAGACTGTCCATGCCGTCCAGGTACTTCAGGGGCACGGGGACGCCGATGACGGGCAGCGGGGTGACCGAGGCGAGCATGCCGGGCAGGTGGGCCGCGCCGCCGGCGCCCGCGATGATCACCTTGAGTCCGCGCTCGGCCGCCTGCTCGCCGTAGGCGACCATCTCGCGCGGCATGCGGTGCGCGGAGACGACGTCGACCTCGTAGTCGATCTCGAACTCGTCGAGGGCCTGGGCGGCGGCCTCCATGACGGGCCAGTCGGAGTCCGACCCCATGACAATGCCTACGACAGGGCTCATTCGGTGATCGTGCCTCTCAGGTAACCGGCTGCGTGACGTGCGCGTTCGAGGACGTCGTCCAGGTCGTCGCCGTAGGTGTTGACGTGACCGACCTTGCGGCCGGGCTTCACGTCCTTGCCGTACATGTGGATCTTCAGCTGGGGGTCGCGGGCCATGCAGTGCAGGTACGCGGAGTACATGTCGGGGTAGTCGCCGCCGAGGACGTTGACCATGACCGTCCACTTCGCGCGGGGGCGCGGGTCGCCGAGGGGGAGGTCGAGGACGGCGCGGACGTGGTTGGCGAACTGCGAGGTGATCGCGCCGTCCTGGGTCCAGTGGCCCGAGTTGTGGGGGCGCATCGCGAGCTCGTTGACGAGGATGCGGCCGTCGCGGGTCTCGAACAGTTCGACCGCGAGGTGGCCGACGACGTCCAGCTCCTTGGCGATGCGCAGGGCCAGCTCCTCGGCGCGCAGGCCGAGGGTCCCATCGAGGCCGGGGGCGGGCGAGATCACGGTGTCGCAGACGCCGTTCACCTGCCGGGACTCGACGACCGGGTAGGCGACGGCCTGGCCGTGCGGGGAGCGGACGACGTTGGCGGCGAGCTCGCGGACGTAGTCGACCTTCTCCTCGGCGAGGACGGGCACGCCGGCGCGGAAGGGGTCCGCGGCCTCCTCGGCGGAGTCGACGACCCACACGCCCTTGCCGTCGTAGCCGCCCCGGACGGTCTTCAGGACCACCGGGAAGCCTTCGCCCTCGGCGGCGAACGCGGCGACGTCGGCCGGGTCGGTCACGATCCGGTGCCTCGGGCACGGGACACCGATCGCGTCGAGCTTGGCGCGCATCACCCCCTTGTCCTGGGCGTGCACCAGCGCGTCGGGGCCCGGGCGGACGGGAATGCCGTCCGCCTCCAGCGCCCTGAGGTGCTCGGTGGGAACGTGTTCGTGATCGAAAGTGATCACATCGCACCCGCGCGCGAACGCACGCAGCGTGTCCAGATCGCGGTAGTCGCCGACGACGACCTCGCTCACGACCTGCGCCGCGGAATCCTGTGGGGTGTCACTGAGGAGCTTGAATCTGATGCCGAGCGGGATGCCCGCCTCGTGTGTCATACGAGCGAGCTGACCCCCGCCGACCATGCCGACTACCGGGAACGTCACCACCCCAGGGTATCGGCCACGCCGCCGCGGCCGGATCCCGCGCCTCTTACCCGTGCCTTTCCGGCCTCATACCCGCTGTTTCCCGGCTTCTTCTCCCCTGGTCACCGGCTGGTGAGCCGTACCACAGGAAACCGACAAGAGTGGTGGTTAGCATGGCTGGGTTGACGAAACCGAACCCGAACGGGGGCCTGTCCGACCATGCCGCATGGTTCCTCGGGGCTGAAGAGGCTCGTCCATGAGCTCGCGAAGTTCGGAGCGGTGGGCGGTGCGGGGCTGCTGGTCAACCTCGGTGTGTTCAACCTCGTCCGGCATCTCACCGATCTGCAGGTGGTGCGGGCGAGCGTCATAGCCACCGTCGTGTCGATCGTCTTCAACTACGTCGGGTTCCGCTACTTCACCTACCGTGACCGCGACAAGAGCGGGCGTACGAAGGAACTGACGCTGTTCCTGCTGTTCAGCATGGTGGGGCTGGTGATCGAGAACGGGTTGCTGTTCGCGGCGACGTACGGATTCGGGTGGGACAGTCCGCTGCAGAGCAACGTGTTCAAGTTCGTCGGGATCGGGATCGCGACGCTGTTCCGGTTCTGGTCCTACCGGACGTGGGTGTTCCGTGCGCTGCCCGCGAAGGAGGCGGTGGCCAGCGCGGAGTCGTTCCTCGCGGTGGCGGAGCAGACCAGGCCCAGGCCGCCGGAGCCGCAGCCCACGGCTGCGCAGCGGATGCGTTGAGCGACGGCCTGAAAACCCCTGTCCGAGGCCTGAGGCCCCTACCTGACCGTCGGTTCCTCGTCGTCCGCAGTGCGTTTCTGCGGGGCCGTGCGGGACAGGAACAGGCCGAAGACCGGGGGCTGGGCCTGGAGCATCTCCAGGCGGCCGCCGTCGGCCTCCGCGAGGTCGCGGGCCACGGCCAGGCCGATGCCCGTGGAGTTGCGGCCGCTGATGGCCCGCTCGAAGATGCGGGCGCCCAGGTCGGCGGGGACGCCAGGTCCCTCGTCCGTCACCTCGACCACGGACTGGTTGCCGGTGACGCGGGTGCGCAGGGCCACCGTGCCGCCGCCGTGCATGAGGGAGTTCTCGATCAGCGCGGCCAGCACCTGGGCGACCGCGCCGGGCGTGCCCACCGCCCGCAGATGGCGCTTGCCGGAGCTGACGATGGCCCGGCCCACCCCGCGGTAGGCGGGGCGCCACTCGGCGAGCTGCTGCTGGATGACCTCGTCGAGGTCGAAGGTGACCGCCGAGCCGGTGCGCGGGTCCCGGGCGTTGGTCAGGAGGCGCTCCACGACGTCCGTCAGTCGCTCCACCTGCGTCAACGCGATCGTCGCCTCCTCCTTCACGGTGTCCGGGTCGTCGGTGAGGGTGATCTCCTCCAGACGCATGGAGAGGGCGGTGAGGGGGGTGCGCAGCTGGTGGGAGGCGTCCGCCGCGAGCCGGCGTTCGGCGGTGAGCATGCGGGCGATGCGTTCCGCGGAGGAGTCGAGGACGTCGGCGACCCGGTCCAGCTCCGGGACGCCGTACCGCTTGTGGCGGGGGCGCGGGTCGCCCGAGCCCAGGCGTTCCGCGGTCTCGGCGAGGTCGGTCAGGGGGGAGGCGAGGCGGTTGGCCTGGCGGATGGCCAGCAGCACCGCCGCGATCACCGCGAGCAGCGCCACCAGGCCGATGATCAGCAGGGTCCGGCCGACCTCGCGGGTCACCGTGGAGCGGGGCTCCTGGACCACGACGGTCTCGCCCTCCTCGCCGTCGGCCGTCGACCTGATGACGTCGCCCTCGGGCTTGGCCCCGACCTGGATGACCGGCCGGCCGGGGATCCGGATCTCGGCGTAACGGTCCTGTGTGACCTGGTCGCGCAGTATCTCGGCGGTGATGTTCTCCGAGCCGACCAGCCGGCTGTCCACGATGCTGGCCAGCCGCAGCGCCTCGGAGTCCACCCGCTCCTGGGCGCTGTTGCTGATCGTGCGGGTCTCGACGAGGACGAGGGACACCCCGAAGACGGCGATGACGACGAGCACGACGGCAAGCGTGGACTGAATGAGACGGCGACGCACAAGGCCCTCCGGGCGGTGACGTTACGAGATGGGTATGGGCAACCCACCCAGGGGCGCGGGGAACTGCGCGAGAAGTCCCACCGGCCCGCACCCGACAACGCGACCCGCGGCAGCGCTCAGCTCTTTTCGAAGCGGAAGCCCACCCCGCGCACCGTGGCGATGTAGCGGGGATTCGCCGCGTCGTCGCCGAGTTTCTTGCGCAGCCAGGAGATGTGCATGTCCAGCGTCTTGGTCGACGACCACCAGGTGGTGTCCCAGACCTCGCGCATCAGCTGGTCGCGGGTGACGACCCGGCCCGCGTCGCGGACGAGGACCCGCAGGAGGTCGAACTCCTTGGCCGTCAGCTGGAGTTCCTCGTCGCCCATCCACGCGCGGTGCGACTCGACGTCGATGCGCACGCCGTGGGTGGCGGGCGGCTGCTGCGGTTCGGAGGCGCCGCGCCGCAGCAGGGCCCGGACGCGGGCGAGGAGTTCGGCGAGCCGGAAGGGCTTGGTGACGTAGTCGTCGGCGCCCGCGTCCAGACCGACGACGGTGTCCACCTCGTCGGCGCGCGCGGTGAGGATGAGGATCGGGATGGCGTGGCCCTCGGAGCGCAGCCGGCGGGCCACCTCCAGGCCGTCCATGCCGGGCAGGCCGAGGTCCAGCACGACCAGGTCGACACCGCCCTGCATTCCGGCGTCGAGTGCGGTGGGGCCGTCCTCACGCACCTCGACCTCGTACCCTTCCCGGCGCAGGGCGCGGGCCAGCGGCTCCGAGATGGACGCGTCGTCCTCGGCGAGCAGTACACGGGTCATGAGCTGATGGTAGTCCGCGCGGGGCGGCCCTCGAAGTGTGATCGCCCGCACTGTTTCTTACCTACGGACATGCCGGACAGACGGTGTGCGGGGCGGTGACCGTTCCCTCGGCGATCTTGGTACGTACCTACGGTCGAGGGATGGCATCCTGGTACATACCTTCGAATCACGGCTCCAGGTTCCTTGATCACCTGTGATCCGTGTCTCAAGTCCTTCCATATCCGGCGTTGCGCTGTCGTATGGTGAAAGAACGCCTGTAGTACACAAGGACCTTTGGCGGCCAGTTTGACGCTGAGGGTCCCTTTTGTGTGCGGGCCGGTTCGCGCCGGCCTTGAAAGGAACGACCTGTGGCCGGGCCCCCGACTCAAGGGGGCGTGGATCCCGGTGGTCGCCGTCCGCGTTCCGAGACCCGGAGCGCAATCCCCCCGGGCGTAGGGGTGGACGACGCGTCCGCCGGTGCCGGCCGCCCCCCCACCGGGCGCGCACCGCCGCTGTGCAGCGCGTCCCGAGCAGCAAGGAACGACATGGCGTCCAGCCTGACGAAGGACTCGGTCCGCCCGGGCACCCCCGGCTCCGGGAAGACCTTCTTCGGCCACCCCCGCGGACTGGCCACCCTCTTCATGACCGAGATGTGGGAACGGTTCTCCTACTACGGCATGAGGGCCCTGCTCCCGCTGTACCTGGTCGCCCCCGGCGGCCTGCACCTCAGCGCGGCGACCGCGACGGCGATCTACTCGGTCTACCTGTCGCTCGTGTACCTGCTCGCCCTGCCCGGCGGCTGGTTCGCGGACCGCGTCCTCGGCCCCCGCAAGACGGTCGCGGTCGCCGGCGCGATCATCATGCTCGGCCACCTCACCCTCGCGCTGCCGAACGCCGGCACCTTCTACGCGGGCCTCGGTCTGGTCGCCGTCGGCTCCGGCCTGCTCAAGGCCAACATCTCCACCATGGTCGGCCACCTCTACGACGGCCCCGACGACCCGCGCCGCGACGGTGGCTTCACGCTCTTCTACATCGGCATCAACGCGGGCGCGTTCGCCGCGCCGCTGGTCATCGGCACCATCGGCGAGAACGTCAACTGGCACCTGGGCTTCGCGCTCGCCGCGCTCGGCATGGCGCTGGGCCTCGCCCAGTTCCTGCTGGGCAGCCGCCACCTGAGTGCCCGCTCGGACGTCGTCCCGACGCCGCTGTCCGCGCAGGAGAAGGCGGCCACGCTGCGCAAGGCCGCGTTCTGGGCGGCCGTCGCGATCGTCTTCTACGCCGTCGTCGGCGTCTCCGGCGTCTACACGCTGAACTGGCTGCTGGTCCCGATCACCGTCGCCGGCCTGATCATCCCGGTCGTCGTCATCGCCCGGATGAAGCGGGACAAGGAACTGGACCGCGCCGAGCAGTCCAAGCTGACCGCGTACATCTGGTTCTTCGTGGCCGCGGCCGTGTTCTGGATGATCTACGACCAGGGCGGCTCGACGGTGTCCCTGTTCGCCGATTCCTCCGCGGACAACAGCGTCTTCGGCTGGGACTTCCCGGTCTCCTGGTACCAGTCGGTCAACCCGGTCATGATCATGGCGCTGGCCCCGCTCTTCGCCTGGGCCTGGCTGGCGCTGGCCCGCCGCGGCAAGGAGCCGAGCACCGCGACGAAGTTCGCGATGGGTCTGACGCTGATCGGCGCGTCCTTCTTCCTCTTCCTGGCCCCGCTGTCGATCGCCGAGGGCGGTCACAAGGCGGCCGCGCTGTGGCTGGCGGCGATCTACTTCGTCCAGACCGTCGGCGAGCTGACCGTCTCCCCGGTCGGCCTGTCGGTCACCACGAAGATGGCTCCCGCGAAGTACGCCTCGCAGATGATGGGCGTCTGGTTCCTGGCCGTCACCGCCGGTGACGCCACGACCGGCCTGCTGTCCATCGCCGGCGTCGACCTCAACAAGACGGGCATCGTGGCCCTGGAGGCCGTGCTCGCCGTCATCGCCGGTGCGGCGGTGTGGATGTACCGCAAGAAGGTCAAGGAGCTCATGGGCGACGTGCACTGACGTCCGGCCCGAGCGAGGGAGGGCCGCCGCATCCACGTGGGTGCGGCGGCCCTCCTCGTTATGACCCAGGTCGCTCAGCGCGTCCTCCGTCCGGGCATGAACGTGAAGACCGCGCCGCCCAGCAGGATCGCCGTACCCGCCACCAGGCCCAGCGCCTTCAGGGCGCCGTGGTCGCCGGAGCCCGTTTCCGCGAGGCCGCCGCTGGTCGACGTACTGCCGCCCGAGGACGACCCGCTGCCGCCGGACGCGCCGCTCGCCTGCTCCTCGGTGTTCAGGGTCAGCGAGACGGCCGTGCGGTCCGGGGTGCACGTGGTCTTGGTGCCCATGGCCTCGACCAGCAGGACGCCCGGGGAGAGCGTGGACTCACCGGTCGCGCCGGGCTTGTAGACGCCCTTGAGGTCCGGGATCTCGATCGGGGAGTTCTGCGGAATCGGCGCAGAGTTCAGCGGCCCCTCCACCTTCACCGAACCCGAGTCCGCGCCGCCGAGCACGATCTGCATGGTCGGCTTCACCTTGCCGGCCGGGATGGTGATCGGGCTGTTCATCACCGACTTCTTGAACTGCACGGTGAGGTCGTAACTCCCGCTGTTCTTCTTGGCGTTGATCTGGATCGGCGAGGTCGCCTTCTGCTGCCCGATGGGCGAGGCGCAGGTGTAGGGGATGTCGACGACCTTGCCGGTGAAGTCGGTCCGGCCGTCGTCACCGCCGGTCGGGGACGACGGGGAGGCGCTGGGCGAGGTGGACGCGCTCGACGACGGCGACCCGCTCGGGCTCTGGCTCTGGCTCTGGCTCTGCGAGGGGGACGTACTCGGCGAGGACGAGCCCGAACTCCCCTGCCCCGCCGTCACCGTGATGGTCACCGCGGGCTGGACCGCCTCCGTCGGCGCACAGTCGGTGTTCGTCCCCAGCGCGTTGACGACGTACGCGTCCGGCGTCAGCGTCACCTGCCCCGCCGCCGTCAGCTTCAGCGTGCCCTTCATGTCGGACAGCGTCATCGCGCCGCCCTTGGGGATCGCCGGGTTCTCGCGGGGCCCCTGCATCGCGATGTCCGCGGTCTGCGCGCCGGCCGCCTTGAGGGTGCCGGACGGCTGGACCGAGTTCGCGGGCAGGTCGATGATGTCGGGGTTCTTCGACGCGGCCTGCGTGAACTTCCAGACGATGTCGACGGTGTCGCCGACCTTCGCCGTGGCCGGCGCGGTGATGTCGACCTTGGTGGTGCCGTTGACGTCGGGCAGGCCGATGCCCGAGGGCGGCACGCACTTGGTGGCGTAGGACACCTCGGCGGCCTGCGCCTGCCCGGCGGTCACGCCCAGCAGGACGGCCGCCCCGGTGAGCATGACGGCGACGCCGGCCGCCGCCGCCCGCTTCCGCGCGGGCGCGCGATCAGGCGCATGCTCTGGTGGTGGTACGGCTCTCTCGCTCAACTCGTTGCCTTCCCTCCGGGAGTCGTGGGAGTCGTGGGACCCGTAGGAGTCGTAGGACTCGTGCGTCGGTTTTCGTGCGGTGCGGAGAGCCGGCCCGCCGGGTCCGGACCGGTGTCCGGGGTGAACCACGGCAGGGTCGCGGTCGAGGAGGGCGGCGCCGGCTCCGAGGCCGGGGCAGGGGCCGCCGTCCCGGTCCGGCGCCACGGGGTGGGCCACGGCCGTCGGGTGCGGGCGGGGCGGCGGGCCGCGTGCCGCGGTCGTACCCGGTCCACCACCGCCATCCCGATGCGGAACAGCGCCGCCGGCACCACCACGCAGAGCAGGATCCAGAACAGGGTCACGCCCCAGGGCCGGCCCACGCCCCACGGCTGCTCGGCGAGGACCTTCCCGCCGTACTTCAGGGAGACCGTGTAGTCGCCGTGGGCGCCGGCGGCGAGTTCGACGGGCAGTTCGACGCGGGCCTTCCCACCGGGGTCGATCGTGCCGCGCCACTGCCGTTCGTCCCACTGCGGGGCGAACACCCCGTGGGCGGCGCCGACCTGGAACACGGGGTTCTCGACGGGTGCGGCGCCGACGTTGCCGACGGTGAAGACCAGCGTGCGGGCGGGCGGCGCCCCGAACCAGGTCAGCAGACCGCCGGAGCCGTCGAGCCGGGTGTCGGTGAGCACGGAGAGGCGTCCGCCGGAGGCCGCTGCGGGCAGCGGCCGGACCGGGTGGCCGGCCACCTGGAACACGGCGTCGGCCTGCGCCTTCTCGCCGGTCGCGGTGGCCACGTGCACCACGCACGGGCAGGGCGCCGGCGGCTCGGCCACCGGCAGGGCCCGGCTGAAGCGGCCGTCGGCGCCGGTGGTGACGGCGCGGCCGTCGGCGTTGGCGCAGGAGTTGGTGCCGCCGACCACGCCCCGGGCGGGTGTCGCCTGCCCGCAGACCAGCAGCATCAGCAGCGTGCGCGCACGCCAGCCACTGCCGCTGACGGTGATCGAACCGCCGGTTCCCGCCTGGGCCTTGGAGAGGGTGACGGTCGGCCCGTCGGCCGCCGAGGCCGGGCCGGCCAGGGACAGCGGAAGCAGCGGCAGCAGAAGCAGGAGCAGGGCCGCCACCAGCGCCGTGATCCGAAGCTCGCCTCTCACGCCTCCCCCATCTCCCCCGTCTCCCCCATCTCTCACGTCAGCGCTCCCTCCGGATCGGCTTGCGTCGTCGTACGACCACGACGGCCGCACCGGTCGCACCGGCCGCCGCGACCGACAGCGCGCCGGCCGCCGTGCCCGGGGGCACGAACCGCGCCGACGCCCGCCCGGTGGCCTGCCCCGCGCCGGGCGCGGTGACCGTCAGGCGGACGGTGACGGCGTCCAGGGCCGGCCGGTCGGGCCACGGCTCGTCGAGAGCGAGACGGCGGCCCGGCGCCAGCTGGACGGGCAGGGTGCGCGCGGGACGGTCCAGGACGGCGCCGAGGACCCCGTCCGCGTGGACGGCGAGCCTCGGGACGAGGGCCGTGGTACCCCGGTTGACCAGCTCGTACGTGATGCGGTCGCCGCGCACGGCCACGTGTTCGACAGTCAGCGCGGCCAGTTCGGGTCCGCCGACCCGGATCAGCAGCCGGACGGTGGCCTCGCGGCCGACCGCGTCCCGTACGACGATCTCGCCGACCCGGTCGCCGGGCTCCGCATCGACCGGAATCGTCACCGTGAACGGCACCTCGGCGCGGGTGCGGGCGGGGACGGTGGGGGCCGCGTCGGCGAAGACGACCCCAAGACCAGCCCCGGCGCCGGTCCCCGCGCCGGTGGCGCGCAGCCGTACGGTGAGCGGCTCGGCGCCCCGGTTGGTCACGGAGACCGTGTCCTGGAGCACCGCCCCGGGCGCGCCCTCCGCGTAGAAGGACGGCCGCCCGCCGCCGGTGGGCGCGACCGACCAGCCGTGCGGCGTGGCGGCCGGCGTGAGGGCAGGCGTGACGGCAGGCGCGGCGGCGAGCAGCAGCGGGAGGGTCAGGAGCAGGGCTCGGGCGGGGGCGTACGGCATCGGCGGCTCCAGCACTCGTACGAGGGGCGGTCAGCGGCGGACGCGTGCCGTCTGGCCTCGCCGGGTCAGCCACAGGACGCCCGCCGCGCCCGCGAGCAGCACCGTGCCGCCGAGGGTGCCGAGGGCGATCGCGGAGTCCTCGGGGCCGGTCTGCGGTAGGTCGCCGCCGGAGTCGTCGGATCCGCCGTCGCTCTTGGCGCCGCCGCCCGCCGCCGTCACGTCGAGGGTGAGGGACGGTCCGGGGCTGCCGCTGGGCGTGCAGGTGGTGATCGTGCCGAGCGCCTTGATGGTGAGCACGCCGGGCGTGAAGGTGACCTTGCCGGTCTCCTTCGGGGTGTACGTGCCGCTCAGGTCACTGATCTTGATGGGGGTGTTCTCGGGGATCGCGGCCGCGTTGGCGGGGCCGCTGACGTTCAGGGTGCCCTGGTCGGCGCCGCCCAGCTTGATCGTGGCGCTCGGCTTCATCGAGCCGGCGCCGAGTTCGACGGGGCTGGAGGACACGCCCTTCTGCCAGGACATGGTGATCTTGTAGCCGGCGCCGCTCTTGACGCCCTTGATGTCGATCGGCGAGACGGCGCTCTTGTCGCCGATGGGCGTCTTGCAGCCGTAGTTGACGTTCACGACCTCGGCCACGGCCACCGGGGCGGCCATCCACACCGCCGAGCCGGCCAGGGCCGCGGCCGTCGCGAGCGCGGCGGTTCGCTTCCGGTTCGACACGGTCCCGTCCCCTCACTCCCACCGCCCCGCCCTTACTGACGAGGCATCAGATTGAGCCGTCAAGGTACGCCCGGGGCGATGAGGAGGGAAGAGAAGGTGCGCGCCGGAGTTGTGGGGATCCGGCGCACGGGTTCAGGGGGTTCCGAGAACGTCGGAAACACCCCGGCGACGCAGCACTTCGGGGACGGCGACGGTCCCGTCGGGGTGCTGACGCTGCCCCACGCCGAAGCCAGATGAACACAACGGATTGAACTGACGGTGGAGCACGCCGAGTTACGCCGGGGCGCCCAGTTCCGCCCAGACCGTCTTGCCCGCGATGCCCGGGGCGCGTACGACGCCCCAGTCCAGGCAGAGGCGCTGGACGATGAACATGCCGTGTCCGCCGGGGCGGCCAGCGCGGTGCGGGGTGCGCGGGGCCGGCTGGCCCGTGCCGCGGTCGGAGACCTCGACGCGGATCACCTTGTTGTCGCAGCCGAGGACCATCCGGTCCGGCCCCTCGGCGTGCAGACACGCGTTGGTGACCAGCTCGGAGACGACGAGCAGCACGTCCTCCGCGGCGGCCCGCTGGTCGGCGGTGGCGGCCGGCAGCCAGCCCCACGCGTACAGCGCCTGGCGGGCGAAGTCGCGGGCGAGCGGGACGACCCCGCTGGCGCCGTCGAAGCTCAGCCGGCGCACGTGACGGCCGCCCGACACCCCGGACGCCCCCGACGCACCGGACGCACCGGACGCACCCGACGCACCGGAGGACCCGGAGGACCCGGAGGGCCCGGACGCTCTGGGCGACCCCGACGCCTCTGCTGCCGTGCCCCCTTCGGACGACCCGGAAGCGCCGCTGGGCTCCGGCCCGCGGTCGCCCGGCGAGTAAGGCCGGGTGGTGCTCATCAGCGCTTCACCTCACCGATTCCCCGATTAACCGGTTCACAATTCAAGAGTCGGATCTCTACAAACTCTGTACGTGGGCGTACGTGGGTAGTACGTAGACCGACGGCGTTCTCGTCGACCTTGCCGCCGACATGTTCAGGTCCAGGGTGTCTCCTGCCCGGGGGAACCGGCGGAACACCCCCCGTTCCCACCCGTTCGCACCCTTTCCCCGGCGGGCGGCGAAGTTCAGCCGTCGTCGGCCAGAGCCGCCTCGACGGTGGCGTGCACGGTGAACACCGCGTCCGCGCCGGTGATCTCGAAGACCCGCGCCACCACGGGCAGCATCCCCGCGAGATGGACTCCGCCACCGGCCGCCTCCGCCTTCAGACGTGCTCCGAGCAGCACGTTCAGTCCGGTGGAGTCGCAGAACTCCAGGCGGGTGCAGTCCACCACCAGCCGGTTGTGCCCCCGGGCGAGGCAGTCTTCGAGTGGCTCACGCAACAGATCGGCGGTGTGGTGATCCAACTCACCTGCCGGGGTCACGACGGCGCTGGAGCCCTCATCCCGCACCTCGACCAGAAGCCGGCCAGACTGTGCGCTGCCGACCGTCCCGCGGTCCATGCCGTCTCTTCTCCTGGGGTCGTGAACTGCTTGCTGACGCCCTCGAACCCTACGCCTTCGACCCGCACCTCAACACCCGAACAATCACCCACAAACGGACATAACCGCACAAAAGCCACTTGCGGTTGGTCGAGTAAAGCGGGTAGGGCTAGTAGGAACACGTAACCGACACGGCCGGCTTTGGAGGCGCCGCACACCGTAGTGCGCTCACTGGCTTCGGCAGCCATACGCCGAGAACGATGGAGGACATCATGTCACCCCGGCTCGACGCACCGCATACCCGCGGAGCGACGTCGACACCCCCTCCGGAACAAGAACATCTGGAACCCATCGCCCAGACCACGGCGCTGGACGTCGACCCCACCGACGCCCTCGCCGGACTTCCGGAGATCCCCCCGTACGACGAGGTCGGCCCCGTCGACGCACGGGCCCTGTCCAAGACCCTGTTCGCGCGGCTCGAGTCCCTCGAAGAGGGCACGCACGAATACTCGTACGTGCGCAACACCCTCGTCGAACTGAACCTCGCGCTGGTCAAGTTCGCCGCCTCCCGGTTCCGCTCGCGCAGTGAGCCGATGGAGGACATCATCCAGGTCGGCACCATCGGCCTGATCAAGGCGATCGACCGCTTCGAGCTCTCGCGCGGCGTCGAGTTCCCGACCTTCGCGATGCCAACCATCATCGGCGAGATCAAGCGCTTCTTCCGCGACACGTCGTGGTCGGTGCGCGTCCCGCGCCGACTCCAGGAGCTCCGGCTCGACCTGGCCAAGGCGGGCGACGAACTGGCCCAGAAGCTCGACCGCGCGCCCACCGTCGCGGAGCTGGCCGAGCGCCTCGACCTCTCGCGGGAGGAGGTCGTCGAGGGCATGGCCGCGTCGAACGCGTACACGGCCTCGTCGCTCGACGCTCAGCCGGAGGAGGACGACGCGGAAGGCGCGCTCGCCGACCGCATCGGCTACGAGGACCACGGACTCGAAGGCATCGAGTACGTCGAGTCGTTGAAGCCGCTGATCGCCGAACTCCCGCCCCGCGACCGGCAGATCCTGTCGCTCCGCTTCGTCGCCGGCCTGACCCAGTCGGAGATAGGCGAGGAACTCGGCATCTCCCAGATGCACGTGTCCCGCCTGCTGTCCCGCACGTTGGTGCGCCTGCGCAAGGGCCTGACCCTGGAGGAATGAGGCCTTCCCGGGGGCTCCGGCCCCCGGGGCCCCCGGCACCGGCGTCAGAACCCTTCGCCGAACAAACCCCAGGCGTCGGTGACCTGGTAGGCCCGATCGAGCCAGGTCCCCAGTTCCTCCAGGTCACCGGAGGCGAGCACCCGCTCGCGAACCGCGTCGGGAACATCGACCTCACGCCACTTGAGCGTCCGCAGAACCACGTCGGCCCGCTCCTGAGCCCGGCCCTCTTCCCGGCCCTCTTCCCGGCCTTCCTCCCGGCCTTCCTCGGCGAACGGGTGCCGCCAGAAGTACCGCATCGCCGTCATCATGTCCCTCTCTGCCTGACGTGATCAGCGAGCTACGCCGCGTGCAGTTCGCACCACACCAACTTGCCTCGATGCCCGAACCGGGACAGCGGCTGCCAGTGCCAGAGATCGGAACAGGCCCGCACGAGGGCCATGCCCCGGCCGCTCTCGGCCTCGCCGAGTTCCTCCAACCTGCTTGGCGGCTCGGGGGGTTCGGGGTCCGCGTCCCAGGCTCCGATCTGCAGGACGCCACCCCGGAAACGGACGCGTAGACAGGCGGGGCCTTTGGTGTGCAGGACGACGTTGGACATCAACTCCGAGGCGAGCAGCTCCGCCGTGTCGACGAGGTGGCCGAGTCCGTGCAGGGTGAGGATCAGGCGGAGGGTGCGGCGACAGACGGTGACGGCGCGGGGGTCGGTGGGGATGTAGAGGGAGTACTCCCAGGAGTCGGAGGTGGGGGCGCTTTCGGGCATGGGGCAGCTCCGGGTGGGGGGGTTGGGTGGATGAGGGCGCGGTGGCATTGCCGTAGCCGCCATGGCAGGACGGAACGGTGCGCTTCCGCAGCGTGAAGGTTGCGTCACTGACGGTAGATCTAAATATAGAGACGCGGCAAGCGGATCGCGTAATCTGACGCCGAACGAGTCGCGTCCGCGGGCGCGTTGAACCTAGGAGCGGTCAAGAGCTTTGAGGCGCGAACCAACGGCACGTCAACTGCGGCTGGCGACTGAACTGCGCAGACTTCGTGAGGCGGCAGGCCTCACTGCCCGCCAGGCAGCGGCACTGCTCGGCGTGAGCCCCGCACAGATCACCCACATCGAGTCAGGGCTCGCGGGCGTGAGCGAGAAGCGACTTCGCCGCCTCGCATCCCACTACGCCTGCACGAATGAGGAGTTCATCGACGCCCTGGTCAGCATGGCGACCGATCGCACACAGGGGTGGTGGGAGGAGTACCGGGGCTCGCTGCCGACCTCGTTCCTGGACCTGTCGGAACTGGATCACCACGCCACGTTCCGGCGCGAGGTGGCCGTCTTGTTCGTTCCCGGCCTATTGCAAACGGAGAACTACGCTCGCGCAGTCTTCTCGTCCAGAGTTCCCGAACTCACTTCAGAAGAGCTTGAGTTGCGCGTCCAGCACCGAATGGCCCGCCAAGTATTCGCCTTCCCGTACACAGTGGTGATCCATGAGGCGGCGCTACGCATCAGGGTCAGCGACCGCGCAGCCTCGCAGGCTCAACTCGCCCGGCTGACTGAGCTTTCGGAGGCGGAGCACATCACCCTGCGGGTCGTTCCCTTCGACCTGGACGGTTTCTCCAGGGCCTCAAGCACCATGACGTATGTGGACGGCCCCGTGCCCAAGCTGGACACTGTGGTCCGTGACGCGCCCCACGGCTCGGTCTTCATCGATTCCGAGGCTCAGCTCAATGCCTATCGAACACGCTTCCATAAAGTGGAGGGTGTGGCACTCGATCCCGAACGGTCGCGTGACTTCATCCACCAACTGACGAAGGAGCTGTGAGGCATCCCCATGACCTCCCCCCACAACTGGCGGAAGTCGTCGTACTCCGGCGAGGGCGATGGCAATGACTGCGTAGAACTCGCCTCCACCCCCACCACCCTCCACCTCCGCGAATCCGACGACCCCACCACCGTCCTCACCACCACCCACACCCCCCTCACCCACCTCCTGCACGCCATACGCGTCGGCTCCCTCGGCCGTCCGCTGTCCTCATGATGGAAACCCGCTGGCCGGAATCCTCCCGGTGACTACTCTGTTCCAGCCCTCTGACCAGCAGAGCCGCTGGGCCAGTCACGTCGTCCGTTCGTGAGGAGCCCCGTGGCCCACTCCCCCGCTGCGACCGCCGTCCCGTCCCGGCTCGCCGATGTTCCCGTTCTGCTGGTCGCCGTCGTGTGGGGGTCCAGTTATCTCGCGGCGAAGGGGGTCACGACCTCCGGCACCGTGCTGGCCGTGCTGGTGCTGCGGTTCGCCGTGGTGTTGCCGGTGCTGGTCGTGGCGGGGTGGCGGCGGCTGCGGGCGTTGAGCGGCACGCAGGTGCGCGGGGCCGGGGGCCTGGGGGTGATCCTCGCCGGGATCTTTCTGCTGGAGACGTACGGGGTCGTGCACACCTCCGCGACCAACGCCGGGCTGATCATCAGTCTGACCATGGTGTTCACGCCGCTCGCGGAGAGCCGGGTGCGGGGCGTGCGGCTGCCGGGCGCGTTCATGGCGGCGGCGGGGCTGTCGGTGCTCGGTGTGGCGCTGCTGACACAGGGGGCCGGGTTCACAGCCCCCTCCGGCGGCGATCTGCTGATGCTGGGGGCCGCCGTCGCCCGGACCGTGCACGTGCTGGCCATGGCCCGCATGGAGTCGGTGCGCGGGGCCGACGCGTTGTCGCTGACGACCGTCCAACTGGGCGGTGCGGTGGCCGTGTTCGCGGTGCTGTCGGTGGCGCCGGGGACGGGTGCGTCGCCGTGGGCCGCCGCCGCGGACTTCGACGCCGGGGACTGGCTCGGCCTTGTCTACCTCTCCGCGTTCTGCACGCTGTTCGCGTTCTTCGTGCAGATGTGGGCGGTCCGCCGTACGTCGCCGTCCCGGGTCAGTCTGCTGTTGGGCACCGAGCCGGTGTGGGCGGCGGCCGTCGGCATCGCGCTCGCCGGGGACCGGCCCGGCTGGCTCGGCTACGTGGGCGCGGTGCTCGTGCTCGTCGGCACCGGGTGGGGGCGGACGGTGGCGGACCGGGGGCGGGAGGCGGGGACGAGCCCTGCTCAGACGACCCGTCGGCCGCGCCGCCACACCCCCGACACCAGCGGCACGCCCGGGCGGTAGGCCAGGTGGACGTGGCTCGGAGCGTCCAGGAGGGTCAGGTCGGCGTACGCGCCGGGGGTCACGCGGCCCACGTCCGTGCGGCGCAGGGCCGCCGCGCCGCCCGCCGTCGCCGACCACACCGCCTCGTCCGGCGTCATCCGCATGTCCCGGACGGCGAGCGCGATGCAGAACGGCACGGACGAGGTGAAGGACGAGCCCGGGTTGCAGTCCGTGGAGAGGGCGACGGTGACGCCCGCGTCCAGCAGGCGGCGGGCGTTCGGCCACTCCGCTCGCGTGGAGAACTCCGCGCCGGGCAGGAGCGTGGCGACCGTGTTCCCGTTCGCCAGCGCGTCCACGTCCGCGTCGGTGAGGTGGGTGCAGTGGTCGGCGCTGGCCGCGTCCAGCTCGACCGCCAACTGCACGCCGGGGCCGTAGGAGAGCTGGTTGGCGTGGATGCGGGGGTGCAGGCCCTTCGCCTTGCCGGCGGTGAGGATCGCGCGGGCCTGGTCGCCGTCGAACGCGCCCCTCTCGCAGAACACGTCGATCCAGCGGGCGTGCGGGGCGCAGGCGTCGAGCATCTCGCCGGTGACCAGGGCGACGTACGCGGCCGGGTCGTCGGCGTAGTCGGGCGAGACGATGTGCGCGCCGAGGTACGTCACCTCGTCGGTGTGCTTCGCCGCGAGGCGCAGGGCGCGGGCCTCGTCGGCGACGGTCAGGCCGTAGCCGGACTTCGTCTCGAACGTGGTGGTGCCCTGGCGGAGTGCCTCGGCGAGGAAACGGACGAGGGTCGCTTCGAGTTCCTCGTCGCTCGCCGCTCGCGTCGCCGCGACCGTCGTGCGGATGCCGCCCGCCGTGTAACCGCGGCCCGACATCCGGGCGTTGAACTCCTGCGTGCGGTCGCCCGCGAAGACCAGGTGGGAGTGGGAGTCGACGAAGCCCGGGAGCACCGCCCGGCGGCCCGCGTCGACCCGATTGTCAGTGGCGGGTGCTTTGCTTGATTCACCGGTCCACGCGACGCGGTCGCCGTCGATGACGACGGCCGCGTCCTGGATCAGTCCGAGAGGGGAGCCGTCTCCGAGGGAGGGGTCGTTGGTGACCAGCGTGGCGATGTTGGTGATGACGGTGGTCGTGCCGGTGCTGCTGCTCATCGTCGTGTCCTCGGTCGTGTCCTCGTGGGGGCGGGGTCCTGTGGTCGCTACCCGCGCAGGGCTGCCACGGCCCGCGCGAGGGCCTGCGGCACGTCCGGTACGAGCGTGTGCGCCCCGTCGCGTACGACGTGACGTCCGGCGACGACCGTATGCCGTACGTCCGCCGCGGTCGCCGCGAATACGGCCGTCTCGGCGCCGAGCCGGGGTACCGGGCCGGCCGTCCTGACCGAGTCGAGGGCGATCGTCGTGAAGTCGGCGGCCGAGCCGACCTCCAGGGTGCCCGCGTCCGGGTTGCCGAGGGCTGCGTGGCCGTCGGCGGAGGCGGCGCGCAGCAGGGCGGCCGCCGTCCAGTGACCGCGGGTGCGGGTGCGCAGCCGCTCGTTCAGCTCCATCGCGCGCGCCTCTTCGAGCAGGTCGATGACGGCGTGGCTGTCGGAGCCGAGGGAGAGGGGCGAGCCCGCGGCCTGGAGGGCGACGGCCGGGCCGATGCCGTCGGCGAGGTCGCGTTCGGTCGTCGGGCACATGCAGGTGCCGGTGCCGGTGCGGCCGAGGAGGGCGATGTCCTCGTCGGTGAGGTGGGTGTTGTGGACGCCGGTGGTGCGCGGGCCGAGGACACCGTGGTCGGCGAGGAGCTGCGTGGGCGTGCGGCCGTGGGCGGCGCGGCAGGCGTCGTTCTCGGCGGTCTGCTCGGACAGGTGCACATGCAGCGGCGCCCGGCGCTCCTCGGCCCAGCGCGCCACGGTTGCCAACTGGTCGGCGGGCACGGCCCGTACGGAGTGGACGGCCGCCCCGATCCTCGCGTGATCCCGTTCCTTGAGAAGTGAACAGCGTTCGGCCCAGGCGTCCGCGTCGCCGTCGGAGAAGCGGAGCTGGTGGGCGTTGGGCGGCTGTCCGAAGCCGGAGGAAAGGTAGGCGGTGTCGAGGAGGGTGATGCGGATGCCGGCTTCGGCGGCGGCCTCGATCAGGGCCTCGCCCATGGCGTTGGGGTCGGCGTACGGGGCGCCGCCGGGGGCGTGGTGCAGGTAGTGGAACTCGCCGACGGCGGTGATGCCGGCCAGCGCCATCTCGGCGTACACGGCGCGGGCCAGCTGGTGGTAGGTCTCCGGGGTCAGCCGGTCGGCGACCGAGTACATGACCTCGCGCCAGGTCCAGAAGGTGCCGGAGCCGACCTGGACGGTGCCGCGCAGGGCGCGGTGGAAGGCGTGGCTGTGGGCGTTCGCCAGGCCCGGGAGGGTCAGCCCGCGCAGGATCTCGGCGCCGGGCGGCGGGGAGTCGACGCCCGTGCGGACCTCGGTGATGCGGCCGCCCGTCCCCGCGCCGGAGCCGCTCGCCGACACCGTGAGGGCGACGCCGGGCTCGACGTTCGTGTCGAGCCAGGCGTGCTGAAGCCAGTACGTCCGTGTCCGCTGCGTGGGGGTCACCGGCAGGCCAGTCCTTCCAGTACGTCGGCGAGGGCGTGCACCCCGGCCACGCAGTCGTCCTCGGCGGCGAACTCGGCCGGGGAGTGCGAGACGCCCGTGGGGTTGCGCACGAACAGCATGGCGGTCGGGAGGGTCCCGGAGAGGATCCCGGCGTCGTGTCCGGCGCCGGTGCCGAGGACGGGCACCGTGAGGTCGGTGTCCTTGTCCTTGCCGAGGATGCGGGCGAGTTCGTCGCGCAGGGCGTGGTCGAACTCGACGACGGGCGTGAACGACTCACGGACGATGTCGAGATCGACGCCCTGGGCGGCGGCGTGCTCACGGGCGGCCTGCTCGATGCCCGTGACCACCGTGTCGAGGGTGGCCTGGTCGGCGGCGCGGGAGTCGAGCCAGCCGCGCACCAGGGAGGGGATGGCATTGACTCCGTTGGGCTCGACGGAGATCTTGCCGAAGGTGGCGACGGCGCCCGCGAGCCGGGCCTCGCGGCGGGCGGCGAGGACGGTCTCCGCGTACGACAGCATCGGGTCGCGGCGGTCCACGAGGCGGGTGGTGCCGGCGTGGTTGGCCTCGCCCCGGAAGTCGAACCGCCAGCGCCCGTGCGGCCAGATGGCGCTGGCGATGCCCACCTGGTCCCCGCTCAGGTCGAGGGCGCGGCCCTGCTCGACGTGCAGCTCGACGAAGGCGCCGATGCGGGCGAGCCGCTCCGGGTCCGGGCCGATGGCGTCGGGGTCGTACCCGGCGGCCTCCATGGCCCGCGGGAAGGTGACGCCGTCGCCGTCGGTGAGCCGGTGCGCCTGCTCGACGGTGAGCTGCCCGGCGGCGAGCCGGGAGCCGACGCAGGCGAGCCCGAAGCGGGCGCCCTCCTCGTCGCCGAAGTTGACGAGGGCGAGGGGCCTGGTGAACGTGACGCCCCGCGCGCGCAGTTCATCGAGCGCGGCGAAGGCGGACACGACGCCGAGGGGGCCGTCGAAGGCGCCGCCGTCCGGCACGGAGTCGAGATGCGATCCGGTGACGACGGCGTCCGCGGCGCGCGGATCCCCGAGCCAGGCCCACTGGTTCCCGTTCCGGTCCACCTCGTACGCAAGCCCCCGCCCCTCGGCCTGCTCCTTGAACCAGGCCCGGCACTCGGCGTCGGCGGACGTCCAGGCGAACCGCCGGTAGCCCTGAGAGTCGGGATGCCGCCCGACGGGGAGCAGCTCACGCCACATCTCATGGAATGAGCCGCCGTCGCGATGGGTCACGCGTCGTCACCTTCGCGCATGGGGACGCGCACGCCCCGCTCGTCGGCGGCGGTCTCGGCGATGTCGTAGCCGGCGTCGACGTGCCGGATGACGCCCATGCCGGGGTCGTTGGTGAGCACCCGGCGCAGCTTCTCGCCGGCGAGCTTCGTGCCGTCCGCCACGGACACCTGGCCGGCGTGGATGGAGCGGCCCATGCCGACGCCGCCGCCGTGGTGGATGGAGACCCAGGAGGCGCCCGAGGCGACGTTCACCATGGCGTTCAGGAGCGGCCAGTCGGCGATGGCGTCGGAGCCGTCGAGCATGGCCTCGGTCTCGCGGTACGGGGAGGCGACGGAGCCGGAGTCGAGGTGGTCGCGGCCGATGGCGAGGGGGGCGGCGAGCTCACCGGACGCCACCATGTCGTTGAAACGCTCGCCGGCCTTGTCGCGCTCGCCGTAGCCGAGCCAGCAGATGCGCGCCGGAAGGCCCTGGAAGTGGACCCGCTCCCCGGCCATCTTGATCCAGCGGTGCAGCGACTCGTTCTCGGGGAAGAGGTCGAGGATCGCCTTGTCCGTCTTGTGGATGTCGGAGGCCTCGCCGGACAGCGCGGCCCAGCGGAAGGGGCCCTTGCCCTCGCAGAACAGCGGGCGGATGTAGGCGGGCACGAAGCCGGGGAAGGCGAACGCGCGGTCGTATCCGGCGAGTTGGGCCTCGCCGCGGATGGAGTTGCCGTAGTCGAAGACCTCGGCGCCGGCGTCCATGAAGCCGACCATCGCCTCGACGTGCCGGGCCATCGACTCACGGGCCCGGGTCGTGAAACCGGCCGGGTCCTTCGCCGCGTACGACGCCATGTCGTCGAAGTCCACGCCCACCGGCAGGTACGACAGCGGGTCGTGGGCCGACGTCTGGTCGGTGACGATGTCGATGGGGGCGCCCTCGGCGAGCATGCGCGGCAGCAGTTCCGCCGCGTTGCCGAGGAGGCCGATGGAGAGCGGGCGGCGGGCGTCGCGGGCCTCGACGGCGAGCTGGAGGGCGTGCTCCAGGTTGTCGGCCCGCACGTCGAGGTAGCGGTGTTCGATGCGGCGTTCGATGGCACGCGGGTCGACGTCGATGCAGATCGCGACGCCGTCGTTCATCGTCACGGCGAGCGGCTGGGCGCCGCCCATGCCGCCGAGGCCGGCGGTGAGGGTGACGGTGCCCGCGAGCGTGCCGCCGAACTTCTTCGCGGCGACGGCGGCGAAGGTCTCGTAGGTGCCCTGGAGGATGCCCTGGGTGCCGATGTAGATCCATGAACCGGCGGTCATCTGGCCGTACATCGTCAGGCCCAGCTGTTCCAGCCTGCGGAACTCCTCCCAGTTGGCCCAGTCGCCGACGAGGTTGGAGTTGGCGATGAGGACGCGCGGGGCCCACTCGTGGGTCTGCATGACGCCGACCGGACGGCCGGACTGGACGAGCATCGTCTCGTCCTGCTTCAGGGTCCGCAGCGTGCGGACCATCGCGTCGAACGAACGCCAGTCACGGGCCGCCTTGCCGGTGCCGCCGTAGACGACGAGCTTGTCGGGGTGTTCGGCGACCTCGGGGTCGAGGTTGTTCTGCAGCATGCGCAGGGCGGCCTCCTGCTGCCATCCCAGGGCGCTCAGTTCCGTACCGCGCGGTGCTCGTACGGGGCGGGGTCCTGACATGGTCGGCCTCCTTGCGGATGGGTGATCCCGGCGGACTGTTGCTGTTGTTATTCACATCCTGACTCGATGAATAGGACTAGTCAATAGGGGGAGCGGTCGAGAGGAGAGGGCGCGTGTCACCGCGCTCACCACCCCGGACGGGCGCGTGCGCCGTTTGCGCACGCCGAGGGCGCGGTGTTGAAGGGAGACATGGGCGTCGACACAGCCCAGAACGCGGCCCGATGCGGGGTCAGCCGACCCACCCTAGTAACCCGGAAGCATGTACCGCTGGAAAATGCCAGAAGACTCACTCCTCGCGCACACGTTGCGTAGCTTCTTCCTCACTCAGCCGAACCGCAGGCAGGAGGGGAGCCAACGGTGCCCGGAATCGACGAGTGTCTACTGGAGGCCATGCGGCTGCCCGGCGCCCGGGGCGCCGCGCTGGTCGACTGGACGAGCGGGCTGGCCCTGGGAGCGGTCGGGGAGTTCCCCGGCGGCGACCACGAGGCGGCGGCCGCCGAGGCCGCGGAGGTCGCCCGTCTCACCACGGAGCAGCGCGCCTTCACGCCCGACGGCCATGCCGCCCATGGCGGCGGGACCGAGTCCGGGACCGGAGCGGAGACGGGGTCCGGGGCCGGGGCCGGGGCCGCGGATCCACCGGTCGAGGACCTGATCATCAGCAACCGGGACAGCTATCACGTGCTCCGCTTCGTGCCGACGTCCTTCGACAGCAGTGTGTTCCTGCACGTCTGGCTGGGCCGCCCGGACGGCAATCTCGCGCTGGCCCGGATCCGGCTGGGCGAGATGGCCGGACGGCTGGTGCTGGGATGACCGCGGTGAGAACGTCCCCGCCGGGCACCACCCCGCCGCCCCGGCTGCCGGTGCGGGAGAAGTCGGCGGGGCGGGAGCGCGGCGGCGGACTGTCGCCGATGCTGACCCGGCTGGCGGCCGAGCGGGCGACCGGCGTCCTGGAGCGCGAGCGTGGCTCGCTCTATCTCGCCGAGGGCCGCGTGGTGCACGCCGAGAGCCCCCTCGCCCCCGGCCTCGACGTGCTCCTCCTGGCCCACGGCACCCTCGCCCCGGCCGTCTGGCAGGACGCGGTGGACCGGGCCGACGAGGAACACGGCGCGGCCCGTCTGCTGCTCGACGCCGGCCGGGTCCCGCGCGGGGCGCTGGAGCTGTGTCACCTGGAGGCGGTGTTCGACGCGGCGTTCTTCGCGCTCGCCCCCAGCAGCGCCCCAGGCCGGTTCCGGTACGGAGCGGGGCACTGGCTCGGCGCCCTGAGACCGGTCCCGGTCGACGCGGTCGAACGCGAGACGCTGCGCCGCCGTGAGCTGCTGCACCGGCTGTGGCCGGACCCGCTGACCGACGGGGCGCCGCTGCGGCGGGCCGAGAGCGTCGCGGCACCGGCGCCGACCGTCCGGCAGAGCGGGGTGCTGGCCCTGGTGGACGGCGTGCGCACCGCGTCGGACATAGCCCGCGAGCTGGGGCGGCAGGCCTTCCACACCCTGGTGGACGTCCGCCGCCTGGCGGCGGCGGGCCTGCTCACCGCCCTCTTCCCGCCTCCACGCCCCCACCACACGCCGACCGCACCCCTCACCCAGGCCACCCTCCAAGCCCCTCTCCAGGCCACCCTCCAAGCCCCTCTCCAAACCCACCCCCATGACCTTCCGTACGACCCTCCCCACGGTCTCCCTCACGACCCTCCCCACGGTCTCCCCCACGACCTTCCGTACGGCCTTCCCCACGGGTTTCCCCCCGCCCATCCCGAGACGCACCCCCAGACGCACCCTCGTCCCCATCCCGTGCCCCCCGCCGCTCCCTACCCCGTCTCCGCCCCCTACCCCCTCCCCGTCCCCGGTCCCGATCCCGCCCCGGACCACGACCCCGACCCCCCGCCGGGCATCACCCTGCCCCGCGTCAACGACCCCGACATCACCCTGCTGAAGAGGCTCAGGGATGCGCTGGAGGCCCTTTGAACGCCAGCGAACGCGCGCCGAGAGGAGCGAGCTGATGGCGTCCGAGCCCGAGATACTCGACGAACTGCGACGACTGCGGGCCCGGATGCCGCAGCTGACCGGTGCGCTCGCGGCCGGCGTGGACGGTCTCGTCCTCGCCCACGACACGCCCGGCGTGGAGCCGGAGGTGGTGGCCGCGCTGACCGCCGCCGCCCTCGGCGTCGCGGTGCGGATGGCGGACACGACCGGCCAGGGCGACTTCCGCGAGCTGCTCGTGCGCGGGATGTACGGCTACGTCGCCACGTACGCGGCCGGCGAGAGCGCCGTACTGACCCTGTTCGCGCAGGACCGCGTCAACGTCGGCCGGCTGCACCTGGAGGGCCGCCGGGCCGGCGCCCGGATCGGGGAGCTCGTCGACGCGCGGGAGGCGCAGGCGCGCGAGGCGCGGGCCGCACCCTCCGGGCCGCCGGCGAAGACACCCGCGAAGGCGCCCGTCCGGACGCCCGCCAAGCCCCCGACCGTACGGACCAGATCGGCGCGCGGCACGGCCACCGCCAACGCGCGCACCACCACGGAAAGTTGACAGGACCCTAGGAGCACAGTCATGGCCAATACCGAGACCTGCCTCAAAGAGGCGCTCGCCTCCATCGAGGGCGCGACCGGCGTCGCGCTCGTCGACTACACCAGCGGCATGGCGCTGGGCACGCTGGGCGGCAGCAAGACCTTCGACCTGAACGTCGCCGCCGCCGGCAACACCGACGTGGTGCGCGCCAAGATGCGCACCATGGAACACCTCGGGCTCAAGGCCCAGATCGAGGACATCCTGATCACCCTGTCCGACCAGTACCACCTGCTGCGCCTGATCAGCGGCCGCGGCGGCAACGGGCTCTTCCTCTACCTCGTCCTGGACGCCAAGCGGGCCAACCTGGCGATGGCCCGCCACCAGCTCAAGAGGATCGAGGAGGACCTGGAGGTCTAGGACCTGACGTCCTGAAAGGTCACACCAGTGCCGCGGTGCGGCGGCGGGCTCCGCCCGGGGCCGCGTCGCCGGCCGCGATGCCGGTGCTGCGGTACGCCTTGACGGTCTTGCCGCAGGGGCGTCCGCCGCGCCGGTCGAGCCAGTCGACGCGCACCCACAGCAGCGCGTCCTCGTCCCGTTCGCGCCGCCCGAGCCAGGCGGCCTTCAGCCGCAGCCCGGTCCCGCAGCCGGCGAGCAGCATGCCGCCGGCCGCGGGCGCCGCGAAGGAGCTGCCCAGCGCGGCCGCGAGGGCGAGCAGCAGCCACCAGCGGTGGCCGCGCCGCCAGGTGCGGACGGTCACCGCCCGGTCCTGGAGCACGTCGTGCTTGCCGGCCCGGGCGGCCCCGCGGCCGAGTTCCCGGTAGCGCCGTCGGCCGGTCCACGTCACCGCGGCGACGGCCACGATGAACAGCGCGGCCCCGGCCAGGACCCCGATCCGCCGTCCCGTGAGGCCGGGCGCCAGGACCCCGACCCCCGCCGCGAAAACCCCGCACCACCACAACGGCGCAGCCCCGGCCCGTACGACGACGGCCACCCGAGCCAGCCCCTGCCCTCCGCGTGCCACGTCCGTCTCCTCGTCACTCCGGCACAGTCTCGTGACCGTTCAGACTAGTGAGCGAACGTGAGACGAGTCTGAGAGTGCGCCCCAGAAGAGGGTCACGACCGAAGAGCACCGGAGCACCGGAGCACCGGCGGGCGGGTCTACTCCACGAACAGCCCCCGGGTCGCCGCCCGCGCGTCGAACTCCTCCAGCCGGGCCTGCGCGTCGGGCAGGTCGTCGCACATCGCCTCCAGCAGCACCCGCCCGAGCAGCATCGGCGCGCATGCCGTGTCGAAGGCGAGCCCGGTGCCGACGGCGGCCGGCAGCAGCAGGTCGGAGACCTTGGCGACCGGCGCGAACGCGGAGTCGGCGACCGTCACCACGCTCAGCCCGGCCTCCCTGGCATAGGCGAGGGTGTCGACGACCTCGCGCGGGTGCCGGGGCAGCGCGAAGCAGAGGAGGGCCGAGGCGCCCGCGCGGACGGCGGCGTCGATCCGGTCGTGGATCATGGTGCCGCCCTCGTTCAGCAGCCGTACGTCCGGGTGGACCTTGGCGGCGAAGTAGGCGAAGCCGTACGCCTGGGAGGCGGCGGCGCGCAGGCCGAGCACGGGGAGCGGTCGCGAGGCCGCCAGCAGCCGGCCCGCCCGCTGCACGGGCCGGGGGTCGGCGAGCAGGTCGGCGAGGTGCTTCAAGTTCTCGATCTCGGCCTCGACGGCCTGCTGGTACTCGTTGTACGAGGCCGAGCCGGCCGGCTGTTCGGCGGGGGCGACCTCGCGCAGGTGCTTGCGCAGGGCGGGGTAGCCGTCGAAGCCGAGGGCGACCGCGAAGCGGGTCACGGACGGCTGGCTGACCCCGGCGAGTTCGGCCAGCTCCACGCTGGACAGGAACGGCACGTCGGCGGCGCGGCGCACCATGCTGTGCGCGATGCGCCGTTGGGTCGGCGTCAGCCGATGCCCCTCGAAGAGGGCCTGCAGCCGGCCGGCGGGACTGTCCGGCACACCCGCGACCGACTCCACGCCCGACTCCGCAACCGACTCCACGCCCGACCCCGCACCCGCTGCCTCCGCACCAGGCTCACCCACACCGGCCCCCGCCCCCGTCGCCGTCCCGTTGCCCGTCTCCATCCCGTTCCCCGGCCCCGTCCCGGCCCCCGCCCCCGTCCCCGACTCCATCCCGTTCCCCGTCTCCATCCCGTTCCCCGGCCCCGTCCCGGCCCCCGTCCCCGTCTCCATCCCGTTCCCCGTCTCCATCCCGTTCCCCGGCCCCGTCCCGGCCCCCGCCCCCGACTCCATCCCGTTCCCCGGCCCCGTCCCGGCCCCCGCCCCCGACTCCATCCCGTTCCCCGACTCCATCCCGGCCCCCCTCCCCATCCCCGACTCCATCCCGTTCCCCGACTCCATCCCGGCCCCCCTCCCCATCCCCGACTCCATCCCGTTCCCCGTCTCCATCCCGGCCCCCCTCCCCGTCTCCATCCCGGTCCCCGGCCCCGTCCCCGTGTCGGCGCTCATGCCTCGCTCCCCCTCCAGATGTCCGTGAACCGGTCCAGCAGCAGGGCCGCCGCGCTCACGTCGTCCGTGAGCGGCCGGTCGGCCTGTTCCGCGTCGAGCACCGCCTCGGCCAGTTCCAGCGCCCGCCCGGCCAAAAGCCCCGGCTCGGGCCGCAGTTCGCGCTGACGCAGCGCCCGTACGGCGGCGACGAGTTCGCAGCCGACGACGAGACGGTACGCGGCACAGGCGCGCAGTGTCTGCCGGGCGGCGAGCGAGGCGAAGCTGGCCTGTTCCTCGACGCCTCGGGAGAGTACAGCGTGGCCGAGCGACGCGGGCGCGGAGAAGGCCCGCAGGTCACCGAGGGCGGCCGCGGCGGCGTACTCGAGGATCATCACGCCGGAGGAGGCGGGCTCGGGGTCGGCGAGGAAGGGGCGCAGCCGGGTGTAGGCGGGTTCGTTGAGGGTCGAGAGGCGGGATGTGGACAGCCTCGCCACCTGGGTCAGCGCCAGCCTGAAGTGGTCCAGGGCGAGGGCGAGTTGGGCCTGGTAGAAGCCGCCGTGGTGGTAGGCGGCCAGGTCCTCGGGGGAGATGAGCGGGTTCTCGGCGGCCGCGTTGATCTCGATGGCGATCACCTCCTCCAGGGCGTCGGCTGCGTCGTGCGCGGGGCCGTGGATCTGGGGCAGGCAGCGGAAGCCGTACGGGTCCTGGATGCGGCCCAGCGGTGGGGTGGGCCGGTCCTCGGCGCCGATCAACTCCCGCATGCGGCGGGCGACTTCGGCGGAGCCGCGGTGCGGTCGGGCGGCGTGCACGGGGGCGGCGTACGCCTCGTGCGAGCCGTCCACGGCGAGCAGGGAGAGCGCGGCGACGACCGCGGTGGCCTCCAGGAGTCCGCGCAGTTCGTGCAGGGCGAGCGCGGACTGGCCGAGGGTGAGGGCGTTGCTGCTGATGAGTGCGAGGGCGTCGTTGTTGTCGAGCTGCTGCGGCTCGGGGGCGCCGTCGCCGCGCCAGGGGTGCTCCCCGACCAGCGCCAGTCCGAGCTGGGCGAGCGCCGCCAGGTCCCCGGTGCCCACCGAGCCGAACTCGTTGACGACCGGGTGGGCCCCGCTCTCCAGTGCTTCGCACAGCGCCGTGACGACGCTGGGCCGCAGGCCCGCGCCGCCGGCGAGCAGCTGGTTGGCGCGGACCGCGAGCATGGCCCGGACCTGCCGGGCGGGCAGTTCCTCGCCGATGGCGCCGGCGTGGCTGCGCAGCAGGCGCAGTCCGTGTTCCGCGGCGGCCTCGGTGGGCACGTCCTCGTTCCGGTTGGCGCCGACGCCGGTGGAGCGGCCGTAGACGCGGCCGGTGGCGGCGATCTGGCGGGCGGCGTCCCAGGACTCGGTCATCCGCTTGGTCGCTTCGGTGCCGGGGACGGGCCGCGCGGTCCCGTCGGCGAGGCGCGCGACGTCCGCGACGCCGAGGGCGATCCCGTCGAGGACGACGAGACCGGAACCGGGTCCATGGCCGAACCCATGGCCGAACCCATGGCCGAACCCACGGCCGGACCCATCGCCGGACCCATGAGCGGCGTCCACGATCCGAGATGACATAAGGCCACAAACTCCCCTCGATCCGGACACCTGATCTTGCCTGCCGGTCATCCGTTACCTCGGATTAACACCGAACCGTTGACAAGTTATTCACCTACGGAGAACTCTGCATGACGTTATACAGCCGGGCAAGGGACATCTCATGATCCAGTTCGACGCGGTCCACAAGCGCTTCCCCAACGGCACGACAGCAGTCCACGATCTCTCCCTCCACATGCCGGAGGGCGGCGTGACCGTGCTGGTCGGTTCCTCCGGTTGCGGCAAGACGACCACCCTGCGAATGATCAACCGGATGGTCGACCCGACCTCCGGAACCATCGAGGTCGGCGGCAAGGACGTCACCCGCCAGGACGCGGCCGAACTGCGCCGCTCCATCGGGTACGTCATCCAGCAGTCGGGCCTCTTCCCGCACCGCACGGTGCTGGACAACATCGCCACCGTGCCGCTGCTGCTCGGCCACGGCCGCCGCAAGGCGCGCGCCCGCGCCGCCGAGCTGCTGGAGACCGTCGGTCTGGCCGCCGACGCCGGCAAGCGCTACCCGCACCAGCTCTCCGGCGGCCAGCAGCAGCGTGTGGGTGTGGCCCGCGCGCTCGCCGCCGACCCGCCGGTGCTCCTGATGGACGAGCCCTTCGGCGCGGTCGACCCGGTGGTGCGCACCCAGCTCCAGGACGAACTGCTCAGACTCCAGAAGGAGTTGAGCAAGACCATCGTCTTCGTCACGCACGACATCGACGAGGCCGTCCGGCTCGGCGACCAGATCGCCGTGTTCCGCACCGGCGGCCACCTGGTCCAGTGCGCCGCGCCCGCCGAACTCCTCGCCCGCCCCGCCGACGACTTCGTGGCCGACTTCCTCGGCGCCGAGCGCGGTCTGAAGCTGCTCTCGCTGACGACCCTCGCGGACGTCCCCCAGGGCCCGGCGCCCGAGGGCGGCGCCTGGGCCCTCGCCCTCGACGAGGCCCGCAGGCCGCTGCACTGGACGTCCAAGGAGGCCGAGGTGCCCGTCCGCCCCCTGAAGGACGCCGACTCCCTCCTCGCGGCGCTCGACGAGTCGGTCGCCTCCCCCGCCGGACTGGTCGCCCGCGTCGACGCCGACGGCGTCCTCACCGGCGTCACCTCCCGCGACGACATCCACACCCACGCGGGCCGGGCGCACACCGCGGCCCGCGCCCACACGGACACAGCCCACACGGACACGCAGGTGGTCGCATGACCATCGACTGGTCCTGGATATCCAGCCACACCGACGACCTGACCACCCTCACGATCTCCCACCTCCAGGCCGCCCTGACCGCCGTCTTCCTCGGCCTGCTGATCAGCCTCCCGCTCGCGGTGCTCGCCCACCGCGTCCGCCCCCTGCGCGGCTTCCTGCTCGGCCTGTCGAACGTGCTCTTCACGATCCCCTCGATCGCGATCTTCGTGCTGCTGCTGCCGGTCAGCGGCCTGACCCGCACCACGACCGTGATCGGCCTGACCGTCTACACCCTGGTCGTGCTGCTGCGGAACACGGTCGAGGGCCTCGACTCGGTGCCCGCGAAGACCAAGGAGGCGGCCAAGGCGATGGGCGCGCGCCCGCTGCGCACGCTGCTCACCGTCGAGTTCCCGCTCGCGCTCCCCGTGATCATGGCGGGCGTCCGCATCGCGACGGTCATGTCGATCTCCCTGGTCTCCGTCGCCACCTACATCGGAGACGGCGGCCTCGGCCAGCTCTTCACCGACGGCTTCCAGCGCAACTTCCCGACCCCGGTGATCGCCGGCGTGGTCCTGACGATTCTCCTCGCGGTCGTCGCGGACGCGGCGCTGGTCGGCGTCCAGTACCTCCTCACCCCGTGGAAGAGGCGGCGAGCCTGATGTACGAACTGTTCAAGAACCTCGGCAGCTGGCTGACCAGCGGCGCCCAGTGGTCCGGCTCGGACGGCATCGCCCACCGCCTCGCCGAGCACCTCCAGTACTCGCTGCTGGCGACCCTCATCGCGGCCGTGATCGGGCTCCCCCTCGGTCTGCTGATCGGCCACACCGGCAAGGGCGCGTTCCTCGCGATCAACCTGGCCTCCTTCGGCCGCGCTCTGCCGACCGTCGGCCTGGTCGTGCTGGTCTTCCTGGCCGGCGGCCTGTCGATGCTGCCGGTCTACGTCGCGCTGGTCGCCCTCGCGGTCCCGTCGATCGTCACCAACACCTACGCGGGCATGACGGCCGTCGACCCGGACGTGAAGGACGCGGCGCGCGGCCAGGGCATGCGCGGCCACCAGGTCCTGCTCCAGGTGGAGCTGCCGCTCGCCCTCCCCCTGATCATGACCGGCCTGCGCCTCGCGCTCATCCAGGTCGTGGCCACGGCCACGATCGCCGCGTACGTCTCCTTCGGCGGCCTCGGCCGCTACGTCTTCGACGGCCTCGCCCAGCGCGACCTCGTCCAGGTGCTCGGCGGCGCGGTCCTGGTCGCCGCCGTCGCCATCGCCCTGGACTTGGCGCTCTCCGGCCTGCAGCGCCTCCTCTTCCGTCACCGCCCCGCCCAGACCGCCTAGGGAAACAGCGAAATGAACCGACGCACGATCCTCGGCGGCCTGTTCGCGGCCGCGACCGTCCCCGCCCTGACCGCCTGCGCCAGCGGCATCACCTCCCTCGACAACGGCGGCGCCGCCTCCGGTGGCGGCGGCTCCAGCAAGGACGGGGTCACCATCGGCACCGCCAACTTCACCGAGAACCAGGTGCTGGGCTACCTCTACGCGGCCGTCCTGGAACAGGCCGGGGTGAAGGTGAAGGTCCGCCCCAACCTCGGCACCCGCGAGATCGTGATCCCCGCGCTCAGGGGCGGCGACATCGACCTGCTCCCCGAGTACCAGGGCGCCCTGCTCAACTACCTCGACCCGAAGGCCACGGCCGCCGAGGAGGGCGCGATGCAGAACGCCCTCACCCTCGCCCTGCCCAGCGGCCTGCAGGTGCTGCCGTACGGCACGGCCGAGGACTCCGACGCGTTCGTCGTCACCCGCGAGACGGCGAAGAAGTACGGCCTGACCTCCCTCGCCGACCTGAAGAAGCAGAACGGCAAGCTGGTCATCGGCGCGGCCCCCGAGGTCAAGAAGCGTCAGGTGGGCGCGGTCGGGCTGAAGGACGTGTACGGCGTCGAGTTCAAGGAGTTCAAGTCGCTGGACTCCGACGGTCCGCTGGTCAAGGGCGCCCTGAAGAAGGGCGACGTGGACGTGGCGAACCTCTTCACCACCGACACCGACATCGAGGCCAACGACTGGGTGGTGCTGGCCGACCCCGAGAACCTGATCCCGAGCCAGCACATCGTGCCGCTGATCGCCGACCGCAAGGCCGACGACACCGTCCGCAAGGCCCTCGCGCGGCTCGGCAACGTCCTCACCACCGAGCAGCTCACCGAGCTCAACCGCCAGGTGGACAAGGACAAGAAGGACCCGGAGGACGTGGCGAACACGTATGCGAAGCAGCACGGTCTGGCGAAGTGAGCCGGACGTGACCCGCCTGCGGACCCGACCCCGCAGTGGGGGGCTATCCCCAGTGCGGCAGGCGTCCCGGCTCCCTAATCTTGGTGTCCATGACGGGATGGGAGACGGCCATGGACGCGCGGGACACGGACCTGAAGAAGGAACTCGACGCCACCTTGCAGACACGCAGGGAGCTGGGCGAGGAGTACGAGTCCGCGCTGGTGGACTCGTTCCTGGAGAAGGTCGACCAGCGCATCGACAGTGCGGTGGAGCGCCGGGTGCGCAGGCAGATGGCCGAGCAGCAGATGGTGGCCGCGCGGGGCTCCCGGGCGCCGAAGCCCACCGACTCCTGGGGCGAGCGCTTCGGGTTCGCCATCGTCTCTCTGATCCTGGCGATCCCGCTGTCGGCGATCGGCGGCGCCTTCGCGAACTTCCCGGGCGTGCTCGCCACCTGGGTCGGCATCGTCGGCGTGAACTTCCTCCAGGCCGCCCGCACCAACCCCGAGCTGCTCTCCGGCCGGCGGCGCCGTTCCGCCGGCAAGGGCGACGACTGGAAGGACTGAGCCGTCGGGCGAGGGCTCACGCCTGCCGGGTCGGCAGCACCATGATCTGCCGCAGGTTGACGTGCCGGGGGCGGCTGGTCGCATAGGCGACGACGTCGGCGATCTCCGCCGAGGACAGCGCGCCGATCGCGTCGAGCATGCCGTCCAGCTGCCCGGCCAGCTCGTCGTTGTCGAGGTGCGTCGCCAGCTCGGTCTCGGTCAGCCCCGGCTCGACGTTGGTGACCCGCACGTCCCGGGGCCCGAACTCGGTGCGCAGGGACTGCGAGAGATAGGTGACGGCGGCCTTCGTCGCGCCGTACACCGCGTAGTTGGGGAAGGTGATGTGCGCGCCGATGGACGACACGTTCACCAGGTCGGCGCTGCGGCCCTCGGCGGCGGCGCCCACCAGGTCGCCGGTGAAGGCGCGGATCACCCGCAGCACCCCGGTGACGTTGGTGTCGAGCATCCGCTGCCACTCGTCCATCCGGCCGGCCTCGACCGGGTTCGGCAGCATCACGCCGGCGTTGTTGACGACCAGGTCGACGGTCCCGTAGGCCTCCCGGATCCGGCCTACGGCCGCGGCCACCGACGCGTCGTCGGTGACGTCGGCGACGACCGCGAGGGCCTCGCCGCCGTCGGCGCGGATCTTCTCGACGACCGCCTCCAGCCGGTCCCCGCGCCGGGCCAGCAGCGCGACCCGGCCCCCCGAGGCGGCGAGCAGCACGGCCACCGCCTCCCCGATCCCACTGGCGGCGCCGGTGACGACGGCGGTACGACCGGCAAGGCTCGCGTACTGGTTGCCGTTCTGGTTGCCGTTCTGGTTGCCGTTCTGGTTCTCGTACGACATCTGTTGCTCCTGGGAGGGTGAGCCGGGGCGTCTCCCCGGCGACGCACACCACTCTCACCGCCGGCCACGGCCCTACCCAGGGATGAGCTTTTCCTGGGTCTGCCAGTACCAGGTTGGGATCGAGGCCCTCCTCTACGATCGAACCCATGGACGGGGACCTTGGAGACTTTCTGCGCTCACGTCGTGCTCGCATCCAGCCGGAGGAGGTCGGACTGCCCTCGCACGGCCGCCGCCGCGTCCCCGGCCTGCGGCGCGAGGAGGTGGCCCAGCTCGCCGGCGTGAGCGTCGACTACTACATCCGCCTGGAACAGGGCCGCGGCCCGAGCGTCAGCGACACGGTCCTGGACGCCGTGGCCCGCGTCCTGCGCCTGGACGACACGGAGTGCGCCTACCTGCACGCCGTCGCGCGTCCCCGCAAGCCGTCCGAGCGCAGCGCCGCGCCCCGCGTGCGCGCGGGCGTGCAGCTGCTGCTCGACAGCATGGAGCGCACCCCGGCGTTCGTCCTGGACGTCCGGATGGACGTGCTGGCGTGGAACGCTCTCGCCGACGCCGTCTTCGGCTACAGCCGGACCTCGCCGGACGGCCGCAACATCCCGCGGCACGTCTTCCTCGACCCCGCCTCCCGCGACTTCTACCCGGAGTGGTCCGCGGTGGCCGTCCAGTGCGTCGCGCATCTGCGCATGCAGGCGGGCCACCACCAGGACGACCGCCGACTGACCTCGCTCGTCGGCGAACTCTCCCTGAAGAGCGAGGACTTCCGCCGCATGTGGGCCGACCACCCGGTCCGGGAGTGCGCCTACGGCGTGAAACGCATCCAGCACCCGGTAGCGGGCCCGCTGACCTTCCCCTACGAAACCCTGACCATCACAGAGGACCCGAACCAGTCCCTCCTGGTCTACACCCCCCAGCCGGGCTCGGACACCGCGGAACGCCTGGCACTGCTGGGCAGCTGGACGACGTCACCCGCCCCCGAAGCCACGAAACGCACCTGAGACGTCGGCACAGTCGGGGAAGTCGGCGCGGTCGGGGAAGTCCGCAGAGTCGGCGCAGTCCAACCGCGGTGCGTGCCGCGGATCTTCTCATTCGTGCGCGCGGCGAAAGGCGCCGGAGAAAGCTTTCGCGGGGACCGCCGCACCCCCGATACCGGGGGGCGGGACGACGGCGGTCCCCGCGAGGGACGCGGGCCGGGTCAGGCCGGGCTGCGCGTCCGTGGCGTCGGTGGAGGTCCGGGAGCCGCTCCGGAGGTCCGTGACGCCGTTTTGGTGTCGGCGGGGCGGGGAGCCGCTCCCGCCTGCCGACATCCACAAATATGCAGGACGCGTGTTAAGCGAGTGCTGCGCGGACGTGACGCGCTCGTACCACTTCCGCGAAGTCCACTGTTTCGGTAGACAAACGGAAGTTCCCCGCCCGAAGGGGCCGTTCACCGGAGGTTTCCCGGAGGTTCCGGCTCCCGGCCCCCGGAAGTTACTTCCCGCCCTTGGCCAGGAAGGCGAGCAGGTCCTGGCGGCTGACGACCCCGGTGGGCTTGCCCTCGACGAGGACGATCGCCGCGTCGGCGCTGCCGAGCACCGACATCAGGTCGCCGACCGGCTCCCCGGAGCCGACCTGCGGCAGCGGGGCCGACATGTGCTTCTCCAGGGGGTCGGACAGGGAGGCCCGCTGGGTGAACAGCGCGTCGAGCAGCTCGCGCTCGACGACCGAGCCCACGACCTCCGCCGCCATGACGTCGGGGTGACCGGCGCCCGGCTTCACGATCGGCATCTGCGAGACGCCGTACTCGCGCAGCACCTCGATGGCCTGGCCGACGGTCTCGTCCGGGTGCATGTGGACGAGGGACGGGATGGAGCCGTGCGCCTTGTCGTTGAGGACGTCGGCGACGCGGGCGCTGGGACCCTCGTCCTCCAGGAAGCCGTAGTCCGCCATCCACTCGTCGTTGAAGATCTTGGAGAGGTAGCCGCGACCGCTGTCGGGGAGCAGGACCACCACGACGTCGTCCGGGCCGAGCCGCTCGGCGACCCGCAGCGCGGCGACCACGGCCATCCCGCAGGAGCCGCCGACCAGCAGCCCCTCCTCCTTGGCGAGCCGGCGGGTCATCTGGAAGGAGTCCTTGTCGGACACCGCGACGATCTCGTCGGCGACGGTCCGGTCGTAGGCGGTCGGCCAGAAGTCCTCGCCGACGCCCTCGACGAGGTACGGCCGCCCGGACCCGCCGGAGTACACAGAGCCCTCGGGGTCGGCGCCGACGACCTGCACCCGGCCCTCACTGGCGTCCTTCAGGTAGCGGCCGGTGCCGGAGATGGTGCCGCCGGTGCCGACGCCCGCCACGAAGTGGGTGATCCTGCCCTCCGTCTGCTCCCACAGCTCGGGGCCGGTGGAGTGGTAGTGGGAGAGGGGGTTGTTCGCGTTGGAGTACTGGTCGGGCTTCCACGCGCCCGGCGTCTCACGCACCAGCCGGTCGGAGACGTTGTAGTACGAGTCCGGGTGCTCCGGGTCCACGGCGGTCGGACAGACGACGACCTCGGCGCCGTATGCCCGCAGCACGTTGATCTTGTCCGTGGACACCTTGTCGGGGCACACGAAGATGCACTTGTACCCCTTCTGCTGCGCCACGATGGCCAGCCCGACCCCGGTGTTCCCGCTGGTGGGCTCGACGATCGTGCCGCCCGGCTTGAGCTCCCCGCTCTGCTCGGCGGCCTCGATCATGCGCAGGGCGATGCGGTCCTTCACGGAACCGCCCGGGTTGAAGTACTCCACCTTGGCCAGGACGGTGGCCTGGATGCCCTTGGTCACGCTGTTGAGCTTCACCAGCGGGGTGTTGCCGACGAGGCTGATCATCGAGTCGTGGAATCGCACCGTTGTCTCCGGTTGCTTGCAAAAACTGTGGTCGTAGTGGTGAAGCCAGCCTACGGGCCAGGTCGCGGCCGGGGCGGCAGGTTCACTCCTGGTGGAGATTGGGCGACGGTCCGTACGGGGCAAGGAGTGGGTGTACGGACACGAGGAGGTGGCGTCGAGGCATGACGAGCATGTCGAGGGCGAGAGTGGCCCGGCGCATCGCGGCCGGCGCGGCCTACGGCGGCGGCGGCATCGGGCTGGCCGGGGCGGCGGCGGTCGGACTGGTACTGGCGGAGGTGCATCTGGCGCGCCGCCAGGTCAACAACGGGGCGCATCCGCACGTCCCGCAGGCGGACGGCCGCTACGGCCACGCCTACGACGCCCCCGGCCCCGGCAAGGAACCCCTGCTGCTGACGCTGCTGGGCGACTCCACGGCGGCGGGCCAGGGCGTGAACCGCTCCGGACAGACCCCGGGCGCCCTGCTGGCCTCCGGTCTGGCAGCGGTCGCGGAACGCCCCGTGGAACTGCGCAACGTGGCGCTCCCGGGCGCCCAGTCCGACGATCTGGACCGGCAGGTGGCGCTGGTCCTCGGGAACTCCGATCGGGTGCCCGACATCTGCGTGATCATGATCGGCGCGAACGACGTCACCCACCGCATGCCGCCCACCCGCTCGGTCCGTCACCTGTCCGCCGCGGTACGGCGGCTGCGCACGGCCGGCGCGGAGGTCGTCGTCGGCACCTGCCCCGACCTGGGCACGATCGAGCCGGTCCAGCAGCCCCTGCGCTGGCTGGCCCGCCGGGCGTCCCGCCAGCTGGCGGCGGCCCAGACGATCGGCACGGTCGAGCAGGGCGGGCGCACGGTGTCGCTGGGCGACCTGCTGGGCCCCGAGTTCGAGGCGAACCCGCGCGAGCTGTTCGGTCCCGATCACTACCACCCGTCGGCGGAGGGGTACGCCACGGCGGCGATGGCGGTGCTGCCCACGGTCTGCGCGGCCCTCGGCCTGTGGCCGGCGGAGGAGGAGCGCCCGGACGTCTCCCGCCGCGAGGGTTTCCTGCCGGTGGCCCGAGCAGCGGCGGAAGCGGCGTCGGAGGCGGGCACGGAAGTCACCGCGGCGATGCCGACGGGGCCACGGGGCCCGTGGGCCCTGCTGAAGCGGCGCAGGCGCAGGAAGGTCTCGGAGGCGGAGCAGATCAGTCCGTCCGGCGTGTGAGGACGAGGCCCTTCAGGCCGATGGGGGTCTGGGGCACAGCCCCCGGGCCGGGGCGCCGCCCCACCCGCACATCTGCCGCCCCACCGCCCGAGACCCAAGCAAGCGCTTAGAAAGTGCGGTCAGGGTCACACCGCAACCCACGTGACCCAAGCCATACGGCCCGGTAACTTCCCAAGCAGCCGTGTCCGTACGGAACCCTTTCGCCAATGGAGCCGTGATGCCCGAAGCCGTCATCGTCTCGACCGCCCGCTCGCCCATCGGCCGCGCTTTCAAGGGCTCCCTGAAGGACCTGCGCCCGGACGACCTCACCGCCACGATCATCCAGGCGGCCCTCGCCAAGGTCCCCGAGCTCGACCCGAGGGACATCGACGACCTGATGCTCGGCTGCGGTCTGCCCGGCGGCGAGCAGGGCAACAACCTGGGCCGCATCGTGGCCGTCCAGATGGGGATGGACCACCTCCCCGGCTGCACGGTCACCCGCTACTGCTCCTCCTCGCTCCAGACCAGCCGCATGGCGCTGCACGCCATCAAGGCCGGCGAGGGCGACGTCTTCATCTCGGCGGGCGTCGAGATGGTGTCCCGGTTCACCAAGGGCAACTCCGACAGCCTCCCGGACACGCGCAACCCGTTCTTCGCCGAGGCCGAGGCCCGCACGGCAGCGGTCGCCGAGCAGGAGGGCACCTCCTGGCACGACCCGCGCGAGGACGGCCTCGTCCCGGACGCCTACATCGCGATGGGGCAGACCGCCGAGAACCTGGCCCGCTCCAAGGGCGTGACCCGCCAGGACATGGACGAGTTCGGCGTCCGCTCCCAGAACCTCGCCGAGGAAGCCATCAAGAACGGCTTCTGGGAGCGCGAGATCACCCCCGTCACCCTTCCCGACGGCACGGTCGTCTCCAAGGACGACGGTCCGCGCGCCGGGGTCACCCTGGAGGGCGTCCAGGGCCTGAAGCCGGTGTTCCGCCCGGACGGGCTGGTCACCGCCGGCAACTGCTGCCCGCTGAACGACGGCGCCGCCGCGGTCGTCATCATGAGCGACACCAAGGCCCGCGAGCTCGGCCTGACCCCGCTCGCCCGCATCGTGTCGACCGGCGTCTCCGGCCTCTCCCCCGAGATCATGGGCCTCGGCCCGGTGGACGCGAGCAACCAGGCGCTGCGTCGCGCCGGCCTCACCATCGACGACATCGACCTGGTCGAGATCAACGAGGCGTTCGCCGCGCAGGTGATCCCCTCCTACCGCGACCTCGGCATCGACCTCGACAAGCTGAACGTCAACGGCGGCGCCATCGCCGTCGGCCACCCCTTCGGCATGACGGGCGCCCGCATCACCGGCACGCTCATCAACTCGCTCCAGTTCCACGACAAGCAGTTCGGCCTGGAGACGATGTGCGTCGGCGGCGGCCAGGGCATGGCGATGGTCATCGAGCGCCTCAGCTGAACCTCTCGGTGACCGTGAGGGCACCGACGGTGAGTTGACGGCCCGGAGTCCGGAATGCACCTGGACTCCGGGCCGTTTTGTGATCCAATCTCCCCCAGGATGTGACCTATCTCCCTCCCGGAGGGATTTACGCAGCTCAGCGCGGTTCAGCACCAAACCTCAGGCCCAAAGTCCTGTCCGTTTCGTGACGTTACGCACTGACAGCTGGATAGTCCACCCTTCAAGCTGATGTAGGAAGTCGGGGGTCGACTTTGAACCGGGAGTACGTCAGTGAGCGCCATGCCGATCGCCTTGTTGGTCACCACGGCCGCCACGGGCGCCGTGGGCGTCGCCGTCCTGCGCACCCTCTTGCAGCTGCGCCGACAGGTCGCCGCCCTGCACACCCAGCTCGCCGAGAACCACGCCGCGGAGCTGCGCGGCCGGGTTCCGGCCGCCCGCACGACCGCCGACACGGCTGAGATACGCGCCGCGGTGGCCGAGGCGCTCGCGGAGGAGCGGGAGCGGGAGCTGGCCGAGGCGCGTGCCTTCTGGGCCGCCCAGGAGGCGCGTGACGCCTCCGACGCCCCCTCCCTGCTGGGCCTGCCGGACAGCGAGCTGTTCCTGCCCCGACAGAGCGACTTCGTGGGCCTGGAGCCCCTGGAGCCGGTGACCGAGCCGGCTCCGGACGCCGACGAGTTCGCCGGGGACTCCCCCGAACTGGCCGCGGCCCGCCGCCGCCACCCGTCCCACCCGGACTTCGTGCCGGTGCAGTCACCGATGGTCAACGACCACGAACGCACCGTCGCCACCCTCGAGGAACTGGCCGCGTCCCGCATCGAGCTGACCGACGTCCGCCCGGGCCCGCTCGGCACCCTCGACGTCTACGTCTTCGCCGACGGCACGACCCTGTGCATGACCCCGGGCCACCGCGAGACGGCGGAACGTCTCGCCACGGCCCTCACGGCCGGCGAAAGCCCGTTCCTGCTGGGCGGCTCGGGCATCTCGGGCGCCTACACCCTGACCTTCGCGTGCGGCGAGGAGAACGTCTACATCCTGGCGGACCGGGTCATAGCGAGCCTCTAGAGGCTCCGCTCCGGCAGCGCGAAGACCCGCACCCGCGCGCCCCCCGCACCGCGCTCACACCCCGGCCCGCTTCTGCGCCTCCTGCACCAACCGCACGGCCTCGACCACCTGGCCCTCGTCCGAGAGGACGAGGGCCAAATCGTGCACGGCCACGGTGATTTGATCGGCGGCCGCGAACATCCCGGCGTCGGGCATCTCCCGGGGCTCCACCCCGGGGTCCTCGATGCGCTGCGCCCAGGCGGCCAACTCCCGGGCCAGTCCCAGCGCCTGCGCGGCAGCGCTTCTCTGCAGCCGGCTCTGCGGAGCGGCACGCAGACGATCGGCGAAGTGATCCACCGCACGGGTCAGGGACGTCGTATCCACCACGCCGCGAGACTACGCGTCCGACCGGGACTGTTGCCAACAGGCGAACACTCAGGCACCGTGACCTGAAGGACCGGCTTACATCCCCTTTGCAACCGGAGGCGCCGATGTCCCATGTCCTCTCCGAGGAGACCCACCGCAACATACTGGCCCGCATCCCCCACTGCACCGGTCGTGAAGTCTCCGACTGGCTGCGCACCGTCGACGAAGGCCCCGCTCTCCGCTTCGAGGAGAAGGTCAGCTGGCTGCGCGCCGAGCACAACCTCGCGTACGGCCACGCCAAGGCGATCATCCACGAGTACGACCTGAGGAGGGCCGCGCGCAAACTGCTCTAGCGCGCACACGTCACGTCACACCACGGCCATGGCGAAGGGCCCCGGGATCGGAAATCCCGGGGCCCTTCGTGCTGTCTCGCGCTGCCGCTCGGCGGGTCAGTCGCTGTTCAGGATCGACAGGAGCCGCAGGAACTCCATGTAGATCCACACCAGCGTCATGGTGAGGCCGAAGGCGGCGAGCCAGGCCTCCTCGCGCGGGGCGCCGTACGCGACGCCGTCCTCGACCTGCTTGAAGTCCAGGGCGAGGAAGCAGGCGCCGAGGATGATGCCGATGACGCCGAACACGACGCCCAGGGCGCCGCTGCGGAAGCCGAGGCCGTCACCGCCGCCGAACACCGAGAACAGCAGGTTCACGACCATCAGCAGGACGAAACCGAGCGCGGCGGCCATCACGAAGCCGTAGAAGCGGCGGTTGACGCGGATCCAGCCCGCCTTGTACGCCACGAGCACACCGGCGAAGACCGCCATCGTGCCCAGCACCGCCTGGGCGACCACGCCGTCCGCGATGTACGTGGACACCGCGCTGGAGATCACACCGAGGAAGACGCCCTCGAAGGCGGCGTACGACAGGATCAGCGCGGGCGCCGGGCGGCGCTTGAACGACTGGACGAAGGCCAGCACCATCGCGACCAGGGCGGCGGCGATGCCGATGCCGTACGACTTGCCGAGGTTGGCCTCGTCGACGGGCAGCAGCAGCCAGGCCAGCACCGCGGTGACGACCACGGTGCCGAGCGTGGTCGCGGTGCGCGCGACGACGTCGTCCATGGTCATCCGGCCGGTGGCGGCCGGGGCCTGCGGCGGTGCGCCCTGCTGCAGGCCCTGCTGGGCGTAAGGGTTCTGCGCGTAGGGGTTGCCCGCCTGCTGGGCGTACGGATCGCCCTGCGCGTACGGGTTGGCCTGCGTGCCGCCAGCGGGTCCCCCGGCCTGTGCGTTGAAGCCCGCGTAGCCGTTGTCGCGGCTGAACCCCCGTCGCGAGAAGACCGGGTTTCTGCTCTGCATTTCACTCCTCCATGGCCACAGTGCGTCGCCTTGGGCTCAAGGGTAATAGGTAGGCAAAGGATTGACCCTAGTGCTTGAGGAGGATCTTTCCCTCTTGTGCTGCGCAACACGCTACGCGGCAGCGTGATTCCCGGCACGGGAGGCCCTCATTCATGACCAACCTGCTACCTGTCCGGAACCAGTCGGAGACCGGCCGACACGTCACGTCCGATCACCCGAACGGGAACCCGGTGTACGCCTCGGCCAGGTCGGTCTCGGCGGCGCGGGAGGAGGCGATCCGCTCCAGGCGGGCGAGCTGGAGGCGCGCCTCGAAGGGGGTGGCGTCGGGGGCGGGGTGCAGCAGGGTCGTCATGTCGTAGGAGAACCGCTCGGCCTGCCAGACACGCCGCAGGCAGGTCTCGGAGTAGCCGTCGAGGAGGTCGGAGGAGCCCGTCTCCCGCTGGTGGGTCAGCGCCCGCGCGAACGTGACGACGTCCCCGACGGCGAGGTTCAACCCCTTCGCGCCGGTCGGCGGCACGATGTGGGCCGCGTCCCCGGCGAGGAAGAGCCGGCCGTGCCGCATGGGCTCGTGGACGTAGGAGCGCATCGGGGTGACCGACTTCTGGGTGATCGGGCCGCGCTCCAGCTTCCAGTCGTCGTCCGTCTCGAAACGGCGCTCCAGCTCGTCCCAGATCTCGTCGTCGCCCCAGGTCTCGGCGTCCGTGCCCTCGGGCACCTGGAGGTAGAGGCGGGAGACGGACGGCGAGCGCATGGACAGGAGCGCGAAGCCGCGGTCGTGGCGGGCGTAGACCAGCTCGTCGTGGGAGGGCGGCACATCGGCGAGGATGCCGAGCCAGCCGAAGGGGTACGTCCGTTCGAACACACGGGTCAGCTCGGCCGGGATCGCCTTCCGTGAGACGCCCCAGAAGCCGTCGCAGCCGACGACGTACTCACACTCCAGGATTTCCTCGACGCCTTCGGAGCCCTCGGCGCCGCCGCGGCGGAAGCGGATGCGCGGGCAGTCGGTGTCGGCGCCTTCGACGGCCAGGGCCTCCGTCTCGAACAGCAGCGGGCCGCCCTCCGCCAACTGGAGGGCGATGAGGTCCTTGCAGACCTCGGTCTGGGCGTAGACCATCACCGAGCGGCCCCCGGTGAGGGCGGGGAAGTCGACGCGATGGCGCTGCCGTGCGAACCGCAGCTCTATGCCGTCGTGGCGCAGCCCCACCCGGTCCATGCGCTCCCCGGCGCCGGCCGCGCGCAGCACGTCCACCGTGCCCTGCTCCAGGATCCCGGCGCGCTGCCGGTGCTCGACGTAGGCCCGGTCGCGGCTCTCCAGCACGACGGAGTCGATGCCGGCGTTGTGGAGCAGACGGGCGAGGAGGAGGCCGGCGGGGCCGGCGCCGACGATGCCGACGGTCGTGCGCATCGGGCGTTCCCTTCGGAGTGCTGTTCGCTGATCGCTGTTCGCATAGTGAAGTTTTCTTCACTGACTTTCGATGTGAGTCTGCGCCCCCGCACCACGGGTGTCAACGGTCGAGGCGGTCAATACCTCAAGGGAGGATGCAGCGATCGACGAGGCGTCGGAAGTGCCCAGAGCCGGACTTGAACCGGCACGCCCGCGAAGGGGCAGCGAGGTTTAAGCTCGCCGTGTCTGCATTCCACCATCTGGGCAGGCCGAGGGCTCCGCTTGAGCTTCCGACCCTATCGGGATCCGTCCCCCGAACAGCGGACGGGCAGACCCGATGTTGTCTTATTTTATTGACGTCTGAGGGTGCATCAGCACATGGAACTGGCCATCCGCACTTGCCAGTAGCCTCGCGCGCGGCAACCGCTTGCGTATGCGGAATGACGGAATTTCACCGCCAGAACAAGGGTGCTCCACCGGTTCTTGACACGTGCTCAACGACTGGGCGGCCTCAAGGGCGCGTAGGGGGCGCGGGTCATCCCCAGGTATGACACGGCGGTCGCTGGTCCGACTCGAGTCTGCCTTCGGAACCAGAACAGCGGCTGACTACACGACGGCCGACCGCCGGGACGATGGTTCACGTCCCCAAGACACACCGTCCCGCCATGCCGTCGTCCCGACAGGAGTTCACGCCCGTGACCACCAGCCCCCTCGCCGAGCGCACCACCGCAGTGGCCGCGCGTGCCACGGACCTGTCGAAGATCTACGGACAGGGCGAGACACAGGTCGTCGCCCTGGACCGGGTCTCGGTCGACTTCCGGCAGGCCGAGTTCACCGCGATCATGGGGCCCTCGGGCTCCGGCAAGTCCACCCTGATGCACTGCGTGGCGGGCCTCGACGCCTTCTCCTCCGGCTCTGTGCGCATCGGCGACACCGAGCTCGGCTCGCTGAAGGACAAGCAGCTCACGAAACTGCGCCGGGACAAGATCGGGTTCATCTTCCAGGCGTTCAACCTGCTGCCGACGCTGACGGCGATCGAGAACATCACCCTCCCGATGGACATCGCGGGCCGCAAGCCGGACAAGGAGTGGCTGGAAACGGTCATCCGGATGGTGGGTCTCGCCGACCGACTCGGCCACCGTCCCTCACAGCTCTCCGGCGGTCAGCAGCAGCGGGTCGCCGTCGCCCGCGCCCTGGCGTCCCGGCCGGACATCGTCTTCGGCGACGAGCCGACCGGCAACCTCGACTCGCGCTCGGGCGCCGAGGTGCTGGGCTTCCTGCGCAACTCCGTGCGGGAGCTGGGCCAGACGGTGGTGATGGTGACCCACGACCCGGTGGCGGCGGCCTACGCGGACCGGGTGATCTTCCTCGCGGACGGGCGCATCGTCGACGAGGTGTACGGGCCGACGGCGGACTCCGTGCTGGACCGCATGCTGGGTCTTTCCGGGGGAAACCCCCGGACCCCCGAGTTCGACGCCAAGGGCCGCACCAGCTGATCCCCCACCGGGACCGACCGCTCGTCGACGAGCAGGACTGAGAAGACAACACCCATGTTCCGTACCGCCTTGCGCAACGTGCTCGCGCACAAGGCCCGGCTCCTGATGACCGTGCTCGCCGTGATGCTCGGCGTGGCCTTCGTGTCGGGAACCCTGGTCTTCACCAACACCCTCTCCAACGCCCTGCAGAACAGCTCCGCCAAGGGCTTCGACCAGGTCGACGTCGCCGTCACCGCCCTGGCCCAGCCGGACGTCGACGACCGCATCGGCAAGACGCCCGAGCTGACCCAGGCCCTGCTGGAGCGCAGCGCGAAGGTCCCGGGCGCCGCGTCCGCCGTCGGGGTCGTCAACGGCTTCACCGCCATCGCCGACAAGGACGGCAAGCTCATCGGCGGCGGCTTCCAGTCGCAGGGCGGCAACTACTGGGGGGACAAGGACGCCCGGTACCCGCTCGCCGAGGGGCGCACGCCGAGCGGCAGGGGCGAGGTGCTCATCGACTCGAAGACCGCCGAGCGGGCCGGGTACAAGGTCGGCGACACGGTGCGGATCTCCGTCGACGGCCCCGTCCTCACCCCGAAGATCACCGGCGTCTTCACCACCGACGACGGCAACGTCACCGCCGGCGGCAGCCTCGCCCTGTTCGACACGGCGACCGCCCAGCAGCTGTTCGGCAAGCCCGGCACCTACGACGAGATCGACGTGAAGGCCGCCGCCGGGACCTCGCAGAGCGCGCTGAAGACGGCCCTCGACACGGCCCTGCCGAAGGGCAAGGTGGAGACCACCACCGGCAAGCAGCTCGCCGACGACCAGGCCGAGATGATCTCCGCGTCGATGAGCGGGCTGAAGCAGGGCCTGCTGGTCTTCGCCGGAATCGCGCTCTTCGTCGGCACCTTCATCATCGCCAACACCTTCACCATGCTGGTCGCCCAGCGCACCAAGGAGCTCGCGCTGCTGCGGGCCGTCGGGGCCTCGCGCCGCCAGGTGACGCGGTCGGTGCTGATCGAGGCGTTCGTCGTCGGCACGGTCGCCGGGGTGACCGGCCTGGTCGCCGGCATCGGCATCGGGGCCGGACTGCGTTCGTTGCTGGGGACGCTGGGGGCGACCGTCCCCGACGGGCCGCTCGTCGTCTCGCCCGGCACGATCGCCGCCGCCCTCGTCGTGGGCGTCGTCATCACCATGCTGGCCGCGTGGCTGCCCGGCCGCCGGGCCGCGAAGATCCCGCCGGTGGCGGCCATGAGCAGCGTGCACGCCACCGCCACCACCAAGTCGCTCGTCCTGCGCAACACCCTCGGCGCCCTGTTCTCGGCGGCGGGCGTCGCCGTGATCCTGGCCGCGACCACGATGGACGGCAGCGACGGCCAGGCCCCCATGGGACTGGGCGCGGGCCTGCTCATCATCGGCGTCTTCATCCTGACCCCGCTGCTGTCGCGTCCGCTGATCGCGGCCGCCGCCCCCGTCCTGCGGATCTTCGGGGTGTCCGGCAAGCTGGCCCGGCAGAACTCGGTGCGCAACCCGCGCCGGACCGCGGCCACGGCCTCCGCTCTGATGATCGGCCTGACCCTGATCACCGGCATGACGGTGATGGCGGGCAGCCTGCAGCAGGCCATCGACAAGATGGCGTCCTCCGCCATCCGCGCCGACTACGTCGTGTCGATGGCCAACGGCAACGAGCTCTCCGCCGACATCGACCAGAAGCTGAAGGCCACCGACGGGGTGACGGCCACCAGCCCGATGCGGGCCGGGTACGGCAGGATCGACGGCACGACCGAGGACCTCACCGGCGTCACCGGCTCCACCATCGGCAAGCTGACCGACCTCAAGGTCGACGACGGCGCGTTCGAGGTGGGCGGCTCGCAGGTCGCCGTCGACGAGGACGTCGCCAAGTCCCACGGCTGGAAGGCCGGTTCGTCGTTCACGATGAACTACGAGGACGGCAAAAAGCAGCAGCTGACGGTCGCCGCGGTCTTCGAGGGCAACGAGCTCATCGACGGCATCCTCCTCGACAACTCCGCCCTCACCCCGCACCTGGAGGACCCGGCCGACCGGCGGGTCCTGGTCAAGACCTCCGACGGCGCCTCGGACGGCACGAAGGACAAGCTGGAGACGGCCCTCGGCGCCAACCCGGCCATCAAGGTGCAGAGCAAGAAGGACCTGTCCAACGAGGTCGCGAAGATGTTCACGCTGATGCTGAACATGCTCTACGGGCTGCTCGCGATGGCCGTGATCGTCGCCGTCCTCGGCGTCATCAACACCCTCGCCATGTCGGTCTTCGAGCGCTCCCAGGAGATCGGCATGCTGCGCGCCATCGGCCTGGACCGGCGCTCGGTCAAGCGGATGGTCCGCCTGGAGTCCCTCGTCATCTCGCTCTTCGGCGGGGTGCTCGGCCTCGGCCTCGGCGTGTTCTTCGGCTGGGCGGCCGGTGAGCTGATCGGCACGAAGATGGCGACGTACGAGCTCGTCCTGCCGTGGGGCCGGATGGTCCTCTTCCTGGTGCTGGCGGCCGGGGTCGGCATCCTGGCGGCGCTGTGGCCGGCCCGGCGGGCGTCCCGGCTGAACATGCTGGCCGCGATCAAGTCGGAGTAGCGCAGGCAAGGGGGAGCAGAGAGATCGGTCGGGCCCGGCACCGTACGTACGGCGCCGGGCCCTGCTGTCCGGTCGTCAGTTCCAGGTGCGGGCGCGCAGGGGCATGCCGGAGGCGCCCGACTCGGGGGTGCGGACGGCCAGGACCTGGTTGACGCCGATGCGGTTGCGTTCGAAGGCGACGGCGGAGGCGGCCATGTAGAGCCGCCAGACGCGGGCGCGGCCGGGACCGGTGAGGTGGACGGCCTGCTCCCAGCCGGCCTCCAGGCGGGCGACCCAGCGGCGCAGGGTGAGGGCGTAGTGCTCACGGATCGACTCGACGTCGCGGACCTCGAAGCCGGCGCGTTCGAGCTGGGTGACCGTGGTGCCGACGGGGGCGAGTTCGCCGTCCGGGAAGACGTAGGCGTCGATGAACGAGTCCACGTCGTACGTCGACTCGTCGCGTTGCGGGCGGCGGGCGATCTGGTGGTTGAGCAGCCGGCCGCCCGGTCCGACCAGCGCGAACAGGACCTGTGCGTACTCCAGGTACTTCGCGGAACCGACGTGTTCCGCCATTCCGATGGAGGAGATCGCGTCGAAGGGGCCGTCGGTGACGTCCCGGTAGTCCTGGACGCGGATCTCGACCTTGTCGGTGAGCCCGGCGTCGGCGACGCGCTTGCGGGCGTACGCCGCCTGCTCCTGGGACAGCGTGATCCCGACGATGTTCGCGCCGTGCTCGCGGGCCGCGTGGACGGCGAGGGAACCCCAGCCGCAGCCGACGTCCAGCAGCCGCTTCTGGGGCCCCAGGTCGAGCTTGCGGCAGACGAGTTCGAGCTTGTCGCGCTGCGCGGTCTCCAGGGTGCTCTCGGGGCTCTCGTCGCCGGACTCCCAGTAGGCGCAGGAGTAGACCATGGACGGGCCGAGGACGAGTTCGTAGAAGTCGTTGCCGACGTCGTAGTGGTGGCTGATGGCGCGTCTGTCGGTGCGGCGGGTGTGGAGATGACGGACTCTGCGGACCTCCTCGCGGGGCGGGGCGGGCGGCAACGGGAGCCCGGCGAGCTGCACCAGCCCCCGCACGGCCGCGCGGAACCGGGGGTCGCGCAGGGCCTGGGCGAGGGTACGGGCGTCCTCGCCGCGTTCCCAGACGAGGCCGGAGAGCAGGTCGAGAGCGACGTACAGGTCCCCCTCGATCTCCAGGTCGCCGGCCACCCAGGCGCGGGCGAGGCCCAGTTCGCCCGGTTTGAACAGGAGACGACGCAGGGCCCTGCGGTTGCGTACGACCAGAACGGGCGCGTCGGGCGGGCCAGCCTGCGAACCGTCCCAGGCGCGGACGCGTACCGGGAGCGGGGCCCCCAGCAACTGTTCGACGAGCGCATGGAGCCGCGGCGCGGCGTCAGCCATGATGCACACCTCCGTGACGGTGATCCCGGAATGTCCTGACACCACGTAAACACCAGCGAAGCCGCAGCGCAGTCCCCCATGCGCGTTACAGCTGCGCAAACTCGACGCCCGCCCGGCGGCACGGCGGCGGCGGCCTGACGGCGACATGACGGCGGACACGCCGAAGGGGCCGCCCGCACCACGGATGGCGGACGGCCCCTTCGGGGGTGTCGGTGACCGGCGGTCAGGGGACCGCAGGCCGGGTGACCGAGGTCAGGAGGCCTTGGCCTTCTCGCTCTCGGCCTTCTCGCTCTTCTCGGCGGCCGGCTTGGCGGCGGCGACCGGGGCCGGCTTCGCGGCCTCGTAGAACTCCTCGCGCGGGGACTCCAGGGCGCCGAGGGCGACGACCTCGCGCTTGAGGAACATGCCGAGGGTCCAGTCGGCGAAGACGCGGATCTTGCGGTTCCACGTCGGCATCGCCATGCCGTGGTAGCCACGGTGCATGTACCAGGCGAGGCGGCCCTTGACCTTGATCTTCATCTTGCCCATGACGATCATGGCGACGCCCTTGTGGAGGCCGAGGCCCGCCACCGCACCCTTGTTGGAGTGCTCGTAGTCCTTCTGCGGGAAGCCCCGCATACCGGAGATCACGTTGTCGCCGAGGACCTTCGCCTGACGCAGCGCGTGCTGCGCGTTCGGCGGGCACCAGGCGTTCTCGACGCCGGCCTTGCGGGCGGCGACATCGGGGACCTGGGCGTTGTCGCCGGCGGCCCAGATGTAGTCGGTGCCCTGGACCTGGAGGCTGGGGGCGGTGTCGACGTGACCGCGGGGGCCCAGCGGGAGGCCGTAGCGGGCCAGGACCGGGTTGGGCTTGACGCCGGCGGTCCACACGATCGTGTTGGAGTCGACCTCGAGGCCGTTCTTCAGGACGACGTGGCCGTCGACGCAGGAGTCCATCGAGGTGGAGAGGTAGATCTCCACGCCCCGGCTCTCCAGGTGCTCCTTGCCGTACTGGCCGAGCTTCGGGCCGACCTCGGGCAGGATCTTGTCCGCGGCGTCGACGAGGATGAACCGCATGTCCTCGCGGGACACGGTCTTGTAGTACTTGGCCGCGTCGCGGGCCAGGTCCTCGACCTCACCGATGGTCTCCGCGCCGGCGAACCCGCCGCCGATGAAGACGAAGGTGAGCGCCTTGCGGCGGATCTCCTCGTCGGTGGTGGAGTCGGCCTTGTCCAGCTGCTCGAGGACGTGGTTGCGCAGGCCGATGGCCTCCTCGACGCCCTTCATGCCGATGCCCTGCTCGGCGAGGCCGGGGATCGGGAAGGTGCGGGAGACCGCGCCGAGCGCGATCACCAGGTAGTCGAAGGGCAGCTCGTACGCCTCGCCGACCAGCGGGGCGATCGTGGCGACCTTGCGGTCCTGGTCGATGGTGGTGACCCGGCCGGTGAGAACCTCCGCCTTGGGCAGCACGCGTCGCAGCGGGACGACGACGTGACGCGGGGAGATGTTGCCGGCGGCGGTTTCGGGGAGGAAGGGCTGGTAGGTCATGTACGACCGGGGGTCGACGACCGTGACGGTCGCCTCGCCGTAGCGCATCTTCTTGAGAATGCGCCGAGCTGCGTACAGGCCTACGTACCCACCGCCTACTACGAGGATCCTGGGACGCTCCGTGGTGCTCATGCCATCGAGTATCCACCCGCTCCAGGGGGGTCGCTCGTGCGCCCCTTCACAAGCTTGTGAAGGGTGTGTGCTATCCTCCGCGGCTCGCGTGATCCACGTCATGGCGCCGAACGGGAACCTGTGCCCAGGGGGTGCCGTTGTCAATGCCGCGTGAGCTGCCTCTCCGGGTCTGGAGGGCCTCCGTGAGGCGGCCGTTGAAGCATCCTCGGGGCCGGCCACGAAACGTCCGCGCCTGCCTCTTTTGAACATGTTCACACAGGTGTCAAGCCCTCGGAAGGGTCAACCGGACTCACTTCGTCCTCCGACAGGGCCGAATTCCTTGTGAAGAACTTCACGAAGTTTTCCGACGGGCTGTCGCGGAGAACCGTTTCGGGGCCTCGCGAAGGCCTTTCGGGCCGCTCATGCGTCATTCGCGCTGCTCAGCAGAGTGTCCCCGGCGGGCCGCACGCCCAGGGTTTCACCCACCGCCCGCCCGGCGAGAACAGCTATACGAAACCTGTGCAGTGGTACGGCAGTTGGGGGGCTGAGTACCGTGGCCGAGGATCGATCCGACGCGAGAACGCGCGACAAGGGCTGGTTCGGGCGGGGCAACCAGGCGGCGTGGATCGGCGCCGCGGGAGTGCTGCTCGCGGCTCTGGTGGGCGTCGCGGTGCCGCTTCTGCGCTCTTCCGGGGACGACACCGGCGCCGCAGGCGGAGGCGCCGCACCCACCGCACCGGCGACGGCCCCGGTCGTGCAGGCCCCCGCGACCAAGCCGCCGTCGCCCTCGCCGTCCCCTTCGCCGTCGCCTGCGGAGACCTCGCCGCCCGCCGAGCCCTCGGCGGCGGGCAGTGAACGCTGGCACGGCACGGTCGCGTTCGGCGACCCGAGCAAGGAACTGGACGAGGGACAGCCCACGACCAGTTACTACCAGGCGGGCGACCTGGAGGTCGGCGGCTGGCGCGACCACTACGACCTCACGGCTCTCGGCGACGCGGTGCTCTCGCTGTGGTCGGGAGACGGCGCCGCCCTGCCCGGCTACCAGGACTGCGCGAGCACCGTCGACGCGGAGGGAGTCGCCTCCTATCCGCTCGCCAAGGGCATGGTGGTGTGCGTGCGCACCAGCGAGGGGAACGTCGCCCGCCTCACGCTGACCTCGCTCCCCGCGAAGGGCTCCCGCGCCACGTTCGACGCGGTGATCTGGAACGCGGGCTGACCGCCCCCGCCGCCCTCACGCCTGCTCGGCGTCCTCCGCCACCTTGAACGCGATGCCGTCGAGGATGTCGTGCTCGCTCACCACGACCTCCTCGGCGCCGATCCGCTCCATGATCGACAGGAGGACGAGGGCGCCCGCCGCGATCACGTCGACCCGGCCCGGGTGCATGGCGCCGACCGCCGCGCGCTCGGCGTGCGTGGAGCGCAGCAGCCACTCGGTGATCTCGCGGACCTTCTCGCGCGAGACGCGGGAGTGGTGGATGGCCGTCGAGTCGTACTCGGGAAGGTTCTGGGCGATCGCCGAGACCGTCGTCACCGAGCCGGCCAGGCCGACCAGGGTGTGCGCCGCGCGCAGCGGGACCGTCTCCTCGGCGAGGTCGAGGGCCGCCTCGATGTCGGCGCGCATCGCCGCGACCTGCTCAAACGTCGGCGGGTCGGCGACCTCGCCGTCCACGACCAGGTGCCGCTCCGTCATCCGCACACAGCCGACGTCGACCGAGCGGGCGGCCTGTACGTGCTCCTCGCCCACGACGAACTCGGTCGAACCGCCGCCGATGTCCACCACCAGGTAGGGCTTGGCGAGGTCGTCGCGGCCTGCCAGCTCCTTCGTCGCGCCGGTGAAGGAGAACTCGGCCTCCTGGTCGCCGGTGACGACCTCGGGCTCGACGCCCAGGATGTCCAGCACGCCGCGCACGAACTCGTCGCGGTTCTCGGCGTCCCGGGAGGCGGAGGTGGCGACGAAGCGCACCCGCTGCGCGCCCAGCTCCTTGATGGCGGCCGCGTACTCCCGGCAGGCCGCGAAGGTCCGCTCCAGGGCCTCGGGGGCGAGCCGGCCGGTGCGGTCGACGCCCTGGCCGAGGCGGACGATCGTCATCCGGCGGTCCAGCTCGACCAGTTCACCCGTGACCGGGTCGGCGTCGGCGACGAGAAGGCGGATCGAGTTCGTGCCGCAGTCGACGGCGGCGACCCGGGTCACCGGTCGGCCGCCTGCACGTCGTCCTGCTGCACCGGCACCACACAGGCGCCCTTGCGCCACCACTCCGGGAGCATCGCCAGGGCCTCGTCGCCGAGCGGGTTCACGCCAGGGCCGGCCGCCAGGGAGTGCGCCACGAGGACGTGCAGGCACTTCACCCGGTCCGGCATGCCGCCCGCGCTGGGGAAGTTCTTCAGCTCCTCGATCTCGTCCCGGCGCCGGATGTAGTCCTCGTGCGCGGCACGGTAGGAGGCGGCCAGTTCCGGGTCGGCCTGCAGCCGCTCCGTCATCTCCTTCATCACGCCGTTCGCCTCAAGCGTGCCGATCGCCGAGTTGGCCTTCGGGCACGTCAGGTAGTACAGCGTCGGGAAGGGCGTGCCGTCGGGCAGGCGGGGGGCCGTCTCGACGACGTCCGGCTGACCGCACGGGCAGCGGTGCGCGATCGCGCGCAGGCCGCGCGGCGGGCGTCCGAGCTGCTGCTTGAAGGCCTCGACGTCCGCGTCGGTGGGCTCGGTGCGCGGGGTGGTCGGCGGGGGCGTTTCCATGCTTCCGGGATTGTCTCTCTGTCAGTTCAGCGGTGGGAGGCGTCCGACTTGTCAACGCCGTCCCAGACGTTCGTGTACCAGGGGCGGTCGGTCGCCCCGAGGTCGGCGCGGGACTGCTTGGCCGCGTCCGGGTCGATCACGACGTAGCCGGTCTCCCCCGGCAGCACATAGTGCAGCCGCTGCCGGATCTGCTGCTCGGCGTAGGAGTCGTCCTGCCAGCGCGCCTTGAGGTCGCGCAGCTGCTCGACGCGTTCGCTGGCCTGCTGCTTCTCCCGCTCCAGGTCGGCGATCTCGGCGCGCTGGGAGACGTACTGGCGCATGGGGTAGGCCAGGGCGACGATCAGCGTGCACAGGACGAGGGCGAGCAGCGCGGCGCGGCCGGTGAGGCGGGAGCGGCGGGCCTGGCGTTTGGTCTGGGAGCGGTAGACCCGGGCCGCGGTCTGCTCCCCGAGCAGCTTGATCCTCGTCGCGGTGGAGAACCGGTCCCGGTCCTTCACGGCCATGTTCCCCCGCCTCCCGTCTCCCACGTGCGTACGTCCCCGCACACGGTACGGGACCGAGTACGGGGACGTACGTACGACTGGCTAAGGCTTAACCCCGTAAGGGTCAGCCCTTGCTGTGCCTACTGGTTCGCAGAGCGAAACCGGGGGAAGGCCGAGCGGCCCGCGTACACCGCGGCGTCGTCGAGGATCTCCTCGATGCGCAGCAGCTGGTTGTACTTGGCGACGCGCTCGGAGCGGGCCGGGGCGCCGGTCTTGATCTGGCCGCAGTTGGTGGCGACGGCGAGGTCGGCGATGGTGACGTCCTCGGTCTCGCCGGAGCGGTGCGACATCATGCACTTGAAGCCGCTGCGCTGGGCCAGCTCGACCGCGTCCAGCGTCTCGGTGAGCGAGCCGATCTGGTTCACCTTGACGAGCAGGGCGTTGGCGGTGCCCTCCTCGATGCCGCGGGCGAGACGCTCGGGGTTGGTGACGAACAGGTCGTCGCCGACGAGCTGGACCTTGTCGCCGAGCTTGTCGGTGATGACCTTCCAGCCGGCCCAGTCGTCCTCGAACAGCGGGTCCTCGATGGAGACGAGCGGGTAGGCCGCCACGAGCTCCTCGTAGTACTCCGTCATCTCGGCGGCGGAGCGCTCCTTGCCCTCGAACTGGTACTTGCCGTCCTTGTAGAACTCGGACGCGGCGACGTCGAGCGCGAGCGCGATCTGCTCGCCCGGCGCGTAACCGGCTTCCTTGACGGCCTCGAGGATGAGGTCGAGGGCCTCGCGGTTGGAGCCGAGGTTCGGGGCGAAGCCGCCCTCGTCGCCGAGGCCGGTGGACAGGCCCTTGGCCTTCAGCACCTTCTTGAGGGTGTGGTAGACCTCGGTGCCCCAGCGCAGGGCCTCGGAGAAGGACTCCGCGCCGATCGGGGCGATCATGAACTCCTGGATGTCCACGTTGGAGTCGGCGTGCGAGCCGCCGTTCAGGATGTTCATCATCGGAACGGGCAGCAGGTGCGCGTTCGGGCCGCCCAGGTAGCGGAAGAGCGGGAGGTCGCTGGCCTCGGAGGCGGCGTGGGCGACGGCGAGGGAGACGCCGAGGATGGCGTTGGCGCCGAGCGAGCCCTTGTTGTCGGTGGCGTCCAGGTCGAACATGGCCTGGTCGATCAGGCGCTGCTCGGTGGCGTCGTAGCCGACGAGCTCCGGACCGATCTGCTCGATGACGGCGAGGACGGCCTTCTCGACACCCTTGCCGTGGTAGCGGTTCGGGTCACCGTCGCGCAGCTCGATGGCCTCGAAGGCGCCGGTGGAGGCGCCGGACGGGACGGCGGCACGACCCGTGCTGCCGTCGTCGAGGCCGACCTCGACCTCGACGGTGGGGTTCCCTCGCGAGTCGAGGATTTCCCGGGCTACGACGACGTCGATGGACGGCACGAGCATCTCCTTCTTGGGATGTGACGCTGAGAGTGCGGGGCCCGTGGGCCTTGCGACTAGAGCCTAACCGCCCGAGGGGCGTCGGCAGCCGACCGACCGCCCTGTGGACGAACTGACGGTACACATTGTTCCCGCTCGGAACAAAGAGCGGGTGACAAACAGGCAAAGAGAGCGCGCAAGAAGAGCGAGCGGGGAGAGCGAGGGGGCGAGCGAGCGGGGAGAGTGGGCATAGAGAAACCCCGCCCCGGTGCGTACGGGGGAACACGCACCGGAGCGGGGAGCCCGTGGGGACGGGGGTGACCCTCACGAGGTCTTCAGTGTGCCGACCTCGGGTGTGAGGGCGCTGTGGCTTCTCTGAGCCTGCCCTGGGGAGCCGGGGCTCACTTCAGGTGCAGCTGCTGACCCGGGTAGATGAGGTCGGCGTCCTCGACGATGTCCTTGTTCAGCTGGAACAGCTTCTGCCAGCCGCCCTTGACCTTGTGCTTCTCGGCGATGGAGCTGAGGGTGTCGCCCTTGACGACCTTGTACTCGCCGTCGCCCTTCTTGACCTTCTTGCCGGTCGGCGTGGTGACCGTCTTGGAGGCGGCCGGGCGGTCGGTGGAGCGGGAGGTGCTCTGCTTCTCGGTCGAGCGGGTGCTGGCGCTGCTGTCCGAGCTGCTGGAGCTGCTGGAGCTGCTCGACGAGCCGGAGGAGCTGCTGCCGTTGTAGGCGGCGCCGGACAGGCCCGTGCCGCAGACCGGCCAGGCGCCCTTGCCCTGGGAGGCGAGGACCTTCTCGGCGACGGCTATCTGCTGCGACTTGGAGGCCTGGTTGGCCTGCGCGGCGTACTGCGTGCCGCCGTACGCGGCCCAGGTGGAGGCGGAGAACTGCAGGCCGCCGTAGTAGCCGTTACCGGTGTTGATGGACCAGTTGCCGCCGGACTCGCACTGGGCGACCGCGTCCCACTCGGAGGCGGTGGCGGCGGAGGCGTTGCCGGCCGCCATCAGCGGGGCGGCGATGGCGACACCGGTGACGCCGGCCAGCGCGGCGACGCGGGTGGCCTTGGACGGACGGCGGTGCTTGCCCTTACCGGAAAACAGCATGGTGGATCCCCTCACCGACGCCTGCGAGGTGAGCTGTCGGGTTCGGGCCGGTTGAGTTGCCCGGCCGCGCTCTCGCTTTCGCGATGCGCGACTTCACCCCAAGCCGCTCCGGTCAACTGCCCGGTGCGGCGCTTACCTTGGGTCCCCCGCTCCTGCCTACGGCGCTTGACGCGACGACTGTTCCCGGGCTGCCACTGGCAGGATTCGGCGTTGCGACGGCCGGGGCTCGGGTTGCCGAGCGGGACGACCGTAGACACGCGATCCGCGGAATTTCAAAGACGATCAGGGCTTCTGAGACTCATCCCACACTTTCACCAAACCGGACATTCGGCGCGAAATGTGACGTGAACTCCCGCTGTTTTTCTTGGGTTTTGCGCCCTATTCAACCCCTGTGTCAAGGGTCTGACCGGGGGCGATGTCGCTCGGGTCGGCGCCGATGAGGTCCTTGTTCTCGGCGTAGAGGGCGCGCCATCCGCCGTCGAGGCCAAGGGAGTCGGCGATGGAGGCGAGCGAGTCGCCCTCCTGGACGACGTAGGTGGCCGCGGCATGCCGGCCGGCGGAGGCGGTCGTGGCGCCGCCGACGGCGTCGTCGGCGCTCTTGGTCGTGTTCTCGTCTGCGGTGGCGCCGCGATGCCGGCCCGAGCCGAGGGAGCCGGTGTCGACGAGGCTCCAAGAGCCCGCATCCTGGACCGACTTGTCCGGGTCGTCCGCTTTCGGGGTTCCTGTGGGCGAGCCGCCGGTCGCCTGCGCGTCGCCCTGGCCGCCGGAGCCTTCGGACTTGCCTGCGTCCGCGGAAGGGGAAGGCGAGGAGGGCGAAGGGGACGAAGGTGACGCAGAGGGCGAACTCGATGAATCACCGGACGAGTCGGACGACCCGGAGGATTTGCCCGAACCGTCGCCGCTGCCCGAAGAGTTCGAGGAGCCCGAGGAGCCCGAGGAGCCGGACGACCCGGAGGATCCCGACAACCCCCTGGACAGGTCGGACAATCCGGAGGAAGCAGATGAGTCGGACGAGTCGTCCGCCAGGCCGGTGTCCACGCTCTGCGCGCCGTTCGCCTGGGTGAGCCCGGAGGTCAGCCCGCAGGTGCCCCAGGCGCCGATGTTCTCGGCCGCGAGCAGTTTCTGCGCCACGGCGATCTGCTGGTTGCGGCTGGCCAGGTCGGGGCGCGTCGCGTAGTCGAGCCCGCCGTACGTCTCCCACTGCTTCTGGGTGAGGCTCAGGCCGCCGTACTCGCCTTCGCCCTTGTCGACGGCGCTCCACGAGCCGCCGGTCTCGCACTGCGCCACCTTGTCCCACACCGTGCCGTCGGCGGCGCTCGCGCCCGAGGCGGCGAGCAGCGGGATGGCGATGGCGGAGCCCGTCACTCCGGCCGCGACGAGGAGCGCCGGGGCCTGGCGGGGGCGACGGTGTCGACCGTTCCCGGAGAGCATGCGAGGGGCCTTTCTCTGGACAGCAGTACCGGCGCGGCGGGTGAGACGGGTGAGACTGACGCGTCGCGCTGACGCATGAACGTATCGGCAGACGATCACTTGTCACAAGTTAATGCCGCGCAGATCACGTGAAGATCACAGAGGTGAGGGACGGTCACCTTCGCTTCTCCGAATGGTCACACTCCGGCTGACGAGTGGTCAGAAGTGCGCTCGGAGTGCGCAGGAGTGAACTGCACCGGCAGGGTCCGCAGGCCCCGCATGATGAGCCCGCCGCGCCACCTCAAGTCGGCCGGATCCACGGCCAGTCGAAGGTCGGGCAGCCGGGTCAGCAGCGTGGCCAGCGCGGTCTGGCCCTCCAGCCGGGCCAGCGGGGCGCCCAGACAGTAGTGGATGCCGTGGCCGTAGCCGAGGTGCTGGTTGTCACGGCGGGAGAGGTCGAGCGTGTCGGGGTCCGTGAAGCGGGCCGGGTCGCGGTCGGCGGCCGCCAGGACGACGAGGACGGGGTCGCCGGGCGCGATGTCCTGCCCGCCGATGCTGAGCGGCTCGGTCGCGAACCGCCAGGTGGCGAGTTCGACGGGTCCGTCGAAGCGCAGGAGTTCCTCCACACCGGTCTCCAGCAGGTCCCGCTGCCCGGCCGCGAGGGACGCCTGCAACCGCACCCGCTGCTCCGGGTGGGACAGCAGCGCGTGGAGCCCGTTGCCGATCAGGTTGACGGTGGTCTCGAAACCGGCGAAGAGAAGGATGAAGGCCATGGCCGCGGCCTCGTTCTCGGTGAGGTGCTCGCCGTGGTCGGAGGCGCGGATCAGGCCCGAGATGAGGTCCTCGCCGGGGGCCGGCTCGGCGGGGAGCCCGGCGCGCTTGCGGTGGATCAGCTCCAGCAGGTAGCCGCGCATCTTCTTCACCGACCGCGCGACCCCGCCGCGAGGACCGCCGCCGTGCCGGATCATCATCCCCGCCCAGTCGCGGAAGTCGTCCTGGTCCTCGCGGGGGACGCCCAGGAGGTCGCAGATGGCGTAGATGGGGAGGGGGAAGGCGAAGTCGTGGATGAGGTCGGCCTCGCCCTCGGCGGCGAACCGGTCGATGAGACGGTCCGTCAGCTCCTGGACGCGGGGCGCGAACTCGGCGACCCGACGCGGGGTGAACGCCTTGCTGACGAGCCGGCGCAGCCGGGTGTGGTCCGGCGGGTCGATGTTGAGCAGATGCGTCATCAGCTCGGCCTTGCGCTCACCGGGGATGCCGGTCTTGCCCTTGGCGTGCGCAAGTTCTCCTGACTTGCATGTCATGTGATGGTCGGGGTTCTTCGACAGCCGGCCGTCTGCCAACGCCTGACGTGCAAGGTCGTAGCGGGTGACAAGCCAGGCGTCCACGCCACTCGGGAGCCTCGTCCACCGCACAGGCTCTGCGTCCCGCATCTGCGCGTAGGTGGGGTAGGGGTTGGAGGCGAACTCCCATGAGAAGAGTTCGGGTACGCGGGGCTCGTCGTGGTGCATGTGACGAGCCTACGTAGCAGCCCGACCGGCATCCCTATATATAGGGGCGCAGTACGCCACGCTGCGACAGCACCCCCGGACCCACTTCCGGGGGTGCTGCTGTGTCTGACCTGCGAAAACGCAGAAGCCCCGCTCGCTCCGAGGGTGGAACCCGGAATGAGCGGGGCTTCAATGTCCGCCTCCGCACCCCGTTGGGGGACGGGATGCAGCTTCCTGGGCGGACAACCTCCCCGTCGACGTACGGGGAGGGATCTGGACGCGGACGAGGGTGCGGGGAGTCGGCCGACCTCACATCAACCTCAACCCGGACCACCCCCGCCGCGCCCCCACAGCCGACGCACGGGCGCCGACCGCGGGTCTAGGGTGCGGGCGGCCCCTCGGGCTCCTGATCGACGATCGGCATGCTGGCGTTCTCGGTGCTCGGCACGCTGAAGTTCGTGATCGCGTGCGTTCGGAACGTGGTGTGCCACGGCCGCAGAACCAGGTGCTTACTGGCCCACTCGACAGGGTCCATACCGTCCACTATGGGCACCATGTCGACACACCCGGAGCACTCCACGTAGCGCGCGGTCCATACGTCGTCGAGCTCCTCCGACGATCGGACTTCCGGGAAAGGATTCCGGCTCACCTGCTCCCCCTCACGCGCTTCGTCTCGGCGTACGTCGCCTGGCGCACGACGTCGGGGGACGCGGCCCATTCGCGCCCTCCCCCGACGGGACGTAGGTAGACCCGTCCGCCCAAGCGCTCCCGGAACTCCCCGAACTTGTCCCGCGCGGTGTCCTTCATGACCGTGCCGACGGGCGGTGTGTGCGTCACTGGGACCCCCCATGCGCCGATTCCTTGTGCCGGCGCATCTTCACGACGATGTCCGACGATCCCGACGGGTCGTAGCTCTCGCTTCCCGGCGTCGTAGCCCGCACCCATTGCCGCTCGAACGCGGAGCACGTCGCGCACCCGGGGATCGGTGCGGGACGAGAGAACACCAACGGGTCGGGAAGTTTTGAGCCCTTCTGTAACGCCATCCCTGCACCTCCTGAGACGTCTTGGGCAACGACTCGAAGCTATGCGGGAGGGGGAGCATGGTTCCACGAAGTTCTATGAGGTTCTACGCTTCTTCATCCGAGCGAGGCAATGGCCGACGAGATGCGGGCGCGTGCTTCGGTGCCGTAGACAGCAAGAGCCGTCATTTCGTCGAAGGCATGGGCGTACTGCGCGATCTCTCCGGGTGCCGTCACCGTCACTGCTGCCGTTAGCAACTCAACGTGCACGCGCCCTTCGTCGAAGACAGTGAATGTCTCCAGCGTCCACATGCCGCGTGCTCGGCCGGCGGGGATGATGCCGACGGACACGGCTGGAAGCGCCATGACGGAGAGCAGATATCCCAGTTGCCCAGCCGTCGTAGCTGCATCGCCTACGACGTGGCGGAGGACGCTCTCCTCCAGGACGACCGCGAAACGGTGGTCACCCTCCCGGATGACGTGGGACCGCTCGACGCGCGCGGCAGCAGCGTCCGCAACGTCGTCAGGCGTGCCGTGCACGCGCGCAATGTCGCCGAGTAGCGCAGCCGCGTACTCGTACGTCTGGAGAAACCCTGGGATGACGGTGGAGCTGTAGACACGGAACGTCCGCGTGCGCTCGTAAAGCGGGACGCGTGACTCCTGTAGACGCCGGAGCCCGGAGCGCTGCACCCGTCGCCATTCGGTGTACATCGAGTCGGCCGTACGGTTCGCCGCCAGGAGATCAGGGATCCGGTCCTGCGCGCCGCAGGCCAGGCACCATGCGCGGATGTCCTCGTCGGACGGGGGTGTCGTAGCGCTCTGCAAGCGCGACACTTTCGACGGTTGCCACCCTGCGCGTGCAGCCACCTCCCTACCAGTCAGCCCGGCATCCCGTCGGATCTCGCGGAGTTGCTCCGCGACCGCACGGCGGGCGGCGTCAAGGCTGGACGAGGGATAGGGAGATGGCTGCATGGATGTGCGGTGCTCAGATCCAGTAGTCCGCGTGTGGAAGCGCTCGCTCCCACACGGCTTCGAACGCCTCCACGTGACGCTTCACGACGTCGGTCGAGTCGTCCATGATGTCCTCCACGAACCGCCCGTCGCCGCCGAACAAGCTGAAGCGGATGAGTCGGTCGTCGAAGATCCACAGATCGTTGCCCGGGAGGAGCAAATCCGACGCCAGGCGTCGCGGTAGCCATCGGACGTCTTCGCCGGCTGCAAGGTTCTGCGGCGTGCACGAGTGCTCGTAGCGGATGTACTCGCTGACTGGCTCCGAGACGACACGGGCACGTCGCATGACCACGCCACGCGCCACGGCATCCCGCACCGTGTCGTGAAACGGATTCCACCATGACGCCCGGTCGTTGAGGTCGTACCGACGTCCCGCACGCCACGCTGCGAAGTCCTCGTCCTCCTCGACGACTCCGTAGGCGTCGCGCGTCTCCAGATGGACCGCGGAGCGCTGGCAGCCGGCGAGCAACTCAGCGAACGGCGGAACCGTCTGCGGCATCGAGCGCCTCCCTGATCTGCTGCGCCATGCGGGCGGGCAGCCGAACGACTGCCTCCGTGTCGGGGATAGACCCCGTCTTCAGGCATTCTGCCCGGAGCACGTCGTCTGCCTTCCACCCTTGGAACACGAGCTCTTGCTTTTCCTCGTCGAGCCACACTGTCGGGCAGTGGTCGCCGTTGGTCTCCGGGTCCTTGCCGAACGAGCGTAGGGGCATGGTGTCCTCCGTCGTCACGTGGATTGCGCAATGTTCTACGACCATCACGCCCACGGGGCAGGAGCGTCAAGAGCGCCTCACACGGGGAATCCCAGCGCACGCATGCGACGCCGGTAGGCCTTGCCATGCTCGCCGTCGCAGTAGCGGCGCACGCGGCCCGCGCCCTCTGTCTGCGTGAGCGGCGCTCCGCAGTGCAGACAGCCGGCTGTGCACTGAGTCTTGATCGGCTTCGTGTAGTCCATAGGGTTCCTCCGCGTGGTGTCAGGGAGTCCCGGGAGCCATGGCGGCACCCCGGGGCATGGAAAAGGGCCGACGCCCTGTCGACGTCGGCCCGGGTGTGTGCGTGCAGCGTGCGTCAGATTCTGCGTCCGTTGTTGAGGTCAGTCGCCACTTCGGCGTCGTAGGTGTTGATCTCGGTTCGGACGATGTCCGTGATCTCCCGGTCGCCGACGAACACGCGGACGTCGGCGTGGACGGTCGTCGGTCCGCTGCTCTTGGATGCCCGGATGTCGTTCCACTGGGACCCGGTGAACACAGGCTCTGGGCTCCCCGTCCCGTTGGCGACGAGGGAGAGTCCAGGCGGGAGATATCCGCCGTCGTCGTACCAGTGCGGCGAACGCGACAGCCACTTCTGATAGGCGGCTGCGGGCGAGCCGTAGTCGCGGCGATTCTTGATGTAGCCGAGACCCCATCTGATCTGCGTTTGGTAGTTCGTCAGCCAGTCTGGTCCGGCAGCAGCCATCTTCGAGGCGGGGAGCGCCTGAGGGATGCCGTACGCGCCAGAGCTGTTGTTCCGGGCATCCCAACGCCATCCGCTCTCGCCGTTCCACAGCTTCTGAAGCGGGCCGAACTGGGCGGCGTCCCATCCGTAGTTGGACAGGATGCTCTTCGCGTACTGCTGTGCTGCTCCGGTGGCCTTCGAGGTGAATCCGCCCCCGCCACCCGTCAGGTACGGCATGGGGTCGACCGCGCGACCGTTGAGCCTCGCCTCCAGGTGGAGGTGAGGACCCGTGACGTTCCCTGTCGCGCCCACGTCGCCGATGTGCTCACCGCGCCCGACCTTGGTGTTCAGACCGACGAGAATCTTCGACAGGTGGGCGTACAGGGACGTCAGTCCGCCACCGTGGCTGAGCTCGATGTTGTTGCCGTACGGCCCGCCATGACCGACGCCAACGACAGTGCCTGCGTCCACGGCTCGGACCGGAGTCCCGACGGGCGCCGGGAAGTCCAGGCCTGTGTGATGGCCGGACGACCACATTGAGCCGGCGACACCGAAGCGCGTGCCGTAGCCGACGCTCACGGGCTTCGCCCACTGGCCGTTTCCGCCTCCGCCGCTCCCGAGGAGGGAAGAGGCGGCATTGACGAGCATGTCCTTCAGGCCGCCGACCATCTTGACCGGGAACTGACCGATTGCCTTGCCCATGGGCGACGAACCCACGCCCGCCGTCACCTTGTTCAGGATCGGCGAGACGAGCTTCGTCCAGACCTTCGAGGGGTTCGTCAGGAGATCAGCGCCGGTCTTCGCCCAGTCGACGGCAGTTCCCACGACGTCGCCGACTGTGTCCTTCGTCCAGTCCCAGACATTACCGAGGACGCCACCAGATTCAAGAAGCTGCGTACCTGCCGCCTGGTGCAGTGCCTTAGCTCTGCCTCGGTACTTCGGGTCGGTCGGAATTACGTACTCTGGGTAGCGCGGATTTCCCTCGCCGACGATCGCCGTCGGCCGGTTCACCTTCATCGGGACTGCTGGACCCCAGCCGCTTCCGACTGTTCCACCAGCTTCGAGAAGCTTAGGTGCTGCCGGGAGTTTCCCTAGGCCAACGAATCCTGCCACCTTATCCCAGACGGCCTTTATGCCCTTCGTGTAAACCCATTCGATGATGAAGTTCACGGGCTTTTTGGCGATGTCGCCGACGGTGCTCCAGGCCGCAGAGATGGTGTCTCTTGCGAGCTCGAATGCGTCGCCGACGAGAGCGACGGCAGACTTCATCTTGCCGAAGACCGGATTCAGGATCTTGTCGTTCAGCCAATTCGCTCGGTCTGCGATCCACCCGAAGGCAGGCTTTACCGCATGGTCGTAGAGCCAAACGAATCCGCCTCCCAGCACCTTCACGCCGTCCCAGATGAACCGGAATACCGGCTGAAGGATCTTGAGCCATAGCCAGTTTGCTACGCGCGCGATGTTCTCGAACGTCGGCCTGAAGCTGTCCGTCCAGAGCCACATGACGATAAGGCCGACGAGCCGAACCGCAAACAGGATCGGGACGAGTACGGCCGTCGTCAGGATCGCAACGGCGTACTTCCCGACGAGGAGGATTACGTTCCATGTGGTCGTTACGACGTTGCGGAACCACTCGAAGTGACCCCACGCATATTTCACGGCTAGAGCCAGGCCGACCAGAGCCAGGACGACGAGTCCTATGGGGTTGCTTGCCATGGCCAGATTCCACAGCCGTGTGGCAATCCACAGCCCGTAGAGGAGCTGAATTGCCCATGGCGCGTGCTCTGCGACGTATCCGATCGCCTGCGCCACATAGCCCACGAGCTCAAGAATCACCGTCGAGAACGGCTCCAGCGCCTTCGCGACGCCAAGGACCGCACCCGCGAGATCACCGAACGTCTTGCCGACGATCGGGCCGTGTTCCGCCACGTACTGAAGGAACTTCTCGAACTCCGGAGAGCCCTTAAGGTTTGCTCCCCAGTCGGCGAATCGTCCCGTCTTCTTGACCAGACGATCGGCTATTGAGTCCATGTGTGGCAAGAAAGCGTCGACAACGCCGGCCATGCCCTTGAACACATTCCCGAAAGCTTTCCCCAGACCGACTACCGCGGGCTTTGCGCTGCCTTCGATATCTTTCTTGAACCCCCGCCAGAACGGGGACCGGAGCTCCTTCCCCGCAGCGTCCTGGAGGTCCGAGATACCGTCGGCCGTCTCGCGGACTAGCGGCGAAAGGCCAGGGAGCGCGGTCTTCGCGCCGTTGACGCCGCGAACGAAGAGCGGCAGTACGTCGGGGGCGAGCGCCGCAGCCCAGTCCTTGAATGCCGACTTCAGACCCTTCGGGCCGGCTATGGCGTCGTAGAGGTCGCGCTGTTCGGGAGAGAGCTTCGCGAGTGCCTGGCGGTATTCGTCGGTCTTCGTCACGGCCCGCGCCGTCGTGTTGACGGACGAGAGCCGCGCGGACTGAATTCCACGCTCAGCGGCGGCTACAGCCTCCGCTCCCTGCACCTGTGCGGTAGCCACGGCCTTCGCGCGGTCCTGCACCTTGCGCTGAGCATCAGCTACGCGCTGGGTGGCGTCCTTGACGGCCTTGCTGCCCTCTACGCCGGCCTTGTTGGCGTCGGTGACGGTCTGCTTGAGTTCCTTGTTCTTGGCCTTCTGCTTGTCCGCGTTGCGGACCGCTTCGTCGTAGGAGAGCCGCGCACGCTCGCGCTCAAGATCAGTCGACGTCGGGTCGGATATGACCTTGTTGAGCGCCTCCTTCGCCTCCTTTACGCGGAGGGTCGCCTCACGCTCGTCGAGCATGCCGTCGAGTAGCTCGTCATTGAGATCCTTGAGTTGCTGCGTCGCGTCCTTGCGCGCCTGCGTAAGGTCGAGTTCCGCATCCCGTGCGGAGCGCTTGGCGTCGCTGAGGGACCGCTCTGCGTCGGCTACGGCCTGCGCGCTCTGACGCTGGGCCGTGCGGAGTGCTGCCTGAGCGCTCGTCATCTGGAGTGCGCTCTGTGCGGCCTTTACGTTCGCTGCCGCGGAATTGCCCGTCGCGCGTGCAGCTTCGTCCGCTGCTGCGCTCTGGAGCTGCATTACCCCGGTAACGCCCTTGATCGCCGGGATAGCCGCGAGCGCGAAAGCCCCGACTCCCGCTCCAGCGGCGACGAATGCGGAGGCAAGGGCACCGATTCCGGCTGCGGCTACTGGGACGACGGGAAGAGCCGCTACGGCACCAAGGGAGACGGCGAGCTGGAACAGAGCGGCCTGCGCCTGCGCGGTGTTCGCGTGAACGGTTACGCGTACATCGTCTCTATCGAGCTCATTCACGGAGCGCTGCATGGCGGCAATCTCCGCGCGCGCCGTGGCGATATCCGCGCGGACTTGAATGTCGGGGCTCCGTGACCCCAATTCCGCGAGCTTGGCGTCAATGGCGTTCAGCTCGGCAACGGCCGTTGCCGCGTCGATGTCGACGCCAACGCGCTTGTTGCTCAATGCCTCCATACGCGCTCGAACGCGAGCTAGATCTGCGTCGAACCCCGTCGTCGACAAACGTACGTCCGGTCGCGGCAACGACCTGAACGCGACCTCCAAACGCGACTTAAAGGCGCGTGCGAAGGAACCCGCGTTGTCGTCGCCCTGGCGAGTTGCGGCGGCGCGTGCGGTTCGCCCGCCGTTCGTTATGGCGTCGGGGATGGCTACGACGATGTGCCGAGACATCGCGTCGCCGATGCGCCTACCAGCCTCTTCCCCGACTCTGTCCGCCGCTGGAAGGACAATGCCCTTCAGCTTCGTATGGAAGAGCGGGGCGATCGGTACTACGTCGACTGCGGCGGAGCCGACGATATCGAGATCAGCCGGCATCGCGCACCCCGCAAATTCCCGTCCACTCGTCGTATTCCGACGCGCGGGTGCGGAGGTCGAGGAGCTCGCCTATCAGGGCAAGCTGATGAGCCCGCCGTTCGACCTCCGTTGACGGATCGGAACGGGCGATTACGAGGCATGCTTCCGTCAGCTCCTTGCAGGACACCGAGCAGTAGGCGAATACCTTCAGACCTCCCTCGTCCGTCAGCGCCGGCAACGGCGAGAAACGGCAGTTTGGCCGGAGGCAACGCGTTGGTTCGTGCGTTGACATAGGAATTCCTAAGAACGAAGAAAGCCTCTGACGCGTCCGTCAGAGGCTTGAATGGTTTGTGGTGTTGCGGGAGGCGTCGAATTACTCCGCCTTGGCCCTGTCGTTCGTGAACACCTCCGGCACCCGCTCGTACTTGTTCTTACGGGCGTCCAGGACGTCAGACAGGCGCACGAGTTCAGCCGCCTCCGTGCTGTCTCTGTGCCGGAGAGCGCGCTTGGCGCGCAGCATGAAAGCGCTGCATTCCGCGGAACAGTGCTTCGGGAGGGTTGCGGCTCCGTCAGGTCGCCGACGGGGCGCCCGGAGGAATCGGCACGACGGCCGGCGACATTCGGGCATGGTTTCGTAAGGCATGTCTCGTCCTCAGGTAATGAGAAACGCCCCGGGGTTCTCCTCCGGGGCGTGTAACGGCTATACGCGCTCTGACCTGCGGTTTGTCACACTTCCAATGGGCGTCATTCGCCTAACGCGTGCTCCCATTTGGAGCGGGATCCCTCTCGTCCGCGACGCGGGAGGGCCTCCAAGCGCCCTCCAGGGGGCGTCTCGGGGCCGCTCTGCGGGCTCTCAGGTCGACCTCTAACCGGTTGTCAGACCGCGCCGCCCAGCACCTGTACGATCCTCCAAGATCCCCGGAAAGGATCACCCCCCTGGGGTTTTCGCAGGTCAGAGGCGGTGTAGCGTCGGCCGACCCGTCGGGCCGCACGCTGCTGTCTCGCTCAGTCCGACGCGCGCGGCGTACTCGCGTCGCGCCTCCAACCAGCGTCGCCACGCACGGATGACGAGCGGCGAGCTCATCCCGCTGCGCCCGACGTCGATCGCCTCGTCCTCGTCCAGCCAATCCCAGACGAGGCAAGGCGTAAGCAACTCCCGTGGGCACGACAGCCCGCCCGCGTCGGGCGTCTGCGCTGCTGCTCGTCGGGCGAGCATGGCGTCAGTGCGTGCGCTCACGCTGCGCCGCCGGGCAGCGCACGAAGCTCGCCTGTGCCCACGTCGACAGACTCCACCTGCCAACCCATCGAGCGCATGCCCGCAGGACTCAGGCCGAGTTGCTCCGCGTAGTGCCGTGCTTCCTGCGCGAGTCCTGCGGTTGCGTTCCCGCGGAGCGACTGACAGACGATCTGCACGTACATCGAGACGAGTGGCACATACGCGTCGTGCCACTGCGTGGCCTGCGGACTGGCCCACAGTTCCGCCCACATAGCGCGCTCTGCCTCGTTCCACGCGCGCCCTGACGGCATGTCGGGCACGGGCAGGTCGCAGCCTGACAGCGGGAGGACGACGAGGCTGGCACGGGGCTGCCTCCCGCCCTCCCTGTTGGCGCGGCTGTAGGGCCGCGTGGGGTCTCTTCGTGGACCTGGGGAAACCATGGTTCCTCCATTGAGTGCTGCGGTATTCTGTGAACACCGCTGATACGTCAGCGGATTACTGGCGGGACTTCCGCCCTTGCCCGACCACGCGGGGACCCACGTGGACGCTCGCAGGCAGCGAGCCGCAACCACAGACGTTGACCGTCTGTCCACAGGGTCTGTGCTACTCGGGAGCCGTGGGGAGAGACGGTTTTAGCCCTGAAAGGGCAGTCGAGTGATTCCCGCTGCTTCTGACGTGCTCAGCACCTCTGCGGCCTCCGTGGTCGTTGTCCTCTGTCTCCGCGAAGTCGTACAGGCCGTGACGGTCCTGCTCCTGACTCGCGGCACCACGCCAGCACAACGCGCGGCAATCATCCGCGCGTGGCGAAGCGGCGGAAGGAATCAACCCATGGAGTAGCCCCGCTCCTGAAACGGGTTGCTGCCGTTGGCCGGCGCGGGACGTCCTTCAGGGCGTCGTCCGTCGTCGAGCCCGTGCTTCGCTCGGTACGCAGCAGCGCCGGCCGCGACTCCACCAGTGGTGGCGACGTCGGGCCCCTGGTTGCCGCCGGAGCGCGGGGCGGGAGTGCTGGTGACGCCCAGTTCCGTTGCGAAGGCGGTGGCGTCGGCCGTCAGCTCCTCTTCAGTGGTGCCCTGGAGTCGCGCGGACTGCTCGACGGTGAGCCCCGCCGCGAGACCCGCGCGGACGCGGGCAAGTTCGAGTACCGCGGGGTGCGGCTGTTCTGGAGTCTGTTCGGTCATGGTCGTTCCTCTCAGTAGATGTAGGTGGCCGGCGCGGGGTCGGCCACGGTGGCGTTGGCCTTCGGCCGGGCGGGCGCGGGCTGCGAGTGGTCCAGGTGCGCCGCGGACGAGTGCGCGTAGACCTGCGAAGGCACGGGCGCGGGCAACGGAGTCACATACGGGCTGTAGTCGACGAGGGGGCCGTGATCGTCGTGCATCACGGGCTCCGTAGCGGCCATGACGTCCGCCTCCAGGTTCTCTACGGACGTCGGGACGTACGCCGTACCGACCCTTGCGAGCCAGAGGAGATACGCCTCCGTGTACTGCTGCCTGCGCATGGCGTCGAGGGCGAACGCTGGGACGTCGTCGAGCCGGCCCCGCGTCTCGCCGTACCCGTCGCTGCGCCAGGCGCGTACCTTGCGCCGCTCCTCGTCGAACCCGCCGACCGCGTCCCCCGGGCGCAGTCGCGGGAGGAGGAGCTCCCACTGACCCGCGCGGATGTTCACGAGGTCTACGACGAGCCCCTGAAGGCGTCCCCACGCCGCTACGACGTCGCCTCCGGCCTTGATGGCGTCGTCCGCCGACCGGACGTCGCCGAGGGTCTCCGCGGCCGTCCTGGCGTCGCTGAGAACTTCCTCCAGGCGCGTCCCCAGGTACGCCAGTGCATCCGCGGAGTAGTCCTGTCGGGTGTCGTACGCCAGGCGCGCCGTCGAGTCGACCGCGCGCGACCGGGCCATCCGCTCTGCCTGCCACGCGGACGCTTCTGCGTGGGCCTTTGCGGCGTCCCGCCCGATGTTCGCGCGCCACGTGCCGTCGGTCTGGAAGGCGAGGACAGCGCCGTCGATGACGTCGTTACGGGCCGCGTCCGGGTCCACGCCGGCGGGGTGGTCACGCAGTCGCTTCTTCGCGTCGGCAAGGAGTTTCTCCGTGCGCTCGATCTCCGGGACGTGGCCGAGTGCTGCGGCAAGTTCGGGGTTGGTCATGGTCACCTCTCGTGGGCTACAGAAAAGGCGACTGACCCGAGTTGGTCAGTCGCCTGATGGCTGGACGTCGGCCGCCACTGTGGAGCGCTCTTCAGCAACTCCGTCCGGGCAGCTCGTCGTTGGTTCACGCGGTCGCGCTGCGGCTGCGGGTCGGCGCAGTACCGGCGCCGCTTCTCTGCGTTCACGCAGGAGCGGCAGACGCGCCGTAGTCCGTCCGCACACGATGGGTCAGCGTGGAAGTGGGTCACGTTTCGGGGCAGCGCCCGCCCGCAGGATCGGCACGGCATCGCTGCCGGCGTCGATATGTCGTTGCTTCGCATCCTGGCTCCGCTGTTAGTCAGTTCTCCCTGATTCGGGCAAAAAGAAAGCGCGGCCCGTGGGCCACGCGTCATGAGGGTTTTGAGGTCCGGCGACGGAGCGATTGAACGTGGAGCGGCCGAAGGAGGAGAGGACCCGCCACTCAACACGGTCGGCTCGACGTCGCCGGACCATGCGCCGCTACGAGAGGTGGGGAGCGGCGCAGTCTTACGGAGGGGCCACGGCCCACAGCTCGCGAATTCCCCTCCTACCTACGTTGTGTCGGATACGTGACGCTCCGACCTGCGCATTCTCCGGATCCGTATAATAATTTTGCCCAGACTTTACGATTGAGAGTCCCCGGCGACTTCGACGCCAACGAGAGTTACTGTGCGTGATGAACCGCAGGCCACTGCCAGGAATGCACACCCTACGTGCACGAAGGCTCTGAGCGGCTGCGTGCGGGCCTAGAACGACGGCGGACCGGGAAAGGGTCACCGGATGGCCTGAACGCGCGGCAGCGGGGCGCACAGCGCCTCTCGCTCCTCCTCCGCGCCTCCCACCGTCGGCCACCCGTCGACTGGACTCCCCCCCTCGGCGATTTCAGGGTGTCGGACGGAACCTGGACGAAAATGCAAACTAGGGCACTACTTTCAAACTTTTCCAATGCGCGTAGTAAGAGATTGGGAGTAGGGGGTTAGTTCGACACTTTGACCGCGAAAATGACCTGCGGATGAGCGGAGGGTGACGAGGAGGCTGAAACTGGTGACGCTCCGGAGTCAATATGTCCGTGCATAGCCCACATATCTCCGCCTCCGCTCCGCTCGCCGACGTCGGCGAGTGTCAAACTGCCCCGCTCGGACATGCAGCAGCCCCCGCCCCGAATCTCTTCGGGCGACGGGGGCGGTTGCAGAGTGTGACCGTCAGAGCCGCGCTCCTGCGGCTTCCTCGTCGAGCTTCTTCCTCAGGTAGCCGACGTTCCATCCGACGTCGGCCGGATTCTCGTCGAGCGCGCCTCGGACGACGGTCCGCGCCCAGATGGCTCGGTCGGCAAGCCGGCGGTCGTCGACGTCGTCACCAGGTACCGTCAGTGCCTCGCAGACGGCTTCCAAGAGCTCCCGGAGGTCGCGCGCTTCGCTGCTCACGCGGACACCGCCAGGGAGGCGACGTTCATGAGTCGGCTCGACGTCGGGCGGTGTCCCGGGGCGAGGCATCCGGCGTGGATCGGGAACCACGTGTCGTCGCGCTGGACAAACTCCGCGTCCTCCATGTCGAACGCCTCCCCGCAGTGCGCACAGGCATCGTCGCTCAGGCACTCCGCGCACCACACGATGCCGCGCTCGTCGACGTGGGGGCGGGTGTGTCGGCTGACGAGTCCGCACCCGCACGTGGTCACCTCGTCCGCCTTCAGCGGCTCGTGCACCTCGACGCCGGCGAGCATGGCCTCTGCGACGAGGACGAGGGCGGGAGCGGTGCGGAGCGACGTCAGGGGGCGCACGCTGTAGACGGCCGCGAAGGCGGTGACGTCGTAGTCGGTGTGCGTGGCGTACGTGGCCGGACGGCCAAGCTCGTAGGCGACGTCACGGGCGACGTCGCGGAGGCGTTCGACGTCCGCAGGGATGTCGGTCGGTCCGACGACGAGGACGCGCTCCGGGGCGGGCATCTCACGGCGAACGACGTACTCCCGGCCGTCTCCCACGATGTAGATCCCGCCGTCGAGGATGTAGAGCGACGTCGTGTCGCCGGTACGGAGGCCGATCTCCTCGACCGTGCGCCAGTCCTTCGCGGCGAGGAGGTCGCCGGGGAGGATTTCGCTACCGGGGACGGTGATGATGACCTGTGTCATGATGAGAGTTCCTCTGTTGAGGACACAGCCCCGGGTCTTCCGCCAAGTCGATACCGGGGCTGTGCCGTGAGCGCCGCACGGCTGCGCGGCGTGTGCTGTGGGTTACGTGCTCTGCGTCAGTCCGACGCTTCTTCGAGTGCGACGGCCTCCAGGGCCGTCACAACCGGGTCGCCGAACTCGCCCAGTTCGAAGGTCAGCCGATCTTCGGGAGGCTGTCGCCATCGCGTCACTTTCCCGACGGTGACCTTGACGCCGGCCTGGAGCAGCATCCCCCGACGTCGCTGGTTGTCGTCGTCCTTCGCCCACTCGTCCGCCCAAGTACCCGGGAGTTCCACAACCTCTTGCCGTGGGGGTTCGTAGGGCGTCTGCTGGAGAGCGGCAAGCCGCTCCGACATCCCGTTCAGTTGACCCACCAGGATCTCAGCAGCCGCTCCCTGGACGGTCGCGAGATTCCGCCCGAGTGTGGCGATCGACGCCTCCAACTCGGCAATGGCGGCGCGGTTGTCTACTCCCCCACGGATGACGGTCTTGGTCAGACGGAGCCGGCCGACAGTACGGAGGAACTCACCTTCGACGTACTTGATCACAGGTGACGCCTTCACCGTCAGCCCCGGAAGCTTCTTACCGTCAGTGCCTACGGGATGATGCGTGTTGGCACAGGTGAATTGATCGATCCGTTTCCCTGCATCCTTGCCGGAGCGCTCGACGTAGACGTGAAGGACCATGTTCCTCCCGCAGGTGCCACAGACGATAACCCCGAGCAAAGGATGCGCGTCCTTCCGCTTGGGTACGCCACTTGCCTTCGTTTGTCTGCTCTTCAAAGCCTCTTGGAGGTCGAACCAGTCGACGTCACTGATGAGCGCCTCGCCCTGGAGTACCGGGTCACCAGTAGCTGTCAGAACGGGCGTACCGTCCGACTTGACCGTGTGGCCACGCATGACGGGCGATTGAAGCATCTTCGCCACCGTGGAGACGTGCCACTTATCGTCCGGGTCGAAATCCCGCTGAGGACGCGCGTACCGGGCACGGTGGTTCTTGGGAGTAATCGCGTTCGTCGCCCGAAGGTGCTCCTGAATACCCGCGAAGCTAGCGCCCTCAATCGCCATAGCAGCCATTTCCCGACGGATCGCTGCGGTCCCGCCTTCGCCGTCGTCGGCAACGAGCCACCATCCCTCATTGCCGTCAGGGAAGACCTTCCGGTCGGGACGAAACCCGTACGGAACGCCTCCGCCCGCCCAACGCCCAATCTGTTGCAAGTACGCCGCAGCACCCTGGTTGCGCTCCAGGATGGTTTGCCCTTCCAACTGTGCGGCGAAGGCCAGGAACATCATCATGAATTCGCTCATGATGGAGGTGAAGTCAAGCTCCAGCATCCCGCCACCGGGACCTGACGCGAAGACGAGACGCTTCCCGTGCTTCTTCGCATAGCGGCCCAGATCTGCCATGTCGGCCATGCTGCGTACCGCACGGTCCATGCGCTGCCAGATCATGACGTCCCACTCGTCGGGACGGTCGAGCCAGTAACGCAGCTCCGCCCGTTCCCACGGCGTGGTTTTCAGGGCCGAGACGTCGGTGTCACGAGCCCACCCAACGAAGCGCCCTCCAATCGACAATCCCGCGTGAGTGACTGTGTCGGTCTGTACCTCAGGCGACGTGCTTGCGTCGGTGTACCTGCTGAGTCGCAGGGCACCAACTACGCGGGGCGGCCCCGCTGGTCGGTTCATCACGCATGACATGTTAGTCAGGAGAATTGGCGTGGGCGGGCTCGTCGTGATGCGCGGGGTTCTTGGACAGCCGCTGGTCGGCGAGGGCCTGTTTCGCGTCGGCGTAACGGGTGACCAGCCAGGCCTCGACACCGCTGGGCAGCCGGGTGCGGTGCACGGGCGCGTGCTCGCGCAGCCAGGCGTAGGCGGGATAGGGGTCGGTGGCGAACTCCCAGGTGAAGAGGGTGGGAGCCGACGGAGCGTCGGTCGGGACGCCGGTCGGGGTGCCGGTCGGAGGGCGGGGCTGGTTGGTCACTCCTCGACGGTAGCGGGGTCCTCGACGCGCTCTTCGAGCGCCTTCCTCGCACCCGGATGCCCCATGTCGGCGGCTTTGCGGTACCAGAGCGCGGCCTGGGTTGGTCTGCCCAGCTTTACGAGGAGAGCGGCGAGCCGGTACGCGGCATAGGGGTCGCCGTCGGCGTACCCCTGCTCGTAGTGACCGCGGGCCTGCTCCGGAAGCCCCGCCTTCTCCGTCACGGCACCGACATGGGCGGCGTCCAGCGGGTGACCGGACGCGAAGTACTCCGCGGCGTCCGTCAGGCTCCCGCTCGGCTCCTGCGCGTCGTTCAGCAGACGAGCGGCCTCCTTGTCGCCCTCTGCGGCGGCACGGGTGAGCAGCACCTCGGCGATCTCGGTCTCGTGGCGCAACAGGAAGTAGACGGCCGCGCTGCGGGCGACCGGGGCGTACCCCTGCGCCTCGGCCTCCATGTAGTAGGACGACGCCTGGCTCAGCTCGCCCCGCCCCAGCAGCAGGTCGCCCAGCCGGTGTGCCGCCGCCATGTCACCCCCGCTCACGGCCTCGCGCAGCGCCTGCTCGGCCAGGGCCAGGTGGGCCTCGCCGACCAGCCTCATCTCCTGGCCGCCCGGCTTCCCCTCCGCCGCCGCCCGCAGATACGGCAGCGCCTGTTCCGCTTCTCCCCTCGCCAGCAGCAGCTCGCCGAGCCGCCCGGACAGCTCCTTCTTGCCCGCGTCCACGGCCTTGCGGAACCACTCCAGCGCCGTGGCCTCGTCCTCGTTGTCCTCGGCGAGCAGGCCGAGCATGTGCATGGCCTCGGCGTCGCCGTCCTCCGCGCGCACCGCGAAGACGGCGTGCGCGGTCGTCCGTACGGTGCGGTGCACCTCGGCGTCGTACCCCGTGCCGGCCAGCGCGCAGCGCCAGACGGCGGTCGGGACGACCGTCCCCGACGAGGCCCGCTCGGCGTCGACGACGAGCGAGCCGTACGGCCGCCAGGTCTCGTCGCTGTCGCCCACCCGGCGCGGCTCTCCGGGCACCAGCAACCCGGTGACGTCGTGGCGCAGTTCCCGGGCCCAGTCCAGCGCCGCCTGGAACGACTGCCGCTCCAGCCGCGCCGCCGGCTGCCGCGCCGCATAGCACTGGCAGGCCTCGTGCAGCAGCTGCCGGGGGATGTCCCCGGTGACTCCGCAGCGGGCCAGGTCCGTCGCGGCCCGGATCAGCAGATTCCCGTACGGGTTACGGCTGTTGGAGAGGCCGGAGCGGTGCCACTGTTCCCAGAGTTCCGCACCGATGGCCAGGTACTGCGTGACTCCGGTCGTGCCCCGCCACTGCTCGGCCTCGTCGAGCCGGGCGTCGAACTTGGCGGAGAGCCGGCCCAGCTCCTGGGGGGTCCACGTGGAGCTCACCCGCTCCGACCGGGCCAGACTGAGCACCTGGGACGCCGGGCCGGGCGCGAAGCGGCGCGTTTCGTACGCGTCGTCGCTCATCGTGCCCACCACCGGGACGCCCAGCGCCCTCAGCTCGGCCAGCACGCCCAGGGTCAGGCCGTGTTCGCCGAGGTGGTACTTCAACTCGTCCAGCCACAGCACGTAGGCGCCCTGCCGACCGCGCAGCAGCGCGGGCAGCCCGCGCAGGTCCGCGCCGTGGTCGGGCGCGTACACCCGGGCCCGCCGGTCCAGGTCGCCGGCCACGGCGGCCCAGGCCGTCCTCGACTTGCCCGTGAGCGGTCCGCCCGTGATCACCAGCAGCCGGTCCTGCGCGCTCCAGCCGCGCAGCCGCTCGTCGAGATCACGGGGGACGTACGGCGGCAGACCGGGGTCCCCGAAGTGCCGCCCGGTGGGCCGGACACCGAGCGTCACCGGGTCGGCGTCCTCCACCGCGGGCCAGTTGGCGGGGTCCGGCACGATGAAGACGCCGGGCGGCGAGGCGTAGGTGGTGGTCTGGTTCAGGACGCCCACGACGGGGCCGCGGTAGTCCCCGCCGTAGAAGCCGACGGTGTCGCCCGGCGGGAACCCGGGAACGGTCTCGGCCGCGGGCCCGGACTCGGGTTCGGTCGGCGGCTGGGGCTCAGGAAGGTCGGCCAACAGCTCCCTCAGGTCGGCCGCCGCTGCCTGGCCGCCCGTGCCGGAGAGCGCCTCACGGAAGTAGCCGCGGAAGTAACCCACCTTGAAGTGCCGGGACTTGTCGGGCGGGAGAGGGTCGAGGATCCGGTTCAGGGTGGTGGAGGTGTGGTTCGCGAGCCACCGCCGGAACGCCCGGCGCACCCTCTCCCGCTGCTCCGACCGCAGCCCCGCCTCCAGCACCTCCGCGGCCTTGGAAGCCAACTCGTCCAACTCGTCTTCCCTGCCCATTCAAGCCCCCCGCGCCCCGCAGCCCGCTCAGGAGACCACCGTACTAACCCACCACCCCCTCGGTCGCCCGGATCGCGTCCCTATAGGCCCGCGCCGCCGCCCGCAGGGCCGCTTCGGGGTCCACACCCTCCGCTTCCGCCCGGGCGGCGAGGGCCAGCAACTCGTAGCCGATGCCTTCGGCGCCTATGCGCTTTGCGCTTCCGCCTTCGGCGCCTGTGCGCTCAGCGGTTCTGCCTTCGGCGCCTGTGCGCTCAGCGCCTCCGCCCTCGGCGCCTGTGCGCTCAGTGCTTCTGCCCTCGGCGCTTCTGCCCTCGGTCTCCGTGCTCGCGGCGCCCGCGCTCTCGGCCGTCGGCAGCGGCACGTCAAGTCCCGCCGTCCGGGCCCGGGAGGCCAGCTTCGCGGCGAGGGCCAGGCCCGGCTGGTGGAGGGGGACGCCGTCCGTCACCGACTCCCGCCGCTTCTCGGCCGCCTTCGTGCGCAGCCAGTGCTCCTTCACCTCCTCCGGGGTCGTGGCCGTGGCGTCGCCGAAGACATGGGGGTGGCGGTGGATGAGCTTGGCGACGATCGTGCCCGCGACGTCGTCGACGGAGAACGGGGACTCCTCGTCCTCCTCGGCGATACGGGCGTGGAAGACGACCTGGAGCAGGACGTCGCCCAGTTCCTCGCGGAGTTCGTCGTAGTCGCCGTCCTCGATCGCCTCGACCAGCTCGTACGACTCCTCCACCGCGTACTTCGCCAGGCCCTTGTGGGTCTGCTGGGAGGACCACGGGCACTCGGCGCGGATGCGGTCCATGACCTGGACGAGGTCGAGGAGCCGGGCGCCGGGAAGGTCGTAGGAGGCGGGGAGGAGCTCCAGCTCGGGCATCGACACACGCCCGGAGCCCGCCAGGCGGGCCAGGCCGTCGGTGAGGTCCGGCTCGCCCTCGCCGGTGGCCACGACCACGACCGTGCGGCCGCCGGCGCAGGCGGTGACGATGTCCTCGGCGGTCGGGGAGGCCTCCCCGACCGTTATGCCCGCGTCCCGCAGATAGGGCAGCTGCGGATGCGCGCCGTCCGCGCACAGCACCCGGTCCGCCGCGCGCAGGACCTGCCAGGCGGGCCAGGACAGCAGACCGGGGGCGACGCGGTGGCTGGTGGTGAGCAGGACGATGCGGCCGCTGGCGACGGCGGCGGGACCGACGGCGGGCTCGCTGGACGGGCTGGACGGGCTGGACGGGCTGGACGGGCTGGATGCGTTCACACCTCGAACGTAACCCACGCCCGCCGACGGCCCCACGAGTTGTCCACAGGCCCGGTGGATAAGTCATACCGGCCCTGCGCGGGCTTCGCGCCCAGCGCCTGTCGGCGTCCCCAGAGCCTGTGGGTCGGGCGCGGATCAGAGCCTGTCGCTCGGGCGCGGATCAGAGCCTGTCGCTCGGGCGCGGATCAGAGCCTGTCGGGCGGCGTCCGACGGTCCTGCCCGAGCGGCGTCCGACGGTCCTGCCCGAGCGGCGTCCGACGGTCCTGTCGGTTGGCGTCCGACAGGACCGGGTCGTCACGTCGTCTGCTGTGTGCCGGCCGTCGTGATTTCCCGCACCCAGGGCGTCTTCGCGTCGACGCGGGCCACCTTCTGCGCGTCCCAGCTGCCGTAGCGCGGGTTGAGGTCGACGCCCAGGGCCTTGGACGCCTTGGACAGGGCGTCCCAGAACGGGGCCTGGCTGGTGTTCGTGCCCAGCTCGGTGGCGAGCTTCTGGGCCTCCAGCTGGAGGCGGAGGTTCTCGTCTAGGCGCTGCGGGGGAATGCCGTACTGCTGGAGCCACGCCGTCTCCAGGCCTTGCGCGCCGCCCGCCTGCTGTTCCAGGCCGGCCCGCATCTGCTGGACCTCGCGGCGGCTGACGGTGACGCCCGCGTCCTCGGCTGCCCGGTGCAGCACCTGGTCGAGGACCATGCCGTGCAGGGTGTCGCGGGTGAGGGTGCCGGTCTGGGCGATGGCCTGCGCGTACTGCGCGTCGTCCTTGACCGCGGCGCGCTGGGCCGTGCGCACCTCGTTCACCCGGCTCTCCAGCTGCGCGACGGAGATCCGCTGGCCGCCTACGACGGCCGCAGCGCCGGGATGCGCGTCGCTCCCGCAGGCGGTGAGGAGAGGGGCCGCCGCGATCGCGGCGGACAGGAGGAGCGCGGTGCGACGACGGCGGTGCAAGGGAACCTCCCGGTCGGAGATTGTGCGACGGTGCACAAAGTCTTGCGGTGATCGATGGTAGGCAGTGGGACGGCTGGGGCCAACCCATTCGACCAACGATTCACCAGGACTTCGGGCACCGGCGCGCCCGGACGTCGCGCGGGCCCCTCCCCCGCTCGGGTTCAGCCGACGCCCGCGCCCCGATCCCGACGACGATCTCGTCCCGATCCCGGCGACGATCCCGCTCCGGTTCAGCCGACGATGGCGACCGGGGCGTCCCACGTGTCGCGGTCCACGGTGATCGTGTAGCCGCCGCGGGTCTCCTTGCTGTTGACCATGAACTGGTGGCCGCGGCTGTGGTTCGTGTACTGGGTGGCGCCCCACGGCCAGTCGGTGGTCGTGGTGTCCTTCTTGTCCCACAGCGCGTACCAGAGGTTGCCCGGCAGGTCCGTCTTGTTCGTCGCGGTGGCGATCGCCTTGGCGCTGGAGCTGGTGAAGCCGTAGTAGCCGGCCCGGTAGATCTTGGCGCGCAGCGTCTTGGTGAAGGAGCGCACATACGCCAGCACGGCGTCGTTGCACGCCTTGTTGGTGATGTCGTACGCCTCCATGTCGAGGTAGATCGGGCTGCCGGCCTTCATGCCGAGCGCAGAGGCCTTGGCGACGGCGTCCGCGGCGTCGGTCGCGCCGAGGGAGGTCGCCGTGGCGGCGGTGATCTTCTCCGGGCTGGAGCCGGTCTGGCAGGGCGGCTGGGCGCCGACGTAGAGCGGGATGAGCTTCCAGCCGACCGCGTTGACCGACTTCACCCAGGACGCGGTGAGGTTGGGCTGCGCGCAGCCGCGGTTCTTGCCGCCGACGTAGACGGCGGCGCCGCCGTAGTAGCCGTCGGTCTTCCAGGCCTTCATCGCAGCCAGGGAGGGCGCGGTGCAGGTGTCGAAGGCGCGGCCGGTGTAGGTCTTCTGGGCGGGCCAGGTCGTGGCCGCCATCGAGGTCTGCGCCGCTATCCCGGCCCCCGCGAGGACGGCCGCGCCGGCCACGCCCCACGTGATGTATCTGCGCTTCCTGGACTGCCGGTGCTCGGCCATCCCCACCCCATCGTTCGTCTGTTGTGCGCACGGCGCTGTCGCCGTGTACGGCTGTGTCTCGCTGAAGTCCCCCGAGTCGGTGCGACGATACGGCGTCGACTCGACGTCCGGCACCCGGAAACGGATCGCACCGTAACCTGCGGCGTCCCTGCGGTCGGAAAACGCAGGTCCCTTATAGCCACAAGATTCGCTCATGTCACAGTAAAGAAGCGACTGCTCTGGCGCGGGCCGCCCGTGTCCTACCCTTGCCCCCTGGTGACTTGGGGGGCGACATGACGATACCGACGACGGCGCCGACGGCGGCCGGTGCGGAGAGGCGGCTGGAGGGCGGCTGGTTCCAGCGAATCGCCTGGACGGTCCTGGTGTGGGGCTCACTCGGCTTTCTGGCCTGGGTGCCCTTCCTGTATGTGGCCGTCCGCCGCGGACTCGCCTCCGACTGGACGGCCTTCGGCGCGTTCTCCCTGTACGAGTGCGTGATCGTGACCTGGGCGGTGGTCTCGGACAGCGACGACGGGGACGCCTTGCTGGGCGTCGCCATCATGGTGGCCCTGGTGACGGCGTCGGTGCTGCTGCTGTTCGCGGTGTTCGACGCGAAGACCCCCGCTGCGGCGTCGGCGTCGGCGTCGGGCCCTGCGTACGGGGCGGGTCAGCCGTATGGCGCGGGTCAGCCGAATCCGTATCAGCAGGGGTATCCCTACGGGCAGTAGTCACAGGCGCCCGACCCGGTCTCACAGGCTGTGCCGCATCCACACGTTGGGCTCGACGTAGACGGCGTAGTCCCGTTCCGGCTCGCAGCGCACCGGTACCAGGGCGCCGGGGACCTCGATCTCGCCCTGGGAGTCGAAGGGCAGGCCGGTCCAGCGGCGCCACTCCGGCAGCGAGGCCGACACCGTCATCGACGCCGGCGCGATCCGCTCGATGGTCGCGCCGGCCCGGGCGTGCACCCGCAGCCACGGGTCGTACGGCAGCCCGTCCTCCCGCACCCGGTGCGCGTACTCCTCGATCGGGGTGTGCGGTTCGAGGTGCTTGGCGCTCGGCCGGACCGGGGCGACGACCTCGGTGAAGCCTGCCGACCGGGCGTTGTCCCGCATTGCGGCGAGCATCCGCCCGGACAGGCCGTGACCCTGGGCGTGCGGGGCGATCACGATCGAGATCGCGCTCACCGTGTCCGGTCGCACTCCGCGCCGCTGGTCAGCGAAGGCCCAGACGAGCACCTGGTCCCAGCCCCGGGCGGGCAGCTCGCCGCGGCCGTCGGCGTGCAGGGCGAACGGCACGCTGTAGGCGTGGGCGACGACCTCGCCCCGCTCGTCCTGCGCGAACAGCGCGTACTCGGGGAACTCCACGGGGATCCGGCCGTAGTGCGCGTTGCCCACCGGGTCCTGGGTGGTGAACTCCGGCCAGGTGTCGGGCATGCCCTGGACCGGGCCCAGCATGTCGGGGCGCTCGGCAAGACTGGCTACCTTGAGGTCCATGCGATCACGGTAGGCGAGGCAACACCCATGCGGAAACGGGGTTTTCGGGGTTGAGACGACCCCGGAGCGGGCGCGCCGTTCGCGGCAGGCGGGGCCGTCCGCAGCAAGCGGGCCGTCCGCAGCAAGCGGGCCGTCCGCAGCGGGCGAGCCGTCGGGGCCGGTTCGGCAGCCGGAGTGCTCACCCCGCGTGGAATCGTTCCGGCGCCTTCGTCGGGTTGCCCCCGGTGGGGAGTTTCTGGTCGGGGCAGGTCTTCAGGACCTCTTCCATCGCGGACTTCTCCGCCGCGGAGACCCACAGTTCGTACTTCTTCTTCACGGCGACCTGCGCCGCGACATACGTGCACCGGTAGGCCTTGTTGGGCGGCAGCCACGTCGCCGTGTCGCCGTCCCCCTTGGAGCGGTTCGTGCTCGCGTCGACGGCCAGGAGGTTGAGCGGGTCGTTGGCGAGCGCTATCCGCTTGCTCGCGTCCCAGTACTTGGCGCCCTTCTGCCAGGCGTCGGACAGGGCGACGACGTGATCGATGTCGACCTTGCTGCTTCCCCTCCGGTAGGTCACGTCCTTCCCGGAGTACGGGTCCGACTCCAGCACGCCGTAGGACACCTTGCAGGCGCCGCCGGTGAACTTCACCTCGTCCAGGTCGCGTTTGAGTATGTCGTCCCGGGTGTCGCAGGAGTTGGAGTCCGTGTCCGCCCAGGCGGCGCCGAACCTGTCCCGCTCGTAGCCGGTCTTGGGGGCTCGCCCCTTCACGGTCAGCGACTCGGCCGCCGCGAGGGCCGCCCCGCCGTTCGCCGCCCCGCCGCCGGCCGTCGGCCCCGCACCGGTGGAACCGGCGCCGGATCCGGTGGTCTGCTCCGTGCACCCCGCCGCCGTCACCGCGCATATCAGCACGACGGCAGCCGCCGCCCCGCCCCTCAGACGCCTCACGCGCCCCTCCCTCTGCCTGCCCGCTGCCACCCCGCACAGGGCGGATTCCCCTGACGGAGCCTCGCACACCGTAGCGAGGGGGCGCGCGGGGGCAGTCGGGAGGTCCAGACCACAACCGGCCCCAGTGGGCATACCTCGCATCTCGGGAATATCGTCGGTGTGAGTCACCTCGGAAGGAGCTCTGGATGGGCATCTTCGACAGGTTCAAGAGCAACAAGGCGGCACAGGGCAAGGCCAGGGACATGTCCGACGTCGCGGAACAGAAGATCAACGAGAAGACGGGCAACCAGTACGAGTCGCAGGTCGACGCCGCGCAGCAGAAACTGCAGGAGCGGCTCAGCAGGGACGAGGACCGACCCGACAAGCCGTAGCTCCCCTGCCAGATCCGCCGGACAGATCCCGCGGCCAGATCCGTCGGCCAGATCCGCCGGACGGGCCCTGGGTCGTATCCGCGGACTCGGCGACATCCCGCCTGGAGACTCACCGAGGCTGAGCCGCCGACTTCACCCACCTGCACCCGAGGAGGTGCTCCGGAAGGGGACCGTGGACGACGTCCGCGGCTTCCTGCCGTGTCTGGAGGGGGACGTGACGGCGTCGCCGCCGACCGGCCGGACCCTTCAGGTCGCGCTGCGGCGCCTCGCGGTCCTGGAGGAGCGGATCGCGGCCCAGGTCGCCGTCCGCGACCGGCTCGCCGCGGCCCTGGCCGAGGCCACCGGCGGACCGGAACGGATCCGGCCGGTGGCCTGACGACGCCGCCGGACAGCGCCGGCGGCCATGGACGACGGGCTACGAGCCCAGCACCGTCGCCAGGAACTCCCCCACCCAGCCCAGCAGGTCCCGGCCGACCAGCGGCTTGCCGCCGACCTTCGCGGTCTTCGGGCGGGGGACGAGGACCTGGTGCGCGGCCGGCTTGATGACGGACCCGGGGTACAGCCGCTTGAGGCGCAGCTCCTGCGACTCGCGCAACTCCACCGGCGCGAAGCGGATGTTGTTGCCCTGGAGGACGATCTCGCCGACGCCACACGCGCGTGCCAGCATCCGAAGCCCCGCCACCAGCAGCAGGTTCTCCACCGGCTCGGGCAACTTGCCGTACCGGTCGACGAGTTCCTCGCGTACGGCCTTGACGTCGTCCTCCGAGTTGGCGGAGGCGATGGCCCGGTAGGCCTGCAGGCGCAGCCGCTCGCCGGGGGCGTAGTCGTGCGGGACGTGCGCGTCGACGGGCAGTTCGATCTTGACCTCGAGCGGCGGCTCCTCCTCGATCGCGCCGGTCTCCAGTTGACGCCGGTAGTCCGCGACGGCCTCGCCGACCATGCGGACGTACAGGTCGAAGCCGACGCCGGCGATATGGCCGGACTGTTCGCCGCCGAGGAGGTTTCCGGCGCCCCGGATCTCCAGGTCCTTCATCGCCACGTACATGCCCGCGCCCATCTCCGTGTGCTGGGCGATCGTCGCGAGCCGCTCGTGGGCCGTTTCCGTCAGGGGCTTCTCCGGCGGGTACAGGAAGTACGCGTAACCGCGTTCGCGGCCACGGCCGACGCGGCCGCGCAACTGGTGCAGCTGGGACAGGCCGAAGGTGTCGCCGCGCTCCACGATCAGGGTGTTGGCGTTGGAGATGTCGATGCCGGACTCGACGATCGTCGTCGAGACCAGCACGTCGAACTTCTTCTCCCAGAAGTCGACGACGACCTGCTCCAGCGCCGTCTCCGACATCTGGCCGTGGGCGGTGGCGATGCGCGCCTCGGGGACGATCTCGCGCAGTCGCGCCGCCGCGCGGTCGATGGACTCGACCCGGTTGTGGATGTAGAAGACCTGGCCCTCGCGCAGCAGTTCGCGGCGGATGGCGGCGCCGATCTGCTTCTGCTCGTAGGGGCCGACGAAGGTGAGGACCGGGTGGCGCTCCTCCGGGGGCGTGGTGATCGTCGACATCTCGCGGATACCGGTGACGGCCATCTCCAGGGTGCGCGGGATGGGCGTCGCGGACATCGTCAGGACGTCGACGTTCGCGCGGAGCTTCTTCAGCTGCTCCTTGTGCTCGACGCCGAAGCGCTGCTCCTCGTCGACGATGACCAGGCCGAGGTCCTTGAACTTCGTCTCCGACGAGAACAGCCGGTGGGTGCCGATGACGACGTCCACGCCGCCCTCGCGCAGGCCCTCCAGGGTGCCCTTCGCCTCCGTGTCGGTCTGGAAACGGGACAGGGCGCGCACGTTCACCGGGAACTGCGCGTACCGCTCGCTGAACGTGCCGAAGTGCTGCTGCACGAGGAGCGTCGTCGGCACGAGGACGGCGACCTGCTTGCCGTCCTGGACGGCCTTGAAGGCGGCGCGCACCGCGATCTCCGTCTTGCCGTAGCCGACGTCGCCGCAGATCAGGCGGTCCATCGGGACCGTCTTCTCCATGTCGTCCTTGACCTCGGCGATGGTGGTCAGCTGGTCGGGCGTCTCCGCGTAGGGGAAGGCGTCCTCCAGTTCGCGCTGCCAGGGGGTGTCCGTGCCGAAGGCGTGACCGGGGGCCGCCATCCGCGCGCTGTACAGCTTGATCAGGTCGGCGGCGATCTCCTTGACGGCCTTCTTGGCGCGCGCCTTGGTCTTCGTCCAGTCCGCGCCGCCGAGGCGGTGCAGGGTGGGGGCCTCGCCGCCGACGTACTTGGTGATCTGCTCCAGCTGGTCGGTGGGGATGTAGAGGCGGTCGCCGGGCTGGCCGCGCTTGGCGGGGGCGTACTCGACGACCAGGTACTCGCGGGTGGCGCCCTGGACGGTGCGCTGCACCATCTCGATGTAGCGGCCCACGCCGTGCTGCTCGTGGACGATGTAGTCGCCCGCCTCAAGGGTGAGCGGGTCGATGGTCTTCCTGCGGCGCGCGGGCATGCGCGCGCCGTCCTTGCCGGCCGCCTTCTGGCCGGACAGGTCCGTCTCGGTGAGGACCGCGAGGCGCAGCGCCGGGTCGACGAAGCCGTAGTCGATCGAGCCGCAGGAGACGTGCACGAGGGAGGGGCTGAGGTCGGTCAGGTCGGTGTCCAGGCGGGCCGCGACGCCCTCGCCGCCGAGCACCTCGACGGTGCGGGCGGCGGGGCCGTGCGCCTCGGTGACGAAGACGACGCGCCAGCCGTCGGCGAGCCAGCCCTTGGTGTCCGCGAGGGCCTTCGCGGTGTCGCCGCGGTAGGTCTCGGGGGCGTGCATGCCGAGTTGGAGGGTGTCGGCCTCCAGCTCCAGGTCGGCGGCGAACGGCGACACCGACCACCACATCATGTCCAGCTCGCGCGCGTGGTCGCGGACGTCCGCGATGGACCACAGGGAGGCCGCGCCGACGTCGATGGGCGCCTCGCCGCCGCCCGCGGTGGCCGCCCAGGACGCCTGCAGGAACTCCTGGGACGTCGCCACGAGGTCGGCTGCACGCGTGCGTACCCGCTCCGGGTCGCAGACGACGGCCATCGCACCCTTGGGGAGGACGTCGAGCAGCAGTTCCATGTCGTCGACCAGGACCGGCGCGAGGGACTCCATGCCCTCGACCGCGATGCCTTCGGCGATCTTGTTCAGCAGTTCGCCGAGTTCCGGGTGCTGTTCGGCGAGGGCACGCGCGCGCGTGCGCACGTCCTGCGTCAACAGGAGTTCACGGCAGGGCGGGGCCCACAGGCCGTGCTCGGCGACCTCCAGGGAACGCTGGTCGGCGACCTTGAAGTAGCGGATCTCCTCGACGTCGTCGCCCCAGAACTCCACGCGCAGGGGGTGTTCCTCGGTGGGCGGGAACACGTCGAGGATGCCGCCTCGTACGGCGAACTCGCCGCGCTTCTCGACGAGCTCCACGCGCGCGTAGGCGGCCGCGGCGAGCGCTTCGACGATCTCGTTCAGGTCGGCGCTCTGGCCGGTGCGCAGGGCCACCGGCTCCAGGTCGCCGAGGCCCTTGACCTGGGGCTGGAGCACGGAGCGGACCGGCGCGACGACGACCGAGACCGGGCCGGTCTCCGGGTCGTCGGGCCGCGGGTGGGCCAGCCGGCGCAGGACGGCGAGGCGGCGACCGACGGTGTCGCTGCGGGGGCTGAGGCGCTCGTGCGGAAGCGTCTCCCAGGAGGGGTACTCGACGACGCCGTCGGGCGGGAGCAGCGAGCGCAGGGCGGCGGCCAGGTCCTCGGCCTCGCGGCCGGTGGCCGTCACCGCGAGGACCGTGCGGGTGCTCTCGCGGGCGAGGGCGGCGATGGCGAAGGGGCGGGCCGCCGGGGGGCCGACCAGGTCGACGTGCATGCGGTTGCCGTCTGCGGCCGCGGGGATGGCTTCCGCGAGGGCGGTGTCCTTGACGACGGCGTCGAGCAGACCGTGCAGGCTCATGGAGGGCTTTCCGTCCGAGGGGCCGGGGTACGTCCGGGGGTTTGCGGGCGTAGTCGGTCCGGGGTGGGCAACGCGAAGGGCCCGACGCGTGTCACGGGCCGGGGGTGTCCAGAGTACGACGGGGTGGGATCGTTCGCCGGGGGCTGTGGACAACCTCGGGGGCGGTGGGGCTTTGGCCCGCGGTTTTTCGCCCCCGCCGCCCCTTCCCTTCCCGTCCCTGGGGGCTGCCGCCCCCAGACCCCCGCTTTCGGCCCATAAGGGCAGCCTCTTCCTCAAGCTCCCCCAGAGGGGGCACCCCCAACGGGCTGAAAGACACACAACACGCGAGCCCGGCACTGAGAGGACCCCCGTCCATCTCAGTGCCGGGCCGTGCCCGCCTGGGGCGGCTGTGCGGTCAGTCGGTCGCGATCGCGTTCAGGACGTTCATGCGGCCCGCGCGGAAGGCCGGGATCAGGGCGGCGAACAGGCCCACGAACGCGGAGCCGATGAACACGCCGATGATCGTCGGCCACGGGATGTCGAGGACGTCCAGGCCCTGCAGGGCGAGGAGCTGCTGGGCGGTGGCGCCCCAGCCCATGCCCAGGCCGAGGCCCAGAAGGGCGCCGAAGAGGGCGATGACGACCGACTCCATGCGGATCATGCGCCGCAGCTGGCGGCGGGAGAGGCCGATCGCCCGCATCAGGCCGATCTCCCTGGTGCGCTCCACCACCGACAGGGCCAGGGTGTTCACCACACCGAGGACCGCGACGATGATCGCGAGGGCGAGCAGGCCGTAGATCAGGTTCAGCAACTGGCCGATCTGGTCCTTCAGCTGCTGCTTGTAGTCGGTCTGGTCGCGGACCGTGTACTGCGGGTAGTCGTGCAGCGCCGTCTTCAGGGAGGTGTAGGCGGCGTCCTGCTGACCGTCCTTGGCGGTGGCGAAGACCAGCTGGTCCAGCGGCATCTTGTCGGCCGGGACGTACTTCGCGAGCGTGGCGATGGAGGTGTACTTGGCGCCCTGGTCGACCACGTCGTCGCTGCTGGTGATCGCGCGGACCGTCAGGTGGGCGGTCGCGCCGTCCTTGAAGGCGACGTCGATCTTCGAGCCGACGCGGATGCCGTGGGCCTTGGCGAACTTGTCGTGCACGGACATCGAGTCCGGCAGGTAGGCGTCCTTCAGGTTGCCGGCGACGGTCGTCTTGCGCAGGTCGGAGGCGTACGTCGGGTCGGCCGCGGTGATGTCCGTGTCCTTGAGCGTCTTGCCGTCGGGGGTGGTGTAGTCCGCCTCGGTGGTCTTGTACTCGGTGACCCGCGCCAGGCCCGGCGTGGACTTGACGGCCTGCACCGCCTGCGGGGTCATCCGCTGCCCGCTGTCACTCTGGATGATGAAGTCCGTGCCGACGCTCTTGTCGAGCTCCTGGGTGGCCGAGGCGACCATGGAGGAGCCGACCACCGACAGGCAGGCGACCAGCGCGAGGCCGATCATCAGGGCCGCGCCCGTGGCGCCCGTACGGCGCGGGTTGCGCAGCGCGTTGCGCTCGGCCATCCGTCCGACCGGGCCGAACGCCCGCAGCAGGACCGCGCCCAGGACCCGGACCACGCCGCCGGCCAGCAGCGGGCCGATCACGATGAAGCCGAGCAGGCTCAGCACCACGCCCAGGCCCAGCCAGAGCGAGCCCTCAGCGGCCTTGTCGGCGGCGGAGGCGAGGTAGAGGCCGAGGACACCGCCGCCGGTGAGGAGCAGGCCGAGGACGGCCCGTACGACACCGGCCTTGGCGTCGGCCGGGGCGCCTGCGTCGCGCAGCGCGGCCATCGGGGAGACCTTGCCGGCGCGGCGGGCCGGGAGGTAGGCCGCCAGCACCGTGACGACCACGCCCAGGACCATGCCGATCACCGGGGTCGTCCAGGCGACCGTCAGATCGTCCGTGGACAGGTTCATGCCGGTCATGCCCATGAGCTTCATCAGGCCGACCGCGATGCCGATGCCCGCGCCGACGCCGAGGATCGAGCCGACGACGCCCAGGAGCAGGGCCTCGACGAGCACCGACCGGTTGACCTGCTTGCGGCTGGAGCCGATCGCCCGCATCAGGCCGATCTCGCGGGTGCGCTGCGCGACCAGCATCGAGAAGGTGTTGATGATCAGGAAGATGCCGACGAGGAAGGCGATCCCGGCGAAGCCGAGCATCGCGTACTTCATCACGTTCAGGAAGTCGCCCACGTCCGCGCGGTTGGCGTCCGCGGTCTCCTTGGCGGTCTGCACCTTGTAGCCGCCGCCGATCGCGGCCGCCACGTTCTTCTTCAGCTGCGCGTCGCTCACCCCGGCCGCGGCCGTGACGTTGACGTTCGTGTAGACGTTCGACTCGCCGACCAGCTCCTTCTGAGCGGTCGCGGTGTCCAGGTAGAAGATCGCCGCGCCGGGGTTGGTGACCTGGAAGGCGGCGATGCCGGAGATCTTCGCGGTGTGCGTGCCGACCGCGCTGATCACGCCGATCTCGTCGCCGAGCTTCAGGTGGTGCTTGTCGGCGGTGTCCTCGTCCAGCATGATCTGGCCGGAGTTCTTCGGCGCCGCACCCTCGGTGATCTTCATGGTGCGGGCGTCGTTGCCGTTCCAGCTGCCGACGATCGTCGGGGCGCCGCTGGAGGGCGACAGGCTGTCCTTGTCGGCGTCGACGACCGTGACGGAGGTCGAGAAGACCGTCCCCTCCGCCGACTTCACCCCCTGCGCCTTGCGGACCCCGCCGAGCACCGAGGCCGGCATGACCGGCGGCTTGCCGTTGTCGGAGGTCGTCTCACCGGTGTCCGAGGCGCCCTTCGCGCTCACCGTCACATCGGAGGAGGTGGCGGCGAAGAGCTTGTCGAACGTCGTGTTCATCGTGTCGGTGAACACCAGCGTCCCGCAGACGAACGCCACCGACAGCAGGACCGCCACGGCCGACAGGGCCATGCGCCCCTTGTGCGCGAAGAAGTTGCGCATCGAGGTCTTCAGGACGGTCATGACGTACGCCCCCGCGCGTCGAAGTCCTTCATGCGGTCCAGGACGGTCTCCGCGGTCGGCTTGAACATCTCGTCGACGATCCGCCCGTCGGCGAGGTACAGCACCCGGTCCGCGTACGAGGCCGCCACCGGGTCGTGGGTGACCATGACGATCGTCTGGCCCAGCTCGTCCACCGAGCGGCGCAGGAAGCCGAGGACCTCGGCGCCCGCGCGCGAGTCGAGGTTTCCGGTCGGCTCGTCGCCGAAAATGATCTCTGGGCGGGCCGCCAGGGCACGCGCCACGGCGACGCGCTGCTGCTGGCCGCCGGAGAGCTGCGTGGGACGGTGCCTGAGGCGGTCGGCGAGCCCGACGGTCTCCACGACCTGGCTGAGCCACGCCTTGTCCGGCTTGCGGCCGGCTATGTCCATGGGCAGCGTGATGTTCTCGAGCGCGTTCAGCGTGGGCAGCAGGTTGAACGCCTGGAAGATGAACCCGATCCGGTCCCGGCGCAGCTTCGTGAGCTTCTTGTCCTTCAGCCCGGTGATCTCGGTCTCGTCCAGGTAGATCTGGCCGGACGACACGGTGTCGAGACCGGCGAGGCAGTGCATCAGGGTGGACTTGCCGGACCCCGAGGGGCCCATGATCGCGGTGAACTGACCGCGGGCGATGTCCACGTCGACGTGGTCGAGGGCGACGACGCGGGTCTCACCGGACCCGTACGCCTTGACGACCTGCCGCGCCCGCGCGGCAACGGCCGTACGCCCTCCAGTGCCCCCGTGCCTGGGAATGGTCACAGCCGAAGTCACGGTATGTCTCCTAAGTCGGAAGTCGGTGGGCAGTGCTCCACCGCGGTGGTCGAGTGGCGAGCAGTGCGAGAAGCGGTACGTCGAAGAGTCTGTCGGCGGGGAGGGGTCCGGCGCGCTGGTGCTCGGGCCCCTCTTCCAGGGGGGTTAACCCCACCTCCCGCCGGTGCGGTAGCCGCCCCCCAGCGGCATAAAGCCAGGTTAAGGACGGGACAGACCCATCTCCTCCTCCGACAGCACGAACCCTCCCCGAGCCGTAGGGCGGAGCTACCCCTAGGGGCAGTCCACCGCCGGGTGGAGTACCTCTCGGGGTCGTCTCCACCCTCCAACCCAGTCAGGGGCCAAGGCGAAGGCGAGGACTCCCCCTGGCAGAGGCCAAGTGGGAAGCTGTCTTCCGGCAGTTAGATGCAAGGGGCACGGGACGCGGCAACGCGGGGACGCGGACGGCAAGGGGAGGGCATCCGGTGGGGGACACACAACCCGCGCTGCGCGAGGCCGCGCGGCGGACCGCACCACACCGGCGGGGCGCGGTCGTCGCCGCGCTCATGCTCTCCATGGCACTGGCCGCCCTGGACTCCACCGTCGTCTCCACCGCCGTCCCGCAGATCGTCGGCGATCTCGGTGGGTTCTCCGTCTTCTCCTGGCTGTTCTCCGGCTATCTGCTCGCCGTGACGGTCACCCTGCCGGTCTACGGCAAGCTCTCCGACACCTTCGGCCGCAAGCCGGTCCTGGTCGTCGGGGCGGCGCTGTTCCTGCTGGGCTCGCTGCTGTGCGCGCTCGCCTGGAACATGGGGGCGCTGATCGCGTTCCGCATCGTGCAGGGCCTGGGCGGCGGGGCGTTGCAGGGCACGGTGCAGACGCTCGCCGCCGACCTGTACCCGTTGGAGGAGCGGCCGAAGATCCAGTCGAAGCTGTCCACGGTGTGGGCGGTCTCGGCGGTCGCGGGTCCCGGCATCGGCGGCGTCCTCGCGGCCTACGCCGACTGGCGCTGGATCTTCCTGGTCAACCTGCCCATCGGGGCGGTGGCGTTGTGGCTGATCGTCCGTCATCTGCACGAGCCGGAACGCACGTCGGCCACGCGTGACGCACGCGCGCGTGTCGACTGGGCGGGCGCGCTCACGGTGTTCGCGTGCGGCGGGGTGCTGCTGACCGCGCTGGTGCAGGGCGGGGTGGCCTGGCCGTGGCTGTCGGGGCCGTCGCTCGCCCTGTTCGCCGTCGGACTCGCGCTCGCCGGACTCGTCGTCGTCATCGAACGCCGGGCCGCGGAGCCGATCATCCCCGGCTGGGTGTGGCGCCGTCGGACGATCGCGGCGGTCAACCTCGCGCTGGGCGCGCTGGGCCTGCTGATGGTGGCCCCCACGGTCTTCCTGCCGACGTACGCGCAGTCGGTCCTGGGCCTCGGACCGGTGACGGCCGGGTTCGTCCTGTCCGTCTGGACGCTGAGCTGGCCGTTGTCGGCCGCCCTCAGCCAGCACGTCTACCGACGCATCGGCTTCCGCGACACCGCGCTGCTCGGCATCGGCACGGCGACGCTGATCCTGCTCGCGTTCCCGTTCCTGCCCTACCCCGGCGCGGCCTGGCAGCCGACCCTGCTGATGCTGCTGCTCGGCGCGGCGCTCGGTCTCTTCCAACTGCCGCTCATCGTCGGCGTGCAGTCGACGGTGGGCTGGTCGCAGCGCGGGACGACGACCGCGTCCGTGCTGTTCTGCCGGCAGACCGGCCAGACGATCGGCGCGTCGGTGTTCGGCGCGGTCGCCAACGGCGTGCTGGCCTCGCGGCTGGGCGGCGCGGGCGATCTGGACTCCGTCACCCGCGCGCTGGACGCCGGTGCGGCGCCCGAGGTCGTCCGGCACGCCGTCGCGAGCGCCGTGCACGCCGTCTACTTCGGCGCGTCGTGCGCCGCCGCACTCGCCTTCCTGGTGCTGCTGTGTGTGGCGCCGCGCCGCTTTCCGGTACTGGGGGAGCAGGACGGGCGGTGAGGCCGCAGGGAGCCGCAACGCGCTGCAACGAGCTGCAAGGGCAGGGGTTAACGCGGGTAACAGCGCAGGTCGGTGATGGATTCGCCCAGTAAGCGCATACCGACCGACCAGTTTGGCGAAAACGCTTCTCGGCCGATGTACTCCCGAGTAACGTGCGTGACTCGCGCCCCCCACCTCCCTGCGGTCCGCCGCCACGGACCCGAGCCATGCAAGGAGCGGGATGTCCCACAACCCGTCACGCCCCGACCTGACCTACCCCTGGCAGCCGCCGCCCCCGCCACCGGCCCCGCCCCGGCGCCGGCCCGCCCACCGCACCCCGCTGGGCCGCCCCGGCGACCTGCGGATCCTGCGCGGCGCCTACCGCCGCCAGCGGCGCGTGGCCACCCTCACCGCGCTCGGGTACTTCGTCCTGTTCCTGGTCCTGTCCGCGTTCGCGCCGTCCCTGATGACGGCCGCCGTCACGGCCGGCCTGCCCACGGGGCTGCTCCTCGCCCTGATTCAACTCCCCGTCACCTGGCTGGCGATCGCCCTCTACGAACGCACGGCCCGACGCCACGTCGACCCGCTCGCGGACCGCATCCGCAAAGAGTCGGAGATCGACGCACGGCGAGGGGCGACACGATGACGGCCGCCTCCCTCACCGCGTTCAGCGACGACGCACAGACCATGTCCCTCGTCGCGTTCACCGCCGTCGCCACCGTCACGCTGCTGCTGTGCGTGCTGACCGGCCCCGACAGCGACGACCTCGACGAGTTCTACACCGGCTACGGCTCCCTCTCCCCGCTGCGCAACGGCCTGGCCGTCGCCGGCGACTACATCTCGGCGGCCACCGTCCTCGGCACCGGCGGCGTGATCGCCCTGTGCGGCTACGACGGCGTCGTCCTCGCCCTCAGCACCGTCCTCTCCCTGATGCTGCTGATGTTCCTGCTGGCCGAACCCCTGCGCAACGCGGGCCGGTTCACCATGGGCGACGCACTGGCCCGCCGCATGCCGGGCCGCGCGGTGCGCATGACGGCCTGTGGCGTGACCCTCGCCGCGTTGCTGCCGATGATGCTCGTGCAGCTCGCCGGCACCGGCCAGCTCCTCGCCTTCATCCTCGGGTTCGACGGCGCCGCCGTGAAGACGGGCTGCGTCGTCTGCATGGGCGTGCTGATGATCGGCTACGCGGCGATCGGCGGCATGAAGGGCACCGCCCTCATCCAGATGCTGAAGATCGTGACCCTGCTCGGCTCCGGCGCCGTGATCGCCGTCATCGTCCTGTACCGCTTCGACGGAAACCCGGGCGCCCTCTTCGACGCGGCCGCCAAGGGCAGCGGGGTCGGCGACGCGTTCCTGCGCTCGGGACTGGAGTTCGCCGACGGCCCCTTCCCCCGCGTCGACATGATCGTCTCCCAGCTGTCGGTCGTGCTGGGCGGCGCCTGCCTGCCGCACATCACCATGCGCATGTACACCGCCTCCAGCGCCCGCCAGGTACGCCGGTCGATGTCCTGGGCGGTGTCGGGCGTCGCCCTCTTCGTGCTCGTCATGACCGTCGTCGGGTTCGGCGCGACGGCGCTCGTCGGCCGCGCGGTGATCGCCCAGGCCGACCCGCGGGGCAACACCGCCTACCTGCTGGGCTCCCGGGCCGCCTTCGGCCCCGACGTGTCCACCGCCGAGACGCTGCTCTTCACGACGGTCACGACGGCGATCTTCCTCACGGTGCTCGCCTCGGTCGCCGGCATGATCCTCGCCTGCGCCAACTCCCTCGCCCACGACGTCTTCGCCGCACGCGACCCGGAGATGTCCCCGCGCCGCGAGATGCTCCTGGCCCGGCTGTCCGCGCTGGCCGTCGGCGTCCCGACGATCCTGCTCGCCGTCCAGGTCCAGCATCGCAGCCTCCAGCCCCTGGTCACCCTCTCCTTCTGCCTCGGCGCCTCGGCCCTGGCCCCCGCCCTCGTCTACAGCCTCTTCTGGCGCCGCTACACCCGGGCAGGACTCCTGTGCACCCTCATCGGCGGCACCCTGTCCGTCCTGCTGCTGATGCCGGGCACCAACCTGGTCTCCGGCTCCCCCGTCTCCGCCTTCCCCGAGGCCGACTTCAACTGGTTCCCGTTCACCACCACGGGCCTCGTCACCATCCCCCTCGGCTTCGCCCTCGGCTGGCTGGGAACGGTCGCCTCGGGCCGCCGCAAGGCGGAGGAACAGCGCCGCCAGTACGAGGCGGTGGAGGGCTGGATCCTGGCGGGCGCGGTACGGAGAGGCGACTGAACAGCGCCAGACGACCCGCTTGAGCCGCGCCGGGGGACACGCCCTAGTCCACCGCGCGCCCGGTGAGGGCGGTGAGGCTGTTGCGGACGTGGTCCATGTGGGCCTGGACGTCGTCCCAGCGCTCGCTGTGCTCGCGCAGCACCCGCTCGGTGTCCCGCGCGGTGCGTTCCTCCTGGGCACGCGCCTCGGCGAGGATCTCGGCGGCACGCGCGTGTGCCTCCTCCTGAAGCCGCCGGACCGACTCCTCGGCCTCGGCGAACGCCTGCTTCGCATCGGACAGCACCGCCTCGGCGCCGGTCACCGCCCGGGCGTGCTGCGCGTCGAGGGCCGCGGCCCGCTCGGCCGCCTCGCGCTCCGCCGCCGTCCACGTCTCCGCGTGCTCCTTGTCCTGCTCGGCGAGCATGCCGGCGGTGCGCTGCCGCACCTCGCGCAGCGCGCCCAGCGCCTCGCCGCGGCACTCCTTCACCTCACGCCGGGCGCCGATCCGGACCTCGTCGGCCTCGGCGCGCGCCGCTAGCAGCCGCTGCCGGGCGCGGTCCTCGGCCTCCGCGCGGAGCGCGTCCGCCTCCTCCTGCGCCGCCCGGCGCACATCGAGGGCGCGCGCCTCGGCGTCCGCTACCTTCTCGGCTGCTTCACGCCGCGCGTTGTCGCGAACGTCCGCGGCCTCCTCCAGCGCGAGCTGGAGAATGCGCTGTGCGCGCTCCCCGAGGGAGTCGTACGTCTGCGGCGCGAGCCGGGTCACGACCTCGCGCAACCACTCGGCCTCCTCCTCCATCTCCCGGGCGAGCACCGTGAGCCGGGCGGCCCGCTCCCACGCGGCGTCCCGGTCGGCGCAGAGCGCGACGGTGAACGCCTCGACCTGTTCGGGCCGGTAACCGCGCCCGCGAACGGTCACGAACCCCGGCGCCGACCCCGATGCGCTGCTCATCCTGGAACCCCTCGCCACCCGACGGACACGACGTGATGAAGACGATGATGTCGCGCATATCTTGATGTATCGGGCGTAAGTGTTCATAACGCGACACTCCGCGCACATGTCACGGTCAGCAGTGAACACAAAGGGGGCGACCGCAAAGTGGGGCGACCGCAAAGGGGGCGACCGCAAAGGGGTCGTGAAACAGAAGCGGTCGTGCACACGGACGGTGACTGGGGCGTCAGAGGACGTCGTAGGTCAGATGCGTCGCGGTCGAGGTCGCGGTCACGCTCCGCTGCACCAGCGTGCGCGGCACCCCGCCCGTGAACAGTGGCGTCCCGGCGCCCAGCACCACGGGCGCGAGGTGCAGCGTCAGCGCGTCGACCAGACCGGCGTCGAACGCCGAGCGGATCGTCGCGCCGCCGCCCATGAGGACGACGTCCAGGTCCTTGCCGACGGCCGACGACGCCGCCTCGGCACGCTCACGCGCGGCGGCGACGGCGTCGGCCAGACCGGTGGTGACGAACGTCCAGTCGAGACCGGTCAGCCGCACCGCCTTGGGCGGCGAGCTCGTCACGACGACGAACGCGGGCTTGCCGACCTCGCCGGCGCCGTAGCCGGTCGTGTCGTCCCAGCCGTGCGGCCCGTCGACCACGTCGAAGAGCCGACGGCCGAGGACGACGGCGCCCGAGCGGGCGGTCCCCTCGCGCAGATACCGGCGGTCGTCGGGGTCGTCGGAGAACGCCCAGGTGTGCAGGGCCTCGCCACCGGCGCCCAGACCGTTGTCCGGCCCGGGGTCGGGCCCGGTGACGAAGCCGTCGAGGGAAACCGAGATGTCAGCGATGATGCGAGTCATACCAAGGCAGACCCCATCCACCGCCCGAAGTCATCGCTCACGTTCGACCGGGCCCCCGGTTGGGCGCCCTTCCTCGTAGACGCCCTTCCTCATATCTGTCAGCGGAGCGCGCGCCTTACAGCAGGCCGTCCCACATCTGCTCCAGCAGCACCGACCACCAGCTTTCCGGCGAACCGAGCGCCGCCGGGTCCAGCGAGGCCAGCTGGGCCTGGAAGTCGACGGTCCAGCGGCCCGCCTGCTCCTGGTTCAGACCGAACCGCAGCCGCCACATCCGCCCCAGCAGCGCCAGGCAGCGCGCGAACTCCGGCAGCCCGGTGTTCACGAACTGCGGCGGCACGGGCACACCGCCCGGCCCCGCCTCCACCGGCACCGCGACGATGTTCGCCGTCCCGTACTGCACACAGATCGCCTTGCCGAAGTCGCTGCCCATGACGAGGTACGAGCCCGCGTCCGAGGCCGGCTGCACCCCCCGCTCCGCCGCCAGCTCCGCCAGCGTCGGCACCGGCCGGCCCGGCTGGGCCTGCGCCCAGAAGAACGGCCCCATGTCGCCCGGCAGACCCGCCACCACCAGCGTGTGCGCCACGACCGGCGGCACGCCCTGCCGGGACACCGCGGCCTGCTCGAACCGGAACACCGACGGCCCGAACACCGCCGCCAGCTCCTGCCCGATCGCCTCCGGCGGAACCGGCGGCGCCGGCGCAACCGCGGGCAACGGCGCACGAACGGGCGCCGGGCGGGCAGGCCCGTCCGCCACCTGATGCAACTCGCCCTGGTGCACCAGCAGTTGCTGCATCCCCTGCTGCCGGCTCGCATGATCCGTGCCGTACGGCGCGATGCTCGTGATCCGCGCCTGCGGCCACTGCTCCCGGATCATCCGCGCACAGTACGCACCCGGCAGCTCGCACGACTCCAACTCCGTGTGCAGCTCCAGCACCTGGTCCGGCGGCACGTTCATCGCCCGCAGCTCGTGGAAGATCTGCCACTCCGGGTGCGGCGTCCCCGGCGCCGAACGCCGGATCAGCTGCTGCTCCGACCCGTCGTGCGCGCGATAACGCAGCACGGCCTGATAACCGGGACCGACCGTGGGCAATCCCTGCTGCTGCGGATACCCGTAGCCAGGCGCCTGCCCCGGCAACGGCCCACCACCTGGCACGGGCCCACCCGGCGGAGGCATCACGCCCGGCGGAGGCATGGGGGGCTGAGCGCCGGGAGCCATGCCGGGGGCGCCCGGGAATCCGGGTGCGCCAGGAGCGCCGGGGGCACCAGGGCCGCCCGGTGCGCCGGGGCCGCCCTGCGGGGGACCGGCCAGCATGGTCTGCGCGTGGTGAACGGCACCCTGCGCGCCCCCCGCGGAGCCGTGAGCGCCGGGAGCCATGCCGGGCACACCCGGCGTGCCCGGAGCACCAGGGGCGCCAGGGGCACCCGGGACCTGCTGCGCACCGGGGACGCCCGGAGCAGCCGGCGCGCCCGGGGCACCCGGCATACCCGGGGCGCCCGGAACACCAGGAGCGCCGGGAGCACCCGGAGGGCCAGGCGGCTGGGGCGCGCCCTGCGCCCCGGGCGGGCCCATCCGACCGGGATCGGCAAGCATCGTCGCGGCGTGGTGAACGCCGCCGGGCGGCGTACCGCCGGGCGGATTCGGCCCGGCGGCGGGCGGGTTCGGCGCGCCGGGAGGCTGCGGCGCGTTCCCCGCACCCCCTGCACCAGGCCCCGCCGGCCCTGCCGGTCCGGCCGGTCCCGCCGGGCCCTCGGGGCCCAGGGCCGACACCAGCTGCGTGGGCACGTACCCGCCCGCCGGGGCGCCGGGCGCACCCGGCCCGGACGGGGGAGGCGGCGGCGTGTTGCCCGGCCGCGCGCCCGGCGTTCCCGGCGCACCCGGAGGAGGCGGCGGCGCCGCTCCTGTCCCACGGTTACGACGCGGAGGCGGCGCCGCCTTGCTGGTCGCGGCGTCGGCGATGTCACCGGCGTTCGGCGCGAGCGGCCGAGCAGGCGCAGCCGGACCGCCCTGAGGCGCCGGGGCGCCGGCGCCCTGCGGATAGCCGTATGACGACGCACCAGGCGACGGAGGCTGCGACGGCGGCGCACCCTGTGTCCCCTGCGACCCCTGTGCACCGTGTAGCCCACGCGACCCCTGTGCACCCTGCGAGCCGGGCGCGGCCGGGTCGTCGAGCGCCGGTGCGACCGCCGTGGGCGGCAGCTGGCTGCCGCCCGACATCAGGGCCGTCTTGGCGTCCGGCGCGGCCGTCGGCGGCGCCGGCTCCTCGTCGGAACCGCTCAACGGCGGCGCGAACACGGTCGCGGGCAGCGGTACGGAACGGTCGTCACCGGCGTCGCCGTTGGTGTCCGTCCCCGCCCACGGCGTCGCCCCGGCGGGAGCGGCGGGCGCCGTCGGCGCAGGAGCCGGCGTACCCGCCTGCGTCTGACGAAGCGAGGGATCACCGCCTGCGGGCACAGCACCAGGCACACCGCCAGGCACACCGCCAGGCACACCACCGGCCGCACCCGCAGACCCACCTTGGGAACCGGCACCCGAAGCAGCACCCGAAGCAGCCCCGGAACCGGCCTGCCGCTGGTCCGCGATCCCCAGCTTGTCCGCCGCCTCCTGCAACCACTCCGGCGGCGACAACAAGAACGACGTCTGATTCAGGTCCACCCGCGCCGCAGGCGCCGGCACCGCGTCGGCGGGCTCCGGCGAGCGGCCGTACTCCTCCTCGTACCGGCGGATCACCTCACCCACCGCGACCGCGGGCCACAACGTGGCCTCCCCGCTGTCCCGGGCGATCACCAGCCGCTGCGCACCCCCGTCCGAACGCGGGCCCTCCGCACGGTCCTCGGCCCACACCACGAACCCGAGTTCGAACTCCCGCACCCGCACCTCACGGTGCTGGTACGCCGGCACATCCCCGTTGATCCACTCTTCGGCGCGCTCCTGCGCCTGCGCGAACGTCACCATCGCTCAGCTCACTCCCCCACCGAAGACGCAGAAGCCGCAGAAGCCGCAGAAGCCGCAGAAGCCGCAGAAGCCCCGGAAGACGCCGCGGCCGCCGGCACCGCCCGCGCGAAACCGCCGTCCACCATCAGATTCGCCACCGTCTCCAACTCCGGCGGATTACCGGCCAAACGCGACAGGAAGACGTCGAAGTCCTCACCGCACGGCAGCAACAACCGCTCCATCCGCTCCGCCGGCGACCACCCCGGATCCACGTCCCGTACATCGTCGTACGCGCAGAACCACACCGAACCGGCCCGCTCGCCCCGCACCTTCACGGCCAGCAGGCCGCCCTGCACGAAACCGACGCCCAGATAGTCCTTCGTCAGATGATCACGCAGACACTTGTTCACATACACCAGGTCGTTGACGGCCGCCTCGTCCCGCACCGTGAAGAACGGCTGGTCCACCAGCAACCCCAGCTCCGCGTCCAACGCCGCGCCCACCGGCGCACAACCGCCCGCCGCCTTCACGAACGACCGGTACGCCCCCGGCAGCCGATACCCCAGGTCCTCCTCGACCCCCTGCACCTGCTGCTCCGTCACCGCCACACCCGACTTCGGCAGTCCGAAATGCGCCGGGCGCGTCTCCTGCAACGGCCGCGTCCCCCGCTTCGACTGGTCCACCGCCGCCGTCGACACGCCACCGTGATGCCGCAGCAAGGCCTTCACCTCGACCGGAACCAGCTCCAGCCGCCGCGAACCCACCACGTGATGCCACGTCCAGCCATGCGGCGTCGCCACCGCCGACACCGTGTCCCACAGCTCGTGCCCCGACGCCGCCAGCGCCGCGTTCGCCGACACATAGTCCGTCAACCGCAGCTCGTCCACGCCGAAACCCTCCGGCGGATCCGCGATCTCCGCGACCGCCCGCGCGTACGGCGAGAAATCCGGGTAGCCCCGCTCGTCCACCCGCACGCCCCTCGGGTGCCGTGCCGCCCGGACCGGATCCGGGAAATGCACGACCTGCCCGGCATAGGCCGCGTTCGGCGGCGCGGCTTGCTGCCCGAGCCGACCTGTCGTCATGGCGGTTGCCCCCTGCGGCACTCTGTACGGACCGCAGCGGCCGGTTCCGCTTCCGGTCCCGAACCACCACACCCCGTATCGACTGTCTCCAACAATCTCCAACGCGCGTCAACCGCGCGCATCGCGGTGCCGACAGCCTATGCGGTACGACGACAGCGGTCACCGGGCCTCCGCTTCCGTGACCAGCCGTCACCCCGCCGTGACAGCCAGCCCAAACCCGGGCGTGTCGCACCGCCCCAGCTTCCGCACCCGCCACGCCATTTGGCACTCTGTGACGTCCGGGGGATGCACGGGAGGGGATGACGATCATGAACACGACACAGACGGGGCCGCACACCGGCAGGACCGACAACCTGCACCACGGCAACACCGGCGACCCGCACACCGGCCACCCAGGCCACACCGGACCGCACCCCGGCCCCGGCGGCGACCCCCGCATCGGCTGGTCCGCCACCGAAGCCCCCCACGCCCCCGCCCTGCGCCACCGCCGCGACGGCATACTCCCCACCATCGCCGCCGCCCTCTCCGTCCGCGGCGCCGCCACCCTCACCGGCACCGCCGCCCGCGGCGACCAGCCCCCACCCCTGCACCCCCTCGTCCAGGACTTCCTCGACACCCTCACCAGCGCCCAACGCGACCGCTTCACCGGCCGCTGCGCCGAAGCGCTCCTCATCTCCCGCCACATCGCCGCCGCCGACGCCGCCCGCAGCAGACGCGCCGCCCGCAGACCCATGACCAACGGCGAAGCCCGCAAGACCCTCAAACAAGCCAAACTCACCACCCGCCGCATCCGCGAGGACGGCGACCCCCTCCACGGCAGCTTCGCCACCCCCTGCCGCGCCTGCACCGCCCTCAGCGCCCACTTCGGCGTCCGCATCGTCGACCCCGCCACCGACGACTAGAACCGACCGAACAAGGCAGCCCAGCACCCCTGCACCCCTGCACCCCTGCACCCCTGCACCCCAGAACCCTCAGCCCCCAAGTACCCCAACACCCCCACGCTCCGCTCCACGGCCTCACCCCGGGCCGCGCACCACCAGCACGACGAACGAAGGGCAGATGCACCCCGACCGCACCTCCACCACCCGCTTCCCCGTCCCCGTCGACGCCGCCCTGCGCGCCGCCGGCTGGCAACCCGGACGCTGGGACATCAAACAAGCCGAGATCTGGGCCGACACCCTCCGCGACCACATCTCACCCGCCGGCCACCGCCACGCGGTCTTCCCCGCCGCCGTAGAAGCCTGGGCCGAATTCGGCGGGCTCACCATCGCCCCCACCGGACCCGGCCGCCAGGTCGCCCCCACCACCGTCCACCTCGACCCCCTCCACGGCCTCCACCTCGCCCGCACCCTCGCCGACCTCGGCCGCGCCCTCGACACCGACGTAGCCCCCCTCGGCACCGAGACCGACGCCCACTCCCTCCTCGCCATCGACGCCGCAGGCCGCGTCTACGCCCTCGACCACACCGGCGACTGGTACCTCGGCCCCGACATCGACCAGGCCCTCGGAGCCCTCACCGCCGGCATCGAACCCGTACGCCTCACCGCCGGCTGACCCCACACCCCCCGCCGGCACCACCACGGCCGACACCGCCACGGCCAGGACCACCACGGCCAGGACCACCCCGACCCGGGCTACCCGGCCGGAATCACCGCCGACACCCGGAAACCCCCCGCCTCCGTCGGCCCCGACACAAACACCCCGCCCAACGCCACCACCCGCTCCTTCATCCCCACCAGCCCATTACCCCCCGACGGCAACCGCGCCGCCGACGCCGACCCCGCCTCCGCCGGCGGACCGTTCTCCACCTGCATCGCGATCTCCGCCACCCGATGCGCCAACCGCACATGCGTCTTCGCACCCGCCGCATGCTTGTGAACGTTCGTCAACGCCTCCTGCACCACCCGATACGCCGTCTGCTCCACCTCCGGCGCATACGACCGCACCTCCCCCTCCACCGACAGCTCCACGACCATCCCCGCAGCCGCCGACTGCCCCACCAACTCCTCCAACTCCTCCAGACAAGGCCCCTCCCCCTCCTCCACCACAGCCCCGGCAACCTCCACCGCCACCAACGGCACGGACGCCGACGCCGACCGCTCCCCCGAGCCACCGCTGCGCAACACCCCGAGCATCTCCCGCAACTCCGTCAACGCCTGCCGCCCCATGTCACCCACCAGGGCCGCATTCCGCACCGCCTTCTCAGGATCCTTCCGCGCAACAGCCTGCAACGCCGCGGCATGCACCACCATCAGGCTCACCCGATGCGCGACCACGTCGTGCATCTCCCGCGCGATCCGCGTCCGCTCCTCGCCGCGCGCCCACTCCGCCCGCTCCTCCGCCCGCTCCGCGAGCAACTGCAACTCCCGCTCCAGGCTGTCCGCCCGCTCCCGCAGACTCTCCATGAGCCGCCGCCGAGCACCCACGTACAGCCCCAGCAGCAGAGGCGGCGCGGTGAGCCCCAGCGACGTCGTGATGGCGGCGAACGGAACGAACCAGTCCCCCAGCGTCAAAGACCCCCGGTCCATGCTCTGCCGCACCTGCACGAACGTCACGATCAACGTGCCCACCAACTGCATCCCCGCCAACGAGGCGATGATCCGCCGAGGCAGCTCGGACGCGGCGAGCGTGTACAGCCCCACGATCCCCATCAGGAAACCCATCTGGGCCGGCGTGATCGCGATCGCCACCAACACCACAGCGATGGGCCACTTCCGCCGCACCACCAACACCGACCCGGCGAGCAACCCGAAAACGACCCCCACCGCCACCGGGATCCCCGCGTCCCGCGCGAACGGCACCCCCTCCGCCACACACTCCACGGCGGACACGAGCCCCAGGCTCCAGTCGAACGCCGCACTACGCCATCTGGTCCACCACCACGGCCCTCCCCGGGCCGCCGTGTCCTCATCCCCCGTCGTGGTCATGCCCCCAGCCTACGTTCGAGCCCCCCGGCTTTTCCGGCGACTTTCCCCGACTGGCCTACACCACACGCCGTGACCGAACGGCATCGAAACCCACCGGTATCCCTCGAACTGCTGAACCAGGCCCGTTCGACCCCGGAATCAGCCATTCCGCCCGGACGGTATGCGTATGACACATGCAGCTGGCAAGTACGCGGACTTCGAGGGGTTGCGGGAGCAGGCGGTAGCGCTGCGTCACGAGGGACTCAGCCGACGACAGATCCGCGACCGCCTCCACGTCGACAACAACGACATCCTCAACCGGCTTCTGGAGGGCGAGCCCCCTCCGGACTGGACGAAGCGCCCGAACGCGAAGGACGACCTCCGGGACAAGGCACGGGAGCTGCGGCTCCAGGGCTGGACGTACGACCAGATCCAGGTGGAACTGGGCTGCTCGAAGAGCTCGATCTCGCTGTGGGTACGGGATCTGCCGAAGCCGGAGCGGCGTGACGCGGCTGAGCAGGCAAAGCTGGCGGCACGGAAGCGCTGGGAGCATGAGGGTGCGATCCGCGACGCCGAGCGTACGGAAACGAAGGCGGCTGCGGCACGCGAGATCGGTGTCATGACCGACCGCGAGTTGTTCATGGCAGGCGTGGCTCTGTACTGGGCCGAAGGCTCTAAGGACAAGCCCTACGACCGGCGCGAGAGCGTCATCTTCGTCAACAGCGATCCCGGAGTCATCGAGCTCTACCTCGCCTGGCTGGACCTGCTCGGCGTAGCTCGTGAGCGCCTTCGATTCACAGTGATGATTCACGAGACCGCCGATGTCACCGGTGCCGAGCAGTACTGGGCAGACCTCGCCGGGGCCGATCGTTCGGCCTTCTACAAGACGACCCTCAAGAAGCACAACCCCAAGACGGTCCGCAAGAACGTCGGCGACTCCTATAGGGGTTGCCTGGTCATCAGAGTCCTCAAGGGAGCCGATTTGTACCGTCGCATCGAGGGGTGGTGGTCTGGCATGGTGGTGGAGGCCAAGCGGCGAACCGCGTAGGCTGCCCTCAGTAATCCCCCGTGGTGTAATCGGCAACACACGTCACTTTGGATGATGTATTTCAGGTTCGAGTCCTGGCGGGGGAGCCTGGTTCGGGTCCTGACCTAGCAAGGTCAGGACCCGCTCTCATGTCCCCCCAGAAACGCCCCGGTATCCTTCGGATGTCCCACCTCACTCCACAGCCGAAGGGCAACTTCCGTGAGCGCCATTCGCCCGGCAGCCGTCGTCGTACTCGCAGCGGGTGAGGGCACCCGTATGAAGTCGGCCATACCGAAGGTTCTCCACGAGATCTGCGGCCGCAGCCTCGTGGGCCATGTGCTGGCCGCCGCCCGCGAACTGGACCCCGAGAACCTGGTCGTCGTCGTGGGGCACGCCCGCGAGAAGGTCACCGCGCACCTCGCCGAGGTCGACGCCGCCGTGCGCACCGCCGTGCAGGAGGAGCAGAACGGCACCGGGCACGCCGTCCGGATGGGTCTTGAGCAGCTCGGTGGGAGCGTGGACGGGACGGTCGTGGTCGTCTGCGGCGACACCCCGCTCCTGACCGGCGCGACCCTCGCGCAGCTCGCCGCGACGCATCACGCGGACGGCAACGCGGTCACCGTGCTGACGGCGGAGGTGCCGGACGCGACCGGGTACGGGCGGATCGTGCGGGACGACGCCTCGGGCGCCGTCACCGCGATCGTCGAGCACAAGGACGCGTCCGCGGCCGTGCTGGCGATCCGTGAGATCAACTCCGGGGTGTTCGCGTTCGACGGGGCGCTCCTAGCCGACGCGTTGAAGAAGGTGCGGACGGACAACAGTCAGGGTGAGGAGTATCTGACCGATGTCCTCGGGATACTCCGCGAGGCCGGTCACCGCGTCGGTGCGTCCGTCGCCGCCGATCACCGTGAGATCGCCGGCATCAACAACCGGGTGCAGTTGAGCGAGGCCCGTCGGATTCTGAACGACCGGCTGCTGACCGCCGCCATGCTGTCCGGTGTCACCGTGGTCGACCCGGCCACGACCTGGGTCGATGTGACCGTGACGTTCGAGCAGGACGCCGTCGTCCACCCGGGTACGCAGCTGCACGGGTCCACGCACATCGGCGAGGGTGCGGAGGTCGGTCCCAACAGCCGGTTGAAGAACACGGTCGTCGGGGCGGGAGCCCGGGTCGACAACACCGTTTCGGACAGTGCGCGCGTCGGGCCGAACGCGAGCGTCGGGCCGTTTGCCTACCTGCGTCCCGGTACCCGTCTCGCGGCGAAGGGCAAGATCGGCACGTTCGTGGAGACGAAGAACGCCTCCATCGGCGAGGGGACGAAGATTCCGCATCTGTCCTATGTCGGTGACGCGACGATCGGCGAGTACAGCAACATCGGTGCGGCGAGCGTGTTCGTGAACTACGACGGGGAGAGCAAGCATCACACCACCGTCGGCTCGCACTGTAAGACGGGTTCGGACAACATGTTTGTGGCGCCTGTCACGGTCGGGGACGGCGCGTACACCGCCGCCGGGTCCGTGATCACGAAGGATGTGCCGCCCGGTTCGCTGGCTGTGGCCCGTGGTCAGCAGCGGAATATCGAGGGTTGGGTGGCTCGTAAGCGTCCGGGCAGCGCGGCGGCGAAGGCTGCGGAGGCGGCCTCTCGCCAGGAGGAAAGCGAGAGCTGACCGGAAACGGGTGCGTCGAACACGGCGTACCGTGATAAGTGCACATCCGCACCCCACCAGCTGAGACGTCCGCGTCGCGCCCAGTGGCGTGGTCTCTCGACACCCAGCTGAGACACCTCTGAGGAGACAGTGCTGTGACCGGGATCAAGACGACCGGCGAGAAGAAGATGATGTTCTTCTCCGGCCGCGCCCACCCCGAGCTTGCCGAGGAGGTCGCCCACCAGCTGGGTGTCGGGGTCGTCCCGACGAAGGCCTTCGATTTCGCCAATGGTGAGATCTATGTTCGTTATCAGGAGTCGGCGCGTGGTGCGGACTGTTTCCTGATCCAGAGCCACACGGCTCCGATCAACAAGTGGATCATGGAGCAGTTGATCATGATCGATGCGTTGAAGCGGGCTTCGGCGCGTTCGATCACGGTGATCGTGCCGTTCTACGGCTATGCGCGTCAGGACAAGAAGCACCGTGGTCGTGAGCCGATCTCGGCTCGTCTGATCGCGGACATGATGAAGACGGCGGGTGCGGACCGGATCCTGACGGTGGATCTGCACACGGACCAGATCCAGGGTTTCTTCGACGGCCCGGTGGACCACCTCTTCGCGCTGCCCCTGCTCGCGGACTACGTGGGCAGCAAGGTGGACCGTGCGAAGCTGACCGTGGTGTCGCCGGACGCGGGTCGTGTGCGGGTGGCGGACCGTTGGTGCGACCGGCTGGGCGCGCCGCTGGCGATCGTGCACAAGCGGCGTGACAAGGACGTGGCGAACCAGGTGACCGTCCACGAGGTGGTGGGTGAGGTCAAGGGTCGGGTGTGTGTCCTGGTCGACGACATGATCGACACGGGTGGCACGATCTGTGCGGCGGCCGACGCGCTGTTCGCGCACGGTGCGGAGGACGTCATCGTGACGGCGACGCATGGTGTGTTGTCGGGTCCGGCGGCGGATCGGCTGAAGAACTCGAAGGTGAGTGAGTTCATCTTCACGAACACGCTGCCGACTCCGGGTGAGCTGGAGCTGGACAAGATCACGGTGTTGTCGATCGCGCCGACGATCGCGAGTGCGGTGCGTGAGGTGTTCGAGGACGGTTCGGTGACGAGTCTGTTCGACGAGCAGTAGGGGTCGGTCGGCCGCTGAGGCTGATCGATTTTTCTGTGGCCTCCCTGGCCGAGTACACTGCTGCAGTTGCTCGGCGAGGGAGGCCGTCTCCGTTTCCGTTCCGGAAGGTTCGGGGTTCGGGGATGCGGCTGTCCGTTATCGACGCGCTCTTCGTAGCAGGCCGTTCGTTGGCCGGGTGACCTCCCCACTCTCGACTCCGCTCGGGCGGGGGGACCCCCATCGTTCTAGTTCTACGAGGAGTGATCATGTCCGAGGTCAAGATCTCCGCCGAGACCCGCAGCGAGTTCGGCAAGGGTGCGGCGCGTCGTATCCGCCGTGACAGCAAGGTTCCCGGTGTTCTCTACGGTCACGGTTCCGACCCGCTGCACCTCACGCTTCCGGGCCACGAGCTGCTGCTCGCGCTGCGTACGCCGAACGTCCTGATCTCGCTGGACATCGACGGCAAGACCAACGAGCTGGCGATCCCGAAGTCCGTGCAGCGTGACCCGATCAAGGGTTTCCTGGAGCACGTCGACCTGCAGCTGGTCAAGCGCGGCGAGACGGTCACGGTCGAGATCCCGGTGCACGCCGAGGGTGAGCTGGCGGCGGGTGGCAACCTGCTGGAGCACGTCCTGAACGCGCTTCCGGTCGAGGCCGAGGCCACGCACATCCCCGAGGCCGTCACCGTGTCGGTGGAGGGTCTGGAGGCCGGCGCGTCGGTTCTCGCCAAGGACATCACCCTGCCGAAGGGCACCAAGCTGGCCGTCGACGGCGAGACGGTCGTCCTGCAGGTCCTGGCGGCTCAGGCGGAGGAGGCCCCGGAGGGCGAGTCCGAGGGCGAAGAGTCCGCCGAGGCCTGAGCCTAGGGCTTCAGTCGTTCTGTCAGCCGCCGTTCTCTTCGGGGAACGGCGGCTGGCGCGTATCGAGGAGACATGGACGTGACGACCGACGCCAATGCCCCCTGGTTGATCGTGGGCCTCGGCAATCCTGGTCCGGAGTACGCCATGAACCGGCACAACGTCGGGTTCATGGTGGCCGATCTGCTGGCCGAGCGGATCGGGGGGAGGTTCAAGCGGGCGGGCAAGGCGCAGGCGCAGGTCGTCGAGGGCCGGATCGGTCCGCCGGGGACGGGGAGCCGGCGGGTGGTGCTGGCGAAGCCGATGTCGTTCATGAACCTGTCGGGTGGTCCGGTGAACGCGCTGCGGGACTTCTACAAGGTGCCGGTGGCGAACATCGTGGCGGTGCATGACGAGCTGGACATCGACTACGGGGTGCTGCGGCTGAAGCTGGGCGGCGGGGACAACGGGCACAACGGGTTGAAGTCGATGACGAAGGCGATGGGCGCGGAGTACCACCGGGTGCGGTTCGGGATCGGGCGGCCGCCGGGGCGGATGCAGGTGGCGGACTTCGTGCTGAAGGACTTCTCGTCCGCGGAGCGCAAGGAGCTGGACTACTTCGTGGACCGGGCGGCGGACGCGGTGGAGGCTTTGGTGCTGGAGGGGTTGGAGCGGGCGCAAAGCACGTACAACTCCTGACTTGTCGCCCACCGAGGTTGACGGTTGCTTCGGGCATGGCCAATGATCCCGGCCATGCCTGCCACAGCAGCCTCGTCCCACCGCCGTCGGGGTTCGTCCCGTAAGCACTCGGTCAAGGGGTCCGTCTCGGCCGGGGGCTCGGTGCGAGGCAGCGTCTCGGGCCCTGGCGCGGGCTCCGGTTCGGGTTCGGGTTCGGGTTCGGGTTCGAACTCCGGTTCCAGCTCGGCTTCGGTGGCCGCGTCGCGGTTCGGGCGGTTCGGGCGGCTTGCGGCGATGGGCACGGTCGCGGTGCTGATCCTGGTCGCGGGGGTGTGGGGTTCCTGGGGGTCCGCTCAGCACGTGATGCTGACGAAGGGCCGGGAGCAGGGCACGGTCGAGGTGACGCGGTGCGGCGAGGACACGTGTGTGGGGCCGTACACGCCGTTGTCGGCGGGATCGACGGCACGCGCGCGCGTGGTGCTGGAGAAGTCGGTGGCCGTACGCAAGGGGCGGACGTACACGGTGGTGCTCAAGCCGGACAGTGATGAGGCGGTGCGTTCGGGGCCCGCGGGGATCTTGTTCGCGTGGGTGCCGTTGGGCGGGGCGCTGCTGCTGGCGTCGGTGGTGGTGGCCGGCGGTCTGGGGCGGGCCCGGGCCGGGTGGGTGCTTGCGGGGTCGGGGGTGGCGTTGTTGACGGCGGCTTTCATGACGATTTGATCGTGTTCGGCGTTCTGTTTTGCTGTAGGGCGACCACCTGTTGCCCGTTTGTGATTGACCGAGGGTCAGTGTTGGCAGGAAGCTGAGCCGCCCCCTCCACATCTTCCGTTTCATCACTCGAAGATGGACTGCCTCATGCGTACCTCCTCCCGCGTCGGCGCCCTGGCCGCCGTCGCTGCTGTCGCGGTGTTCGCCGCGCCCATCGCCGCCCATGCCGCCCCGCCGGGGGACAACGGCGATGTGAAGATCCACAAGTCGACGACGAACGAGTTCGACGAGCGGAACGAGCCGCATGTCTGCTCGTTCTATCTGGACGCCTTCCACTTCGACGGTCTGGCGAAGGTGGACTGGCACATCGAGGCCTGGGCGCCGGACGCCGACTCCAAGGGCGAGACGGTCAAGAGCGGCTCGATCACCCTGGACGGCAAGGGCCACGGCCGTACCGAGGACCTGTCGTTGGCGGACGGGCACTTCAAGCTGTTCTGGAACTTCGAGGGCGAGAAGGGGGCCGCGAAGCACAAGGTGTTCTGGACGGGGTGCGGGGACGAGGAGGGCGGCGGCGGCTCGCCGTCCCCGTCTGCGTCCCCGTCTACGTCTGCGTCCGCGTCTGCGTCGCCGTCGAATTCGGCGTCCTCGTCCGCGTCTCCTTCGCCGAGCTCTTCGGTGTCGGCGTCGGCGGAGCCTTCGGGTTCCGCGGGGTCGACTCCGTCGTCGGCGGCCGGCCCGCAGGGCGGCGGCAAGCTCGCCGAGACGGGCAACGGTGCGCCGGTCGGCGCTCTGGCCGGTGTCGCGGCCGCGCTGCTCGGCGCGGGCGGTTACCTGGTGGTGCGGCGGCGCCGGGCCTGACGTACGGGATGGGCATGAGGGCGCCCCCGAGCTGGTTCGACGCTCGGGGGTGCCCTTCTGTCCTCGTGGCCGGCCTCAGCCGGTGTTGCGCAGGCCCGCGGCGACTCCGTTCACGGTGAGGAGCAGGGCGCGGGCGAGGAGCGGGTCGGGTTCGGCGCCGGCGGCTGCGGCGTCGCGCTGGCGCTTGAGCAGGGTGACCTGGAGGTAGGAGATGGGGTCGAGGTAGGCGTCGCGGATGGTGAAGGTCTGCTTGAGGACGGGGGTGGCGTCGAGCAGGTCCTTCTCGCCGGTGATCTTGAGGACTTCGGCGACGGTGCGGGCGTGTTCGGCCTTGATGGTGTCGAAGACGTGGCGGAGCTCGTCGGGGACGAGGGTGTCGACGTAGTGCTGGGCGATCCGCAGGTCGGTCTTGGCGAGGGTCATCTCGACGTTGGAGATGAAGTTCTGGAAGAAGTGCCACTGGTCGTGCATTTCGTCCAGGACGGTGTCGAGGCCGGCGTCGCGCAGTGCCTTGAGGCCGGAGCCGACGCCGTACCAGCCGGGGACGATCTGGCGGGACTGGGTCCAGCCGAAGACCCAGGGGATGGCGCGCAGGCCGTCGAGTCCGGCGCCGGAGTCGGGGCGGCGCGAGGGGCGGGAGCCGAGGTGGAGGTCGGCGAGCTGGTCGACGGGGGTGGAGGCGAAGAAGTAGGGCGGGAGGTCGGGGTCCTCGACGAGGGTGCGGTAGGCGGCGTGGGCGGCGTCGGAGACGACGTCCATGGCGGCGTCCCAGCGGGCGAGGGCCTCGTCGGACTGGCGGGGGGCGGTGTGCAGGGCGGAGGCCTGGAGGGTGGCGGCGACCGTGAGTTCCAGGTTCTCCCTGGCCAGGGAGGGGATGAGGTACTTGTCGGAGATGACCTCGCCCTGTTCGGTGACCTTGATCTCGCCTTCCAGGGTGCCCCAGGGCTGGGCGAGGATGGCGTCGTGGGAGGGGCCGCCGCCGCGGCCGACGGTGCCGCCGCGGCCGTGGAACAGCCTGAGGCGCACCCCGTAGCGGTGGGCCACGTCGCGCAGGCGTCGCTGGGCTCGGTGGATCTCCCACTGCGAGGTGGTGATGCCGCCGAACTTCGAGGAGTCGGAGTAGCCGAGCATGACCTCCTGGACGTCGCCGCGCAGCGCCACGAGGCGGCGGTACGACGGGTCGGAGAGCATGTCTTCGAGGATGGTGTCGGCGGCCTTGAGTTCGTCGGTGGTCTCCAGGAGCGGCACGATGCCGATCTTGGCCCAGCCGGCGTGGAGGTCGATGAGGCCGGCCTCGCGGGCCAGGACCGCTGCGGCGAACACGTCGTCCGCGCCCTGGCACATCGAGATGATGTACGACTCGATGACCTCGGGTCCGAAGACGGCGAGGGCTCGCTTGACGGTCCCGAACACGCCGAGGGTCTTCTCGCCGGCCGCGTCGACGGGTGCGGGGGTGGGGGCGAGGGGCCTGCGTGACCTGAGTTCCTTGGCGAGGAGCTTGGTGCGGTACTCGCGGGGCATGTCGGTGTAGCGCCAGGATTCCTCGCCGAGGCGGTCGAAGAGCTGGCCGAGGGCGTGGTGGTGGGCGTCGGCGTGTTCGCGGACGTCCATGGTGGCGAGCTGGAGGCCGAAGGCGGCGAGGGTGCGGATCGTGCGGTTCATGCGGCCGTCGGCGAACAGGGCTCCCTTGTGCTCGCGCAGGGAGGTCTGGATGAGGGTGAGGTCGCTCAGGAGTTCGCTGGTGCCGAGGTAGTCGTGGCCGGGGTCGTGCGGGGTGCCCTTGGCGAGGCGCTGCTTGGTGTTCTCCAGCTTCTGCCGGATGCAGGTGGCCTTGAGGCGGTAGGGCTCCTCGGCGTTGAGGCGCTTGTAGCGGGGGCTGATCTCGGGCAGTCGTTCCAGGTCGCCCTTGAGGGATTCGAGGAGTTCCTCGGTGGCTCCGGTGTAGCGGATGGAGTTGGAGAGGAAGCCGCGGAGTTCGTCGATCATCTCCACGGCGTCGTTGATGCCGTGTTCGTGCTGGAGGATGAGAACGTCCCAGGTCACGGCGGGGGTGACGTTGGGGTTGCCGTCGCGGTCGCCGCCGATCCAGGTGCCGAAGGTGAGGGGGCGGGTGTCGTCGGGGACCTTGACGCCGACGCGTTCCAGTTCAGCGGTCAGGTCTTCCAGGACGTCGCCGACGGCGTTCGCGTGGAGTTCGTCGAGGTAGTAGATGGCGTTGCGGGCCTCGTCGGCGGGCTCGGGGCGGACGACGCGGAGTTCGTCCGTCTGCCAGACGAGGTCGATGTTCTCGGCGAGGCGGGTGTCGTGGCGGCGGCGGTCGGCCTCGATGACGGGGGTCTCCAGGAGCGCGGCGATGCGCCGGAGCTTGTTGAGTACCGACCGGCGCGCGGCTTCGGTGGGGTGTGCCGTGAACACGGGGCGAACGTTCAGGTGGCGGACCGTCTGGTGGACGTGTTCGGGGTCGGCGTCCTTGAGGCGGTCGGCGGTGCGGGCGAGGAGTCCGCCCTCGGCGGCGCGGCGTTCGCGCAGTTCGCGGCCGCGGTGGACCTGTTCGGTGACGTTGGCGAGGTGGAAGTAGGTGGAGAAGGCGCGGACCAGCTTGGCCGCGGTCTCCAGTTCGATTCCACGCAGCAGCTCGGCGGCGGCTTCGCCGTCCTCTCGGGTGAGGCGGCGGACCTTTTCGACCAGGTCGAGGAGCTCGGGGCCCTCTTGCCGGACGAGGGTCTCGCCGAGGAGGTCGCCCAGTCGGCGGATGTCGGCGCGCAACTCGGCGCTGGTGGCCGTGTCGGTCTGGCCAAGGTCGTCGGCACTGCTCACAGGTGCGGCTCCTTGCAGTGTTGAAGCTCGTCCGGGAGGGAACTAAACAGAGCGGACGGCGCTGTCCGACCGTCTCCAAGGATAGTTCCCGGGAGGACGCGCAGGTTGGCGGGCTCTTGCCGCCGGGCAGCGCACTGCCATACTTACGATGCCGTAGGTTACGGAACCGTAGGAAACAGCCTTGGTTCCGGCGGTACGGCATCTCCCTCAATCCCAGACCCCCCAGGGGACGCGCATGACCACAGGCTCCAACGTGATCGAAGACCCTTCCCACGCGCCCGACGACAGCCCTACCTCCTCGGCCACGCTGGGTGGCGAGCAGAAGCGTTCGATCGAGCAGATCTCGCTGCTGATCTTCATCATCGTCCCGTTCCTGGCGGTGCTGGCGGCGGTGCCGCTGGCGTGGGGCTGGGGGGTGAGCTGGCTGGACATCGGCCTGCTGGTCTTCATGTACTTCCTGGGGTGCCACGGCATCACGATCGGTTTCCACCGGTACTTCACGCATGGTTCGTTCAAGGCGAAGCGGCCGCTGCGGATCGCGCTGGCGGTCATGGGGTCGATGGCGGTGGAGGGGCCGCTGGTGCGCTGGGTGGCGGATCACCGCAAGCACCACAAGTTCTCCGACGCGGAGGGTGACCCGCATTCGCCGTGGCGGTTCGGGGAGACGGTTCCGGCCCTGATGAAGGGCCTGTGGTGGGCTCACATCGCATGGATGTTCGACGAAGAGCAGACGCCGCAGGAGAAGTACGCGCCGGATCTGATCAAGGACCCGGCGATCCGTGCGGTCTCGCGGCAGTTCGTGTTCTGGACGATGCTGTCGCTGGCGCTGCCGCCGCTGGTGGGCGGACTGGTGACGATGTCCTGGTGGGGCGCGTTCACGGCGTTCTTCTGGGGTTCGCTGGTGCGGGTGGCGCTGCTGCACCACGTCACCTGGTCGATCAACTCGATCTGTCACGCGGTCGGCAAGCGGCCGTTCAAGTCGCGGGACCGGTCGGGCAACGTGTGGTGGCTGGCGGTGCTGTCGTGCGGCGAGTCCTGGCACAACCTGCACCACGCCGATCCGACGTCGGCGCGGCACGGCGTGATGCGCGGGCAGGTGGACTCCTCCGCCCGCTTCATCCGGTGGTTCGAGATGCTCGGGTGGGCGTACGACGTGCGCTGGCCGTCACGCTCGCGTATCGATTCACGTCGCAACAGGGGTGGGGACGGCTCCCGACGGGGGAAGGCGGCCGCTGAGGCGGCATGATTGACGGTGTGGCGACCGACTCCAGCAGTACCTCCAGTCCCAGCAGTGACGCGAAGCCGCGGCGCGCGCGACGCACCCGGATGACGGGGGCGGAGCGTCGCCAGCAGTTGCTGGAGATCGGTCGCACCCTGTTCGCGGCGAAGGGCTTCGAGGGCACGTCGGTGGAGGAGATCGCGGCGAAGGCCGGGGTGTCCAAGCCAGTGGTGTACGAGCACTTCGGCGGCAAGGAGGGGCTGTACGCGGTCGTGGTGGACCGGGAGATGCGCCGTCTGCTGGACATGGTCACGTCGTCGTTGACGGCGGGCCATCCGCGCGAACTCCTCGAACAGGCGGCGTTCGCACTCCTGGACTACATCGAGGAGTACACGGACGGTTTCCGCATCCTGGTCCGTGACTCGCCCATCCCCCAGTCCACCGGCACCTTCGCCTCGCTGATCTCGGACATCGCCACCCAGGTGGAGGACATCCTGGGCCGCGAGTTCAAGAACCGCGGCTTCGACCCGAAGCTGGCCCCCCTCTACGCCCAGGCCCTGGTCGGCATGGTCGCCCTGACCGGCCAGTGGTGGCTGGACGTACGCCGCCCGAAGAAGGCGGAGGTGGCGGCCCACCTGGTCAATCTGTCCTGGCACGGCCTGGACGGCCTGGAGGCGAAGCCGCACCTGATAGGACGCCGCAAGAGCTGACCGCCTCACCCGAAGGGTGAAACATGATGGCACGAGATTAACCTTGTGCCATCATGTGGCTCATGACTGAGATCACGATCAGCGCGGCCCGTGCCCAGCTCGGCGACCTGGTCCGCCGCGCGGCCCACAGCCGCGAGACCATCGCCCTCACCGACCACGGACACGTGGCCGCGCTGCTCGTCTCACCGCAGGTGATAGAGGATCTCGAAGACGCCCTCGCCCTCGCCGACTACCGGCGGCGCAAGGCGGAGGGGACGCTGGGACCGGGCATCCCCCATGACGAGGTCGGACGCATCCTCGGGCTGCGCCCGTGACCTACCGCATCATCTGGGAACCGTCCGCCACGGAGCAGGCCGTCCGGTTCCTCAAGGAGGATCCCACCGGCCTCGCAGCTGTCTACGAGGCCGTCGACGAACTCGCTGAAACGCCGCGCCCCGCCAACTCCGTCGCCTACGGCGTCGACATCCGTCGTCTGCGCGTCGGCGGCTACCGGGTCCTGTACGTCATCGACGACGAGGTGATCCACATCCTCGTCACCCACCTGGGCCGCACGGCCTGACGCGAGCGGGCCGGCCCTAAGGGCCGGCCCTGCTGTCGGTCAGTGCTTGAAGACGTCCTTCCCCTTCTCCTTGGCCTGGCGGGCGTCGCCCTTCGACTGGCCGGCGCGGCCCTTGGCCTCCATCCTCAGGTCGCCCGCCGCACGGCCGGCGACCTCCTTGGCCTTGCCCTTTACCTGTTCCTTCTTGGCCTTGGCCTTCTGGTCCTTCGCCACCGCATATCACTCCCAGCCGCATCGCCGCATCCGACTTCGATGCACCCCGAGTGGCCTTGTGCACCCCCGTTCAAACACCGGCTCACGCGCGCTTCGTCGCCACCGCGAACAGTCGGCGGAACGGCAGGACCGTGCCGTACTCGGCGCTCGGATAGGCCGCGCGGAGCAGGTCGCGGTATTCGGCGACGAAGGCGTCCTGGGCCTCGGGGTCGTCGGCGAGGGCGTCGAGGGCAGGGCGCAGGCCGGTGCCCTTGACCCAGTCGAGGACGGGGTCGTCGCCCGTGAGGACGTGGAAGTACGTGGTCGTCCAGACGTCGGTCTCGCAGCCGAGGCGGGCGAGGCGGTCGAGGTAGACGCCGGGGGCGTGCACGGAGTCCTCGTGGCGCAGCACGTCGCCGAGGCGGTCCTTCCAGCGGGGGGTGTCGCCGAGTTCGCGCATCAGGGCGTGCAGGGGCGCGTCGATGTTGTGGGGGACCTGGAAGGCGAACGTGCCGCCGGGGGCGAGGCCGTCCAGCCAGCCGGCGAAGGCGTCGAGGTGACCGGGCACCCAGTGCAGGGCGGCGTTGGACACGAGCAGGTCGTACGTCTCCTGCGGCGCCCAAACGGCGAGGTCGGCGTAGGCGAAGTCGAGGCCCGCGCCGGCGTGCGCCGCCGCGTCGGCGAGCATCTGGGGCGAGTTGTCGTAGCCGGTGACGTGGGCGGTGGGCCAGCGGTCGGCGAGGACGGCGGTGACGTTGCCGGGGCCGCAGCCGAGGTCTCCGATGCGGGGCGGGTCGCCGGGCAGGTCGGGGACGCGGGCGAGGAGGTCGGCGAAGGGGCGGGCGCGGTGGCCGGCGTGACGCAGGTACTGGGCGGGGTCCCAGGAAGGGTTGGTCGTCGTCATGCCTCGTACCTTCCCCCTCAATCTATCTCGATGTCAAGAGACTTGATCTCAAGAGACTTATCTCCAAGAGGCTCGACATCAAGAGACTTCATGTCGACACAACCACTACACTGATCGTCATGGAGGACGAGGTCGATCGGCTGGTCGCAGCGTGGCGCCGGGAGCGCCCGGACCTCGACGTGGAGCCGCTGGAAGTACTCAGCCGGGTGAGCAGACTGGCCCGGCACCTGGACCGTGCCCGTCGGCTGGCGTTCTCCGAGCACCAGCTGGAGCCCTGGGAGTTCGACGTCCTGACGGCGCTGAGGCGCGCGGGTGCGCCGTATCAGCTCTCGCCGGGGCAGTTGCTCACGCAGACGCTCGTCACGTCGGGCACGATGACGAACCGGATCGACCGGCTCACGAAGAAGGGCCTGGTGGAGCGGCTGCCCGACCCGAGCGACCGGCGCGGTGTGCTGGTCCGCCTCACGGACGACGGCAAGGACCGCGCCGACCAGGCGCTCGCCGGGCTGCTCGACCAGGAGCGGGCGATCCTGGCCGAGCTCTCGCACGCACAGCGCGGCGAACTGGCCGCCCTGCTACGCCAGCTGACCGCCCCGTTCGACAACATCCCCGGCTAGGTCCACGGGCCCGACCCCGGCCCGGCGGGCCAGGGCGACCGCGGCGAGGGTGGAGTGCACGCCCAGCTTGCCGAGGACGTTCTGCATGTGGGTGCGGACGGTGTGCGGGGACAGGAACAGGCGGTCGGCGACGGCCTTGCGGCCCAGTCCGGCGACCATGCAGCGCAGCACTTCGCGTTCCCTCGGCGTGAGGGACTCGACCAGGCGTTCGCTCTCGGTGCGGTGCTTGCGGGCGGCCGTCAACTCGCGCAGGACGCCCGTGAGCAGGGCGGGCGGGAGGTGGGTCTCCTCGCGCAGCACGCCCCGGATGACCGTCAGCAGCCGCGACAGCGAGCAGTCCTTCGCCACCCAGCCGGACGCCCCGGCCTGCAGCGCGAGGGCCGCGCGGCGCGGGTCGTCCTTCTCGGCGAGGACGACGATCCGGACATGTGGCTGGGCGGTGCGCACGCCCGCGACCAGCGAGATCCCGTCGACGAGCCCGTCCTCGCCCACCTCCTGCACGGGCACGGCGGGCCGTATGCCCGGCAGGGAGCCGCCCAGGTCGGCGTCGACGAGCAGCACGTCGTACCGGCGCCCCTCGGCGGCCGCGCGCTCCAGGCTGCGCAGCGCCGCGGGGCCGCTGCCGGCCGCGGACACGTCCACGTCTGGCTCGGCCGCCAGCGCCGCGGCGAGCGACTCGGCGAAGATACGGTGGTCGTCGACGACCAGGACTCGGATGCGAACCACGAAACCCCCTTCCCCAAGCTCCTTGACAGAGCAGGGGATACCCCAAGGTCCGGAGACGGAGAACGGAGGCCGGCGCGGATACGACGCCCGAAGAGGGTGCCATGACCGCACGGCCGCCGCCGTGCAGAGACTGCTACCCCCACCGCGGGCGTCGTACCCGACTGTCTCGCCCCCTGATCGGCACCGGCCCCCACCGGTGCTGTTCACAGGGTAGGGCCGTGGGCTGACAGGGGAAGGAAAATTGCAGAACTGATTGGCCAGGGCGTTTATGGTGAGCCGCATGTTTCGTCTTGAGACAGAAGTCGACAGGACCCGACGCGATCTTCTCCGTTCACGGCTCCTGAAGACCAACACCGAGGCCTCCCCGGTGCTGCGCGCCCTGCGCGGCACGCCCGCCGAACGCGAGTCCCCGCTCCATGTGTGGGCCACCGGCCCGGTGGGCGATCTCGCGGGCGGTCTGGTCGGCCACACCTGGACGACGTGGCTGCACGTCACCTACCTGTGGGTCGACGCCCCGCACCGCGGCACGGGCCTGGGCAGCCGCCTCCTCGCGCAGGCGGAACGCGTCGCCTCCGAGGAACGGGGCTGCGACCGCGTACGCCTGGAGACGTGGGACTTCCAGGCGCCGGAGTTCTACCAGCGGCAGGGCTACGACGTGGTGTGCGTGATCGAGGACTACCCGCCGGGCATCACGGAGTACACGCTGACGAAGCGACTCGGGTAGGGCACCCCGGAGGGGGTGCCCGCCCACGTCAGCTCAGGCGCCGGGCGCCCGCTGCGGGCACCGCCTCGAACACCCTGGGCGTCTTGAAGTCCGCGGCGGCGAAGGCCTCTTCGACGGCCTTGGTGAGGGTCTCGACGTCGGTCGCCTCGGCCAGGACGATCGCCGACCCGCCGAAGCCGCCGCCCGTCATGCGCGCGCCGAGCGCGCCGTTCGCGAGGGCGGTGTCGACGACGAGGTCCAGCTCGGGGCAGGAGACCTGGAAGTCGTCCCGCAGGGAGGCGTGGCCGGCCGTCAGGACCGGGCCGACGGCTCGGGTGTCGCCGCCCGACTCCAGGAGGGCCACGACCTGCTCCACCCGCTGGTCCTCGGTCACCACGTGCCGGACCAGGCGGCGGACCTCCTCCTCGTCCCCGAGCCGGGCCAGGGCCGCGTCCAGGTCGGCGTAGGGGATGTCCCGCAGGGCGTCGACGCCGAGCAGCGCGGCGCCCTTCTCGCAGCCCGCCCGGCGCTTGCCGTACTCGCCGCCGCTGTGGGCGTGCGTGACCTGGGTGTCGACGACCAGCAGCCGCAGTCCTTCGGCGGCCAGGTCGAGGGGGATCTGCTTCTGGGAGAGGTCGCGGGTGTCGAGGAACAGCGCGTGGCCGGCCTCGCAGCACGCGGACGCCGTCTGGTCCATGATGCCGGTGGGCGCGCCGACGTAGACGTTCTCGGCGCGCTGGCACAGGCGGGCCAGCTGCCAGCGCTGCAGCCCGAGCTCGTACAGGTCGTTGAGCGCGAGGGCGACGACGACCTCCAGGGCCGCCGAGGACGACAGGCCCGCGCCCGACGGGACCGTCGAGGACAGGTGGACGTCGGCGCCGGTGACCGGGTGGCCGGCTTCGCGCAGCGCCCAGACGACGCCGGCCGGGTACGCCGTCCAGGCGTCGTCGGACTCGGGCGTCAGCTCGTCCAGGCGGAGTTCGGCGACGCCGGCGTCGAGGTCGGCCGAGTGCAGGCGCAGCAGGCCGTCCTCGCGCCGTGAGACCGCCGCGACGGCGATGTGCGGCAGCGCGAAGGGCATCACGAAGCCGTCGTTGTAGTCGGTGTGCTCACCGATGAGGTTGACGCGGCCGGGCGCCGCCCAGACGCCCTCGGGCTCGGCCCCGTACAGCCGGACGAACCCTTCGCGCACTTCCTGTGCCCCCACTACCGCTCCCTTGCCGCACTGCTTGCGATGTGCTGCGCGAACTCCCACGCGTCCGCGACGATACCCGCGAGATCCGCGCGGGACGGGTTCCAGCCCAGCTGTTCGCGGGCGGTGGCCGCCGAGGCGACCAGGACGGCCGGGTCGCCGCCGCGGCGGGGGGCCACGACCTCGGGGATCGGGTGGCCGGTGACCTGGCGGACGGTCTCGATGACCTCGCGGACGGAGAAGCCGTTGCCGTTGCCGAGGTTGCAGATGAGGTGCTCGCCGGGCTTGGCGGCGGCGACGGCGAGGAGGTGGGCGTCGGCCAGGTCGGCGACGTGGATGTAGTCGCGGACGCAGGTGCCGTCGGGGGTCGGGTAGTCGTCCCCGAAGACCGAGACGGCCTCGCGGCGGCCCTGCGCGACCTGCAGGACGAGCGGGATGAGGTGCGACTCGGGGTCGTGCCGCTCGCCCTGCGCGCCGTACGCGCCGGCCACGTTGAAGTACCGGAGGGAGACGGCGCCGAGCCCGTGGGCGGCGGCCTCGCCGGTGATCATGTGGTCGACGGCGAGCTTGGAGGCGCCGTAGGGGCTGGTCGGCTTCGTGGGCGCGGTCTCGACGATCGGGACCTGCTCCGGCTCGCCGTAGGTGGCGGCCGTGGAGGAGAAGACGAGCTTGCGCACGCCCGCCTCACGCATGGCGCCGAGCAGGGCCATGGTGCCGCCGACGTTGTTGTCCCAGTACTTCTCGGGCTTGACGACGGACTCGCCGACCTGCGAGAACGCGGCGAAGTGGAGGACCGCGTCGAAGGACGGGTCGAGGTGCTTGCGGGCGTCGCGGATGTCGCCCTCGATGAACGCGGCGCCCGCCGGGACGCCCTCGCGGAAGCCGGTGGAGAGGTTGTCGAGGACGACGACCTCGTGGCCGGCCTCCAGCAGGTGCTGGGCGACGACGCTGCCGACGTACCCCGCGCCGCCGGTGACCAGGTACTTCCCGCTCATGAACTCGCTACCTCCCGCAGTCGCTGTGCCGCAGCCTCCGGCCGGATGTCGTTGATGAAGACGTTCATGCCGGATTCGGAGCCTGCGAGGAACTTCAGCTTGCCGGAAGTGCGGCGGATGGTGAAAAGCTCGAGGTGGAGCCCGAAGTCGTCCCGGTGGACGCCCTCGAACTCCTCCAGCGCGCCGAACGGCGCCTGGTGCCAGGCGGAGATGTACGGCGTGGGCGGTTCACCTTCGCCGAAGATCCGGTCGAAGCGCCTCAACAGTTCCAGGTACACCTTGGGGAACTCTGTGCGCGCGTCCTCGTCGAGGGCGAGCAGGTCGGGCACCCGGCGCTTGGGGTAGAGGTGCACCTCGTACGGCCAGTGGGCGGCGTACGGCACGAAGGCGACCCAGTGGTCGCCCTCCAGGACGACCCGCTCGTCGGCGAGTTCACGCTCCAGGACGGCGTCGAAGAGGTTCTCCCCGCCGGTGGCCTCCTTGTGTGCGGCGACCGAACGCAGCATCAGGGCGGTGCGGGGCGTGGTGAACGGGTAGGCGTAGATCTGCCCGTGCGGGTGACCCAGGGTCACACCGATCTCGGCGCCACGGTTCTCGAAGCAGAACACCTGTTCCACGGAGGGCAGATGCGACAGCTCGGACGTCCGGTCCGTCCACGCGTCGAGGACGAGCCGTGCCTGCTCCTCGGTGAGGTCGGCGAAGGACGCGTTGTGGTCGGAGGTGAAGCAGACCACCTCGCAGCGCCCGGAGTCGCCGGCCAGGGAGGGGAAACGGTTCTCGAAGACGACGACGTCGTACGACGAGTCCGGGATCTCGCTCAGCCGGTCGCCCTGCGAGGGGCAGAGCGGGCACTCGTCGGCCGGCGGGTGGTATGTGCGCCCCTGCCGGTGCGAGGCCACGGCGATGGAATCGCCGAGGAGCGGGTCCCGCCGTACCTCCGAAGTGGTGACGGTGCGGTCCAGCGGCCGCTTGTCCACCGCGTCGCGCACCGAGTCGTCCCGCTGGTCGTAGTAGATCAGCTCACGACCGTCGGCCAAGCGGGTCGAGGTCTTCTTCACCGCGACTCTCCATCCGTACCTCAGGCCCGCGGGCCTGGCTCAGTACACCTAACGAAGCTTCAAACAGAATCAAACACATAAAACCATAAACCCCCACGCGTGTCACCACCACAACCAAACAGAGAACACCAAGCGAAGTGAGCAGTGCATGCGAACCCCCACAGAGACGGCATACACGGCAACGGCACCACAGCTGGCGGCGGAGCTGCGGCTGCCTACGAACTGGCTCGACTACACGATCCTCGGCATCTACTTCGTCGTCGTCCTTGGCATCGGCTTCGCCGCCCGGCGCTCGGTGAAGACGAGTCTCGACTTCTTCCTCTCCGGCCGCTCCCTGCCCGCCTGGATCACGGGCCTCGCGTTCATCTCGGCCAACCTGGCCGCCACCGAGATCCTGGGCATGGCCGCGAACAGCGCGCAGTACGGGGCGTACACCGTCCACTGGTACTGGATCGGTGCGATCCCGGCGATGGTGTTCCTGGGCCTGGTGATGATGCCGTTCTACTACGGCAGCAAGGTCCGCTCGGTCCCGGAGATGCTGCTGCTGCGCTTCGACAAGGGGGCCCACCTGCTGAGCTCGGCCCTGTTCGCGTTCGCCGCGATCCTCATCGCCGGGGTGAACCTGTACGCGCTGGCGATCGTCGTCGAGGCGCTGCTGGGCTGGCCGCAGTGGGTGGCGATCGTGGTGGCGGGCTTCTTCGTCCTCGCGTACATCACCCTCGGCGGCCTGTCCTCGGCGATCTACAACGAGGTGCTCCAGTTCTTCGTGATCCTGGCGGCCCTCATCCCGCTGTCGGTGCTGGGCCTGAAGAAGGTGGGCGGCTGGGACGGCCTGAGCGACAAGCTGACCGCGACCCACGGCGACGACTTCGTCAGCGCCTGGGGCGGCACGGGCATCGGCAGCGCCAACCCGCTGGGCGCGAACTGGCTGACGATCGTGCTGGGGCTGGGCTTCGTCCTGTCGTTCGGCTACTGGACGACGAACTTCGCGGAGGTCCAGCGAGCCCTGTCGGCGAGGAACCTGTCGGCGGCGCAGCGCACTCCGCTCATCGCCGCGTACCCGAAGATCTTCATCGTGTTCCTGGTGATGATCCCGGGACTGGTGGCGGCCGTGCTGGTGCCGAAGATCGGCACGGCGGACTCCGACCTCCAGTACAACGACGCGATCCCGTACCTGATGTCACAGCTCCTGCCGAACGGCGTGCTGGGCATCGCGGTGACGGGTCTGCTGGCGGCGTTCATGGCGGGCATGGCGGCGAACGTGTCGTCGTTCAACACGGTGTTCACCAACGACATCTGGGCGAAGTACGTGGTGCGGGGACGGGAGGACGAGTACTACGTCCGTTTCGGCCGTCTGATCACGGCGATCGGCGTGGCGGCGTCGGTGGGCACGGCGTTCCTGGCGTCGTCCTTCTCGAACATCATGAGCTATCTGCAGACGCTGTTCAGTTTCTTCAACGTCCCGATGTTCGTCGTCTTCATCGTCGGCATGTTCTGGAAGCGGGCGTCGAAGAAATCGGGGTTCTGGGGCCTGCTGGCCGGCACGACGGCGGCGATGGTCAACTACTTCGTCCTCTACAAGCAGGACGTCATCGGCATCCCCACCGACCAGGGCGCGAACTTCGTGTCGGCGATCGCGGGGTTCGTGGCGGGCGCGGTGGTGATGGTGGCGGTGTCGCTGTTCACCGCCCCGAAGCCGGACGAGGAACTGCAGGGCCTGGTCTACGGCACCGTCTCCCCCGGCATGGCCGAGCCGCCGGCGGCGGGCGACGACGCGTGGTACCGGCGGCCCGCGCTGCTGGGCTGGGGCGCGGTGATCCTGGCCGCCGCCTGCTACATCCCGTTCTCGTTCTGAGCCCCGTCACGACCACTGCGGGAGAATGGAAGGACCATGTCCGAGCAGTTCGAACCCGACGAGCAGGCGGCGCGTGCGGAGCGCGTGGAGCGGCTGCGGCATGCCGGGTACTCCGAGGCCGACGTCCAGCGCGAGGTCACGGAACTCGAGGAGAAGTCCGCGACCGCGGCCCGCATCTTCGACCTGCGCCGCATCATCGGCGGCCTGTTCGTCGTCTACGGCGTGATCGTCACGATCGCCGGCATCACGGACGGCGACGCGGAGATCGACAAGGCGCAGGGGATCAACATCAACCTGTGGACGGGGCTGGGGATGCTGGCCCTGGGCGTCTTCTTCCTGGCCTGGCTGAAGCTGCGCCCCGCGGCGCCGGTCACCCCGACGCTGCCGCCGGAGGCGGTGCAGGGGGAAGGGGAGCCCCCGCGGGGCGAGTGAGCGTGCGGTGAGCTGTGGGGCCGGGCCGCGCGAGCGGGTCCGGCCCCTGGGGACGGCCCCTGAGGGCAGCCCCTGACCCGGGAGGGTCCGCCGAGGGGCGTCAGCCTGGGGTCAGCCCGTGGGTCAGCCCGTGGCCTCGTTGAGCTTCGCGGCGTAGCCCGCCAGGTAGCCCTTCAGGTTGGGGTGGAAGACCGAGGCCGCGTCGGTCAGGTCGTTGATCCAGGGGTCGGAGCCGCACGCCCCGTGGCCCTTGAACGCGTCGCGCATGTCGATGAAGGAGGTCGGCTCCTTGGCCGCCGCGGCCTGGGCGCCCTCGGCCAGCGCGTCGGCCAGCCCGTTCATGGCGGTGCGCTTGGCGGGGCTGAGGTCGATCACGGGGCAGGCGCCGGTCGAGGAGACGGTCCGCGGGTAGCCGAGCACGACGATCGCGGCGCCCGGCGCCTTGGCCTTGACGTCCTTGTAGAGCCCGGCGAGTTCCGTCACCAGCTGGTTCTTCGCGTACGACGACATCCAGTCGGTGGCCGTCTTGCAGTAGCTGTCGCTCTGCGTGAGGCAGGCCTGGACGACGCTGGAGAACTGGGCGTCGTTGCCGCCCACCGTGAGGGTGACGAGGTCGGTTTCGGCGCTCAGGGCGGACAGCTGGTCGGCGCGCACGTCCGCGATGGTCGCCCCGCTGCAGGAGACGTCCTTCAGCGTGAAGTCCGAGTGCGCGGCCGCCCACTGGGCCGGGTAGTCGAGCGCGCTGCGCTTGCAGTCGCCGGCGGCGCTGTCGTAGTACCCCGCACCGACCCCGGACGCGTACGAATCCCCGAGAGCCACGTACTCCAGCTCCCCCGCCGCCTGGGCGGGCGCGGTCGTCATGCCGACCGTTCCGGCGAACGCCATGAGGCCGGTCACGACAGTAGACGTCAACTTGCGCATGAGTTCCTTCTGGTCTGGTCAGTGAGGCACGTGCATGGAAGTCGAAGTTCATCAGCCACGCCGGTCGCAACGGCAGAAGAAGGTGACGATCTGCCCCCGTTCCTGCCCTCCGAGCCCCGAGGACCTGCCCTATGCCACGGCCAGTTCGCACCAGACGAGCTTGCCCCGGTGGCCCATGCGGGACAGCGGCTGCCAGTGCCAGACGTCCGAGCAGGCCCGCACCAGGGCCATGCCCCGGCCGCTCTCGGCGTCGTCCCCGACCTCCTCCAACCGGCTTGGCGGCTCGGGCGGTTCGGGGTCTGCGTCCCAGGCGCCGATCTGCAGGACGCCGTCCCGGAGGCGGATGCGGAGGCAGGCGGGGCCTTTGGTGTGCAGGACGACGTTGGACATCAACTCCGAGGCGAGCAGCTCCGCCGTGTCAGCGAGGTGGATGAGTCCGTGGAGGGTGAGGACCAGGCGGAGAGGGCGGCGACAGACGGTGACGGCGCGGGGGTCGGTGGGGATGTAGAGGGAGTACTCCCAGGGTTCGGACATGCGTCAACTCCGGGTGGGGGTGGTGAGTTTGCTTCCGTGCGGTGGCATGCCTCAGCCGTCCCGGCAGGACGGAGCGGTGCACTTCCGCAGCGCGTGCGGTGCATCACCGACGGTAAGGCAATAATTTCTGCCTCTGCAACCTGTTGCCGTAATCTGGCACCCGAACGAGGCACAGCAACAGGGACGTTGGGGAGCACATGGCACCGAGGAGTCATCCCACCGCGCGGCAGGCCCGCCTGGGCGCAGAGCTGCGCAAGCTGCGCGAGGCCGCTGGCCTCACAGCTCGTGAGGTGGCGGCCCTTCTGAACTCGACGTCGGGCCAGATGAGTCAAGTGGAGGCGGGTATCGCAGCCGTCAGCGCGGAGCGCATCCGCCGACTTGCAGCGCATTACGCCTGCACGGACGTCGAGTTCATCGACGCGCTGGCAGCCATGGCCGGCGATCGCAGACGCGGCTGGTGGGACGACTATCGGGGAGTCCTGCCCCAGGTGAACCTCGACGTGGCCGAGGCCGAGCACCACGCGACGTTCCTGCACGAGGTCGTCATCAACTACGTTCCAGGGCTGCTCCAGACACCCGACTACGCCCGAGCTGTCTTCAACTACATGCGCCCCGAGTTGCCCGACAGCGAGCTGGCACCCCGGGTGGAACACCGAATTCGACGACGCTCAGTCATCGAGGGCGACCAACCAACACCCTACGAAACGATCGTCCACGAATTCGCCCTGCGGGTCAGAGTGGCCGACCGTCAAACCTCACTCGCTCAACTCCGGTGGATCCTCGACCAGATCGAGCAGGGTCACACCTCGGTGCGCGTCATCCCCACGGACCAGGACGGCTTTGCCGGTGCCGACGCATCGATGATGTACATGGGCGGTCCGTTGCCCCAGCTGGACACCGGGATGCGCGACGGTCCCACCGGCACCCTCTTCATCGACGCAGAAACGCAGTTGAAGCGACTCCGAACACTCTTTCGTAAGGTGGAGATGGCGTCGCTGGACCCCACAGCGTCACGGGACTTCATCCACCACATGACCAAGGAGCTGTGAGCCGCCCTATGAACCACGCTCTGCACTGGCAAAAGTCCACCTTCTCCGGCGGCGGCGAGGGCAACACCTGCGTCGAACTCGCCGTCTCCCCCGCCCCCGCCACCCTCCACCTCCGCGAGAGCGACACCCCGGCCGCCCTCCTCACCACCACCCCGACCGCCCTTGCCCACCTCCTGGCAGGCATACGCGCCGGCGAGCTCACCGCGTCCCGAAACTAGCTCGACCCTCGGCGATCTCGCCGCTGCGTGCTGCCGCGACCAGGGCGATCGTCAGCGTTGCGGACCAGGCGAGGAGGTGGATCGACGGCGGGTAGCTCGCGAGGCTGTAGCCGTCTCCGGTCAGGGCCGTGATGGACAGGAGTGCCACCGGGAGGCCTGCGGTGACGCCCGCGAGCAGGCCTCGTAGCAGCGGGCGCGCCAGCAGTCGGCGCGGGACCAGTGCCAGGGCGATGCCGGTCGCAGTGCCCAGCGTGACGCCCACCGCCATGCTGATCAGTACGGCGAACCCGGCCGCAATCAGCAGCGCCCGCGCCGTCCCCTGCTGGCCGCCCGTCAGGAAGACGAACGACGCTATGAGGCACAGGATGGCGCCGATGCCCGCGGGCCAGGCGCCGATGAGGGCGCCGAGGCGTATGCCTCGGGCGACGACCGTGCGGCGTGTCATGAGGGGCCTCCGGTTCTGTCCGCCGAGGCGGGAAGGGGGCCCGCGCGGTCCGGCAGACCCGTGCGCGCCGCGACAGGGGCGTCGGCCGGGGAGGGGCCATGCGGTCCTGGAATCACGTCATCACCCGCGCAATCATCGCACGAGCACAGAGTTCCCGTCAGGCAACGGACGAGAACTCGTGAACCGCCGAGGTCAGAATTCGTTCAAAATGCGATTACAGAGGACTCGGCTTGACACTTGTGAGCACTGAGCGATAGTGGATCTGGGCGACTTTCCGGGCAGTCTTCGTGGCGGACCATCCAGGAGTTACGCGGTGGCCCGTCAAATTCCAACGATCGCCTGGCTGCCTGAGAATGGCGCCGCAGGGATTGGATTTCGGTATCACGCCGAGAGCGGACACCTTTTCACGGAAAGGTTCAGTCGCGTCATCGATCACGCCAATCCAATTCTCTTCAGGACCGCGAAATCAACGCGAAATCAAACGGCAGATCACTGTGAGGAAGCCGGTGATGTGCCGTCGTAGAGTGAGAGGAATTCCATGGACGTCGTTTACTTCCAAGGCACCGACAATCAGCTCTGGCACATCGACGCAAATGGCTCCGACCAGTACAACCTCGGCAACAACACCACCAAGTCGATGCCGTTCGCGGCCGACGGCGTCGTCTACTTCCAAGGCACCGACGACCAACTCTGGGCCATCAACACAGACGGCACCAACCAACACAACCTCGGCAACAACACCACCAAGTCGACACCGTTCGCGGCCGACGGCGTCGTCTACTTCCAAGGCACCGACGACCAACTCTGGGCCATCAACACAGACGGCACCAACCAACACAACCTCGGCAACAACACCACCAAGTCGACACCGTTCGCCGCCGACGGCGTCGTCTACTTCCAAGGCACCGACGACCAACTCTGGGCCATCAACACAGACGGCACCAACCAACACAACCTCGGCAACAACACCACCAAGTCGACACCGTTCGCCGCCGACGGCGTCGTCTACTTCCAAGGCACCGACGACCAACTCTGGGCCATCAACACAGACGGCACCAACCAACACAACCTCGGCAACAACACCACCAAGTCGACACCGTTCGCCGCCGACGGCGTCGTCTACTTCCAAGGCACCGACGACCAACTCTGGGCCATCAACACAGACGGCACCAACCAACACAACCTCGGCGACAACGCGACGGAGTCGACGCCGTTCGCCACCGTTTGATCCCGACAGAGCCCGGCCGGCCTCGTGTCCTCGTGCTGAGTACGGCGTGCTGTGCGGCACGCCGTACTCGCCGGGGCGAGGCCGGTCAGCGGTCTAAGAGGAAGCCGCGAAGCGCTGCCTGAGATGTCGCGCGATGGTGGCGACACTCGGCGGGTCGATGAGGGAGAGGTGGTCGCCCTCGACCGGGACGACTTCGAGAGACGGACACAGGGGCGCCCAGCCGAGGTCGGCTTCCTGCCTCAGGTAGCGCGGGTCGAGCGCCGTGGTGAGCGGTTGCGCCTGCTGGGCGCGGTAGAGGACCACGTGACCGTCGTAGGGGTGGGGCGTGTAGCGCTCGCCCACTCTGGCGTCGATGTAGGAGGTTCGCTGGTGCTCCATGATGCCCGGGCTCATGTCGAGGCCTGCTTCGGACACCAGGCGCATGACCACGTCGATCTGCTGGTCGTCGGGGGTGGCGGCGAGTTCGTCGTAGTCCAGGTCCAGGCGGTGTCCGTACGTCTTCTCGATGTATTCGGCGAACCGGCCGAAGCGTCGCAGCAGCAGGTCGGAAGAGTCCAGGCCCGGAAGAGCGGCGGCCAGGATGGTGTCGATGAGTCCGAGGAAGTCGACGGCTTCGCCGGCGTCCGTCAGCTGTTGCGCCGTCTCGTAGGCCAGGCAGCCGCCGAAGGACCAGCCGAGGAGCCGGTAGGGGCCTTGCGGCTGGATCTCCCTGATGAGGGTGAGGTAGTGCGCGGCCTTCTCCTCCATCGTGCCCACACTGTCCAGCCGTTCCATTCCGTACACGGCCTGGTCAGCGGGCAGCAGTTGAGTGAGGGGCTGATAGACCGAGGTGGGCCCCCCGGCGGGGTGGAAGATGAACAGGGGGGGCTGGGAGGAGCCCGGCAGGGGCGGGCGCAGGGCGTTGACCGGTGACTCACCGGTCGGGTTGACCGTCGGCCGGATCAGTTCCGCGATGGCGGCGACAGTTCGTTGCCCGAGCACGGTCTCGGTGGTGAGGTTCGGGCGGGCGTCCCCCAGGCGGCGGCGGATCGCATCGACGAGTGCTCCCGCCGAGCGCTGGTTCCCGCCTGCCTCGACGAAGTCGGCGTGGACGTCGGCGGGGCGCTCCCGCAGGACTTCCGCCCAGGCGCCGGCCACCAGGCGCTCGGCGGCGTCACGGGGTTGGATCGTGCGCGGCAGCTCGGGCGTCGCCATGCTTGACGATGCCGTGGCGTCCTGGTGTGCGTCCGCCCCTTCCGGTGAGGCCGCCCCGTCTTCCGTGTCACGTCCACGTTCGAGCCCCAGTCCGAGCCCTTCGAGCACGTTCTCACCGATTTCGCGCAGCGTTGCTCCGCGCAGCAGGAGGTCCGAGGGAACTTCGACGGCGAAGTCCTGCCGGGCGGCGTTTCGGATGCGCACCGCCATCAGGGAGTCCAGGCCCAGTTCCGTGAGCGGAACCGCGTCGTTCAGATCGGCCGGACTGAAGCCCATGATGGCCGCTGTACGTCTGACCAGGCGCGAGTACACCGTGTCCGCCGCGGCGTCACCGAGGGCTTCGATCCGAGCGGGGCCGCCCCAGTCCTCCATGGCTGTCGCGCCGATGCGGAGACTGTCCGCGAAGAAGGGGAGGGCGGACAGGCTCGGGAAGGCCTCCAGCAGGCGTTGGGCGTCGAAGTGGACCACGCCGGTGTGCGTGCGGTTGTGGACGACGAGCGCCTGCAGGGCGTCCAGTCCTTCGGGCACCGTGAGGTAGTCCATCGCGAGGGCCCGACGTGTGGGAGCGGCGCCGGCCCCGCTCCAGGGGCCCCAGGCGATCGAGACGGCGGGCCTGCCTTCCGCTCTCCGGCGATGCGCGATCGCGTCCAGCCAAGCGTTGGCGGCTGCGTAGGCGGCTTGCCCAGGGGAGCCGAGAAGCGCGGCCACTGAGCTGTACGACACCCACCAGTCGATGTCGTGGGAGGCGAGGGCGGCCTCGAGGTTGAGCGCGCCGGTCACTTTGGGCCGCAGAACGGTGTCGATGTCGGCGGGCTCGAGGTCGGTGATCATGCGGTCGTGCAGGACTGCGGCGCAGTGGGCGACTCCACGCAGCGTGTGTCCCTCGCTGACGGCTGCCTGCACCAGGCGGGGCGCCACGTCCGGATCGGCGATGTCTCCCTGCACCACGGCGACGGACGTGCCGCGCGCGCGTAGTTCGGCGATGACTCCCTGGCTTTCGGGGGTGGCGGGCCGCCTTCCGTTGAGGACCAGGCGGCCGGCTCCCTGTTCGGCGAGGCGACAGGCCGTTTCCAGGCCGAGGCCGGTGAGGCCGCCGGTGACGAGGTAGGCGCCGTCCCGGCGGGCGAAAGGCACCTCGTACTGCTGCTCCGTCAGATCCGCACGGGCAAGGCGGGCGACCAGACGGGTACCGGCTCTCCAGACCACCTCGTCTTCGGGACTGTTGCCGAGCAGTTCCCGTGCGAGGTCGTCGACGCCCTCGGGCTGGGTGTCGATGTCCACCAGACTCGCCCGCAGGGTGGGTTCCTCGATGGCCAGCGCGCGAACAAGACCGCGCAGGCAGGCCAGGTGCGGCTCACCGGCTTCGCCCGGTGTCGCGGCTCGGGCCTGCACGGTGACGAGCCAGAGCCGGGGCGGTTGCGGTGTGCGAGAGCCGTGGGAGGTGAGGCGTCGTGCAATCTGCGCGGCTCTGTGCAGGGCGGCGGTGGCATCGGCTTCGGTCCGTCCGGTCAGCAGCAGCACCACAGCGCCCGGATCGCCCTGGCCGGTGCTCCTCAGCCAGTCCTCGACCGGCTGCCCGTCGTCCACGGCTCGACCGGCCTGGATCGTCGTCCGCACGCTTCTCGCTTCGAGCGCTGCGCTCAGGGCCGCGGTCAGGGCGCCGTCGCCGTCCGGGAGATCGTCGGCCAGCAGCAGGGCGCTGCCGAGTGGCCCGGGGAGCGGAACGGAGGCCTTCTGCCACTGGATCTCGTAGGCGAGCGCGTGGAGGTGCTGGGGCACCTCGTCGCGTCGGGTCGGACGCAGTTCCAGACCCTGTGCCGTGATCCGTCTCTGTGATCCGACCGCCACGACGTTCCAGCGGGAACCTGGTTCCCCGCCCTCCGCGGCTGTACCGGGCGCCGGTTCGGTGGTCGTCCCAGGGTCCGGGAAGCACTGGACGTCGTAGGTCGAGCCGCCCGAAGCAAGCCCCTGGACGTGCAGGCAGCGCAGAGCGGCCGGGATGATCTCGGCGGAAGCGAAGTCGACGTGGGAGGCGTCGTGCCCGAAGCCGGTGGTGGCGGTTGCGACCGGCGCGTACAGGACTGCCCCGAGGAGCTCTTCATCGGCGGAACGCCGGTTGGGTTCCTTCCCTGCGGTGAACGTCGAATGGCCGACGGCTGAGGGTGGTGGGGTGGAAACGTCGGCGGGTGGCGGAACGGGGTCGGTGTGCAGCCGGGCCGAGGCATGGCAGTGCCATGCGCCGTCTGTGGCACGGGAGTTGACGGTGACCCTCGCGTAAGGGCCGGTCGGCTCCCAGACGATGGTGGCCGGTGTGCTGCCGGACAGGGGGAGCCACCGGTGGATGGCCAGTTCCTCGATGCGAAGGTCGTCGATGCCATCACGTCCGTGGATCTCCTGCGCTGCCGCGATCAGGAGTGCGGCAGCCGCGGCCAGGTCGAGGACGGGGCGGCCGTGGATGCGGCGACGGGGGGCGTGCGCGGTGTCCGTACCGACGTCTGCCTGCCACAGAACGGCTCCCGTGCGGGGGTCGTCGACGCGAAGCCCCAGCAAGGGGTGGAGCGCGACAGGTGACGTGGTGACGGAGCCTCGGCGGCCGAACCAGTGGCGTTCGTGGTGCCAGGCGGGAGTCGGAAGCGCTACCTGCGTGCCCCGGGGCCACACGTGGTCCTCGTCCAACCGCACCCCGGCCAGGTGCAGTCGGGCCAGTGCCGTGCGCAGGTCGACCGCCTCGTCGCGGCGCTTGTGCAGTGTGGGGATGACCTCTGCTTCGGAGTCGTCCTGGGCTGCCTGCAGCGCTTCGCTCAACGGGATGACGGCCACGGCGTGCGGTGAGATCTCCAGGAACAGATCGTGTCCGGCAGCGGCGGCGGCCCGCACGGCCTGTTGCTGGCGTACCGGACTGCGGACATTGGCACACCAGTAGGCGGCGTCCGCATGCACCTCGGCGCCGGGGTCCTCGAGCACGGTGCTGTACCAGGGGACTTCCGGCTTGCGGGGACGTAGCCCACCCAGGGCTTCCCGCAGCTTCGGCACGGCGGTATCCACCGCGGGCGAGTGCGCCGCCGCGCCGATCTCCAAAACCCGGGCGAATCTGCCTTCGGCGGTCAGTTCGTCAACCAGGCGCTGCACGGTGTCGGGCGGCCCGGTGACGGTACATCTGCGGGGTGACGCGTACACGGCGATCTCGATCCCCGGAAATCGCGACAGGACCCGCGCGCGCTCCTGTTCGGACAGTTCCACGGCGGCCATGGCGCCGGCCCGCTCGATGCCGATGGCGGCGAGCTCCGCCGACCGGCGCAGGATGACACGCAGGCCGTCGGCCGGGTCGAGGGCTCCGGCGGTGACGGCGGCGCCGATTTCTCCCATCGAGTGGCCCATGACGGCGGCGGGGTGCACACCGTAGGACTGCAGGGTCCGGGACAGGGCGATCTGCATCCCGAACACCAAGGGCTGGACGCGGTCGACGCCGGCCCAGTACTCGGGCAGGGAGAGCATGTCCGTCAGGGACGCTCCTGCCTGGGCCTCGTACAGGGGGTCCAACTCGCGGACGGCGTCGGCGAACAGGGAGTCCTCTCGCATGAGGCTCAGTCCCATCCCCGGCCATTGGGAGCCGTGCCCGGAGAAGACGAAGACCGGGCGGCGGGTGCCGGACGACCGCCCGGCGGAGTCGTCGGTGCGGGCGGACACGAGGCCGGTGACTTCCTCTCCGCGTGCCAGAGCCGCGAGCCGGCCGGTCGCCTCCTGATGAGTGCGCGCGACGACAGCGGCACACACCGGACCCCTGTGAAAGCGGGCGAGTGTGTGCGAGAGATCCCTGAGTGTGGGCGCACCGTCAGCGGCCAGCCTTCGGGCGAGGCCCTCCGCCGCGTCGCCGATCCGGTCCCCGGACCGGGCCGAGACGATGAGGACATGCGGAGTGCCCGTGTGGTCGTCGTCGGCATCGAGGGCCTGCGGTGGGCGGATCTCTCTGCTCGGGGAGTGCGCGGGCGCCCGTTCGAGAATGACGTGCGCGTTGGTGCCTCCGAAGCCGAAGGCGGATACGCCGGCCCGAGCCGGGCCGTTCCTTCCTTCCGGCCAGGCGACAGGCTCCGTCACGACGCGCAGCCGCAGTCCGGTGAAGTCGATGTGCGGGTTGGGCGTGCGGAAGTGCAGGGTGTGCGGAATCCGGTCGTGATGGAGCGCCAATACCGTCTTGATGAAGCCGACGATGCCGGCGGCGCCTTCCAGATGGCCCAGGTTGCTCTTCACGGAACCGATGAGCAGCGGCTGATCGGCCGCCCTGGCGCCGCCGAGAACGGCGCCCATCGAGCCGGCCTCCATGGGGTCTCCCAGCATGGTGCCGGTGCCGTGTGCCTCGACGTAGTCGATACTGTCGGCTTCCACCTGCGCGTCGCGGAGGGCGCTGCGCAGAAGGTCCTTCTGAGCTGCGGGGTTGGGCGCCATCAGCCCCGCCGAGCGGCCGTCGGAGTTGACCGCCGAGCCCTTGACGATGGCGAGGATCCGGTCGCCGTCGCGCTGTGCGTCGGCCAGTCGCTTCAGGACGACGACCCCGCAGCCCTCGCCCCGGATGATGCCGTTGGCCGCGGCGTCGAACGGTTTGCAGCGGCCGTCCGCCGCCAGCACGCCGGCGTGTTCCAGGGAAGAGGTGACGGTGGGGGACAGAAGAACGTTGACGCCCGCTGCCAGTGCCGTGTCGCACTCGCCGTCGCGCAGGCTCCGGCATGCCTGGTGCACCGCCACCAGCGACGATGAGCAGGCCGTGTCCACGGTCAGGCTCGGACCGTGCAGGTCGAACAGGTACGACAGCCGGTTGGCGACGATGCTTCCCGCGGCTCCGGTGCTGGTCCAGGGGGTGAGTCGGGTGGGGTCCGCCGTGGTCAGATGCCCGTACTCAAGGGCGCTGAGGCCGACGAACACGCCGGTGTCGGTGCCCTCGAGAGTGTGGGCCGGCCGTCCCGCGTGGTCGAGGGCTTCGCAGGCGACTTCCAGCAGGAGGCGCTGTTGTGGGTCCATGACTTCGGCTTCGCGCGGGGTGATGCCGAAGTGGTCCGCGTCGAAGGTCTCGATGTCGTCGAGGAAGGCGCCTTGACGGGGGGTGTGTTCCAGCAGGGCGGCGGCGCCGGGGCCGGTCACGAAGTCCCGCCAGCGTTTGGCCGGGACGTGACCGGTGAGGTCGCTTCCCGCCAGCAGGTGCTGCCACAGCGCGTCCGGTCCGTCAACGCTGCCGGGGAGGCGGCAGCCGATGCCGATGACGGCGATGGGGCAGGCCCGCGGGGGCGTCTCGGCCGCGTTGCGGGCCGGGCGCGCGTCGGCCGCGGCCAGGCGGCTCCCGTGGGACTCGGCCGGGTTTCCCGCGACCGGCTCGGGCCGCTGGACGGTGGCCAGATGCCGTACCAGCCGCTCCACGGTCGGGTTCTCCCACAGCAGCGTGGCCCGCAGCGGCCTGTCCAGTGCCTGTTCCAGGTGTCCGGTGAGCGCGACGGCGGCCCGGGACGTCAGACCGTATTCGGCCAAGGGCCGGGTGTCGTCGAGTTCAGCCGGTGGGATACCGCAGGTCTCGGAGATGAGCCGACGCAGGGTGGCCCGTAGCCCGGCCTCGGTCACCGACTTCTGCCCTGCCGCTACGGCCGGTTCCCTGTCTGGTTCCATCGCTCTCTCCCTGTGTGCACTCTCATGTGGTACGGGTCGATTGCGCGCTCAGGCGTCCGGGATCGTCGGCCAGTCCCCTGCCAGGTACCGTTCGCGGCATGCGCTGCGGGCGACTTTTCCGCTGGTGGTGTGCGGGACCGTGCCGGGTGGCACCAGGACGAAATCGTGGATGGCCACACCGTGGCGCGTGGCGACCGCCGCCCGTACGGCTCGCGTCGCCTCCTCCGCGACGGTGTGCGGATCGCTGACGTCCCGGCCGTGTTCGGCGACGACGACCAGGCTCTCCCCGTCTCCGCCGGCCACGGCGAACGCGGCGATGTGGTGTGGGCGAAGGGCCGGATGCGCGTCCTGGACCGTTGCCTCGATGTCGTGCGGATAATGGTTGGTCCCGTCGATGATCACGAGGTCTTTCAGGCGCCCGGTGATGTAGAGCTGCTTGTCGTGCCACACCCCCAGATCCCCTGTGCGCAGCCAGTACGTGCGCGAGTCGTCGCCGTGCGGCGTCGCGCGGAAGACCGTCTCGCTCTGGTCGGGACGGCGCCAGTAGCCGCGCCCGATGTTGGGGCCGCGCAGCCAGATCTCACCGATGTGGCCGTCTTCCCGGAGCTGGCAGGTCGCGGGATCGGCGATGGCGATCTCCTGGCCGGTGGGCCGCCCGCACGCCACGAGTTCGGTCACGGCCTGGTCGTCGGTGGTGATGACGGTGCGGGCGACTCCCTGCCCGATGGCCTCGCGGTCGAAGGGGGTGACGGTCGGCTCCTCCCCCGTCGGCGAAGCGCTGACGAACACGGTCGCCTCCGCCAGCCCGTAGGAGGGGCGCATGATGGTCCGCATCATGCCGACGGAGGAGAAGGCCGCCTGGAAGCGTTCGAGGGTGCGCGGTCCGATGGGCTCGCTCCCATTGACCATCGCGGCGACCTGTCCCAGGGACAGTTCGGCGCGTTCTTCTGCCGTCACGCGCTGAACGCAGTAGTCGTAGGCGAAGTTGGGGGCGGCGGTGATGGCTCCGGGGTGCAGGCTCAGCAGACGCAGCCAGCGCACCGGCTGCTGGATGAACGCCAGTGAGTCCATGAGGACGGAGGGCATGTGGCCGACGATCGGTAGGGCGATGGCCAGCACGAGTCCCATGTCGTGGTAGAGCGGCAGCCATCCCACGGCGCAGTTGCGGCCTCGTCGGAGGTCATACGCCTCGAGCGCCTGGCGAGCGTTGGCACAGACGTTGGCATGCGTGATCTCCACACCGGTCGGGATGCGGGTGGAGCCTGATGTGTACTGCAGGTAGGCCACGTCGTCGGTCTGGGGGTGGCGCAGTTCGTGGGAGGGCTGTACGGCGGCCTCCGCCAGCTCCTGCTCCGTGATGACACGGCAGCCGGAGGGCACGCCGTGTTTGGCGCAGAAGTCCGTCAGGGCCGTGCGCCCGCCTTCGACGGTCAGCGCGAATGTGGGGGCGGCGTCCTTGAGGATCGCTGCGAGCTTCTCCTCGTGCCCTGGCAGGGACGGGGGGAAAAGGGGAACGGCAATGGCTCCTGCGCAGGCAGCCGCGAGGAATCCCACGACGTATTCAAGGCTTTGCGGGGCCACGATCGCCACTCTCTCGCCCACGGCGCCGAGGTGGCGCAGGCCGGTGGCGAGGCCGCGTACCCGGTCCTCGACCTGCCTCCAGGTCAGTGAGGTGGGTACTCCTGCGATGTCGGTGCTGTGGTCGACGAACGTGAAGGCGGTTTCGTCCGGCGTGAGTGCGGCAACGTGGGCAAGATAGTGGCTGAGTGTGTCTCTGACCGAAGATGGCACTGACTCACCGAACCTTAAGGTAAGTGGGCGAAAGCGGCCCCTCGGCCATGACGGATTGGCTGGAGCCTTTGTCAGGCATAGTGGGCGGCGGACGTACATCACCGATTGCGCTGTTCCGGATGCAAGCAGCGGACAATCAGCTAAACATAGGACTGTCTGCTCTCACTTGTGACACGCCGACAGAGAACGGGGCGGTGCGACATGAGCCGACTGCGCATCCTGAGCGTCGTCGCAACCGTCATTCTCTGCACATTCCTCACGGCTCTCGACAACACCGTGGTGAATGTCGCCCTGCCTCGGATGCGTGCAGAACTCGCCCTGTCCGAAAGCGATGTGAAGTGGGTGGCTACGGGGTATCCACTGGCATTGGCCAGCTTTCTGCTTCTGGGCGGGCAGCTGACCGACACCAGGGGCCGGCGCTGGACCCTGCTGACGGGGCTGACGGTGTTCACCGCCTCCTCCGCGGGCTGTGCGCTGTCGGCCACAGCGGCGATGCTGGTCTGCTTCCGCTGTCTGCAGGGGGCCGGCGCCGCCCTGATCCTGCCCTCCTGCCTGGCCCTGATGTCGCACGAGCTGCCGCGCCGCGTGCGTGCCGCCGGCTTCGCTGCCACAACGGCCACGCTGGCTTCCGCGCTGGCGCTCGGGCCGGTGATCTCCGGTGTCGTAACGCAACATCTGGGGTGGGAATGGCTCTTCGTCATGAATGTTCCCCTGGGGTTCGCCGGCCTTCTCGTCGGCGCTTTGGCCGTATCCGCCTCGTCCCTGCCTGAGAAAGGTTCGCCTGCGCGGAGCCTGGCCGGCCTCCCGTGCCGGCTGATCGCCCTGGCATGCGTCTCCCTGGCAGCGATCGTCTATTGCCTGATCCAGGGGCCGAGCTACGGGTTCACCGACCCACTCGTGGTCATCTCGGGTATCGCTGCCGTGACGGGTGCGCTCACCCTCTGCTGCGGGAAGAAATTCCGCGGCGGTCCGGAGCTGGGAGGACTGTTTCGACAGCGGCCTTTCAAGGGCGGGCTCATTTCCCAGCTCTTGTGGGGCCTCGGAGTGAGCGGCGTGTACTTCTATACCTCTCAGTTCCTGCAGAACGGTTTGCAGCTGAGTCCGACGGAGGCTGGACTGACTTTCACTCCGGTGGCCTCCGCTCTTGTCCTCACGGCTCCGTTCGTCACCGTCCTGGCCAGACGATGGGGGGACGGCCGGGTCTCCGCCGCCGGTCTGCTCCTGGTCGCCCTGGGCCTGCTGCTGGTGGCGCTGGGCAGTGTGTGGGGTGCTCTCGTCGGCCTGCTGCCAGGGCTGGCCTCGGTCGGGGTGGGCTCCGCGCTGGCCATCCCGCTGACGACCCGGGCGCTGGAATCGTCGCCCCGTCACCTGTCCGGCGTCGCAGCCGGCTTGTTCAGCGCCACGCGAGAGATGTCCGGTGTGTTCGGCATCGCGCTCATGGGTGCGGTGGTGACCTTCGTGCAGCACTGGACTCTGTCCGCGGGAACCTCGCACGGCGCGGCTTTCCTGGTGGCGTATCAGGCCGGACTGTGCATCGCCGCGGCGTTGGTCGGAGCGGCGGCGCCGGTCGCGGTGTGGGCTCTGCGTCACCCCCGTGAACCTGCACGAGAAGGCCGCGGCCTGTCGAAGCCGTCGGCGGACGAGAAGGTGTAGGCACGCACGGCAGTGACGCTGCCCGTCCCACCGCCAAACCATGAGGCCGGCTACCGAACGCTCGCCCAGTGCTCCATCCTTCAGGACTCTGCTGAGGTCCTTCAGGGTGGAGGTGTAGGGCATCCTCGCCATAGTGGCCCGGAGGGGCGCGGCACCAGGGCTGGGATCGCCTTGTCGGACGACGGAGTTGTCCGACCTACCGCCGGACGGACGGAAAGTAACGCCTGTGGAAGCCCATGTAAGACCAGCTCCCGCAAGGGAGCGGGCAAGGGCCTGTGAAGCAGGAACCCACGGCGGCACCGCGATGGGGTCCCTCCGGTTCGAGCGAAGCCGAGAGTTGGGGGAGGTGCGGACCGGAATCGTCTGCATTCACGCAGGCGAGGTCCTCAAAGGAGCTGGTTCAGGACGCGACAGGCACGCGCGACGCCGTCCTCGGCCGTCAGGGCACGGCCCAGCCGACGGGCCGCCTCGGCATGGCCGCCGTCCTCGGTGACGGCTCGCAGACGGTCGGCGAGAGCGGAGACGGTGAACTGCCGGAACGGCAAGGGCTTGGGGCCGACTCCGAGGCTGTGCGCCCGAGCGGCCCAGTAGGGCTGGTCGCCGAAGAACGGGCAGCCCAGGGACGGCACTCCGGAACGCAGGGCCGCGGCGGTGGTGCCCGCGCCGCCGTGGTGGATCACCGCAGCCATACGAGGAAAAAGCCAGCTGTGGGAGGTGTCCCCGACCACGAGCACGTCGTCGTCGCTCGTGGTCGGATCCCCGGCCAGTACCCCACGCAGTCCCGCGCACCGCAGTGCGGTTCGTACGACGCGGTCGGTGGCCTCGGGGTCGCTGGATCTCATGCTGCCGAAGCCCACGTACACGGGCGGGGGCCCGGCGTCGAGAAAGTCGAGCAGGCGACGCGGCGGTTCCCACAGGGGCTGTTGGTGGTGCCAGAAACCGGTCAGGTGGACGTTGGGTCCCCAGTCGGCCGGCCGGGGTACGACGACAGGGCTGAACGCACACAACACGGGGGCCCGGCGGACTCGGCGGACAGGGCCGAGCGGGGAGAGGGCGGGAAGACCGAGTCCCTCCCTGCGCCACATGTTGACGAACCGTCGGCACACCAGCCACGACCCCAGGTCGACCGCTTCGAAGCTGAGGCGGTTTCCGGGAGATCCGAGGAAACTCGCGGCCGGCGCGAAGGGGTGCGGGAACTCTCCCGTGGGCTGGCTCGGCTGATAGTGAATGATCGCGTGCGGGACGTTGAGGTACTGGCTCAGGTGGACGCCGAGGAAGCTGAACGTAGGGGCCAGGACGAGATCGGCTCCCTCGGCGCCGGCCTGGGCCGCCGCGAACAGACGAGAGAACAGTGGCCGCAGGATCCGGTTCATGCCGCGAATGAACGTGACCGGGTTACGTCCGCCGGACAGCAGTTTCTGTCCTTGGGACGACTCGATGATCTCGGTGGGATCCACCGGAACCGGGTGGAACTGCAGTCCTGCCGCGGTGATCAGCTCCCGGTAGCGGGGGCTGGCGAGCAGCCGGACGGTATCGCCCTGGCGGGTCAGCGCCCCGCCCAGTGCCAGGCACGGCTGAACGTCCCCACGGGACCCTGCCGCGAACATCACCACTGTTCGGCCCATTGGCTCGCCTCGCTAGTCGAGTTCCTTCATCATGGTGGCCCAGATGCTGTGCAGTTCACGCTGCCAGTAGGGCCAGGAATGCGTCCCGGGCCGGTAGAAGTGCGTCGTGACCTCGACGCCCGCGGAGCGGAGCGAACCGGCGAATTTCTTCACCGACTCCGAGGACAGCGCCATTTCACCCACCGCGCCCGCCAGGATCACACCGATCGAATGACCGGTGTCCAGCGGTCCGGGCTCCCCGCTTCCCATGGACAGGTGAACCTTCGTTCCACGGAAGGCGCGTGGCATGGCGGCCGGGTTGTGGGCCTGCCAGTTGCCGCGTTGTGCCGTCGGGTCGCCCCAGACGTCCTTGACGTCGGTGCCGTCCTGCTTGGAGCTCAAGTCGATGAAGAGCCGCACCGCGGGGTCGTTGAGGTCGACGTATGTGCTCAGGGCGGCCGTGTACCGGAACATTCCCGGGTGACGCGCCGCGTAGTTGAGCGCGCCGAAGCCCCCCATCGATAGGCCCATGACGGCCCTGGAGGAGTTGGCGCGGAAACTCTTCTCCATGAGCCGGACCAGTTCGGTGGTGTGGAAGGTCTCCCAGCGGGGCGTGCCGGCGTACCAGTCGGAGTAGTAGCCGTGCTTCCCGCCGTCGGGCATCACGACAATGACGTCGGAGTTCTTCGCCAGTGCCTCGACGTCCGTCTCGCGCGTCCAGGAGGTGTAGTCGTCGGCCCCGCCGTGCAGCATGTAGAGCACGGGGAACCTGCGTTTCTTGTCGCTGCCCCAACTCCTGGGGAGGATGACGCGGACCGGCACAGACCTTCCCATGGCCGGTGACTGGACGGTCAGGTCCAGGGTCCGGGCGTCGAGTCTTCTGACAGCTGCGATCCGGCCCTCGGTGGCGGCCGACCCGGATGCGCGGTCGGCGCCGTGTGCGGCCGCAGCCGTCCCGGCGCCGTACAGCGGTGTGAGCAGCAGGAGGCAGGCCAGAAGTGAGCAGCCGACGAGTCGTGTCCGGCCGGCGGGCAACGTGCGGGCGGATGGCATGGGCTGTGGGACTCCTTGGGGTGGGTGAAACCCGGAAAGGGACGCGGCACTGCTGCAGCCACGAGGACTCGGCCCGATTCCACGCACTGTCGGCCCAGGCGTGCCGTCAAGCAGGCAGTCGGCCAGGACAGGCGTTTCGTCCGACCGCGCGAGAGGGCGGCGACGGTACTCTCCACCACGGCAGACATTTGCCTACAAGGCGGACATTCACGGGGTAGACCATGCCGAAATGCGCCCGTCGAGCACCAGTCGACACACCGGTTTCCGGGGGAAATGATCAGCTCGGTGACGTCACGCCGGGTGCCAGGGCATGCCGGGGGATCAGGATTGCGACCCCACGTCCGTGTGCCGAGGAGAATGCGGAAGGGGCCCCGCACGGTCCAGCAGACCCGTCCGGGCTGCCAGTGCCGCCGCCTCCAGGCGGGAGCCCACGCCCAGTTTCATCAGGACGCGTTGGACGTGGGTGCGGGCCGTGGAGGGGGCGATGCCCATGCCGGCGGCGATCAGGCGGGTGTCCTCGCCGTCCGCGACGCGGACCAGGACCTCCACCTCCCTGGGGGTGAGCATCTGGAGGAGGCGCTGGCCCTCGTCGTCGGGCTGGGCCGCCGGGTTGAGGAGTTCACTGAACGCGCCTTGCAGCAGTTGGGGAGCCACCGCCGCCTCGCCCGACCGCGCCTTCATGATGGCGCGTTCCACGCCCTCTATCCGTTCGTCATGGCGTACGTAGCCGGAGGCGCCCGCCGCGAAGGCCGCCGCGATGCCGCGCGGGTTCGGCACCGGCCCGAGGACCAGGACCGCGACCTGCGGGCGCTCCCGCTTGATGCGGACGATCGGGTCGAAGATGCCCGGCTCGGCCGGGGTCGCGGTGCCCAGCAGGCACACCTCCGGGGCGCGGGTGATCACCAGCTCGGCCGCGCCCGCGGCCGGCGCCGCCGCGGCGAGCACCCGGTGCCCCCGCAGCTTGAGTGCCGAGGCCAGCGCCTCGGCGAGCAGTCGGTGGTCGTCGACCACCATCAGCCGCACTCCCATCGAGCAACCCCCCAGTCCCTGCATGGATGCCCACACGGACCCACACGGACCAACCCGGACCTAGCCGGACCAAAAGCCGGACCGACAAAGGGGTGCCCCCCGGCACCCCGTTCTTCATGCCCCCGGAAGCTACACGCTTGTTCGACGTTGCGCTCCCCCTACCGGTGAGAAGTGCCCCGGATCGCCGAAATTCCTCGCATTCGAGGGTCATGGGCGGTACGTGCACGGCCCCGCCCCTGAGCAGGGACGGGGCCGTCACGGCGATTAAGACGATCAGCTGCCCGCGCCGCCGAACGCGACCGCCAGGTACTGCGGGTCGCCGCCCGAGGTCGCGCCGTCGTCGGCGTACACCTCCGACATGAACAGGCGTCCCTTGGCGAAGAGGACCTCGGAGTACTCCGGGGACATGCTGGTCTCCAGGTCGTGCACCGAGTCCGTGGCCGGGTTCACCATCAGCTTGGTCTCCTTGAAGGAGCCGCCGTCGATGCTGACGACCTCGCCGCCCTTGTCGTACGGCGGCCGCTTGTACGCGATCAGGTTGGCGCCGTCCATGCGCAGCGGGTAGATCGTGTAGCCGTCGCCGGCGTCGGCGCGCTGGCCGGTCTGCTTGCCGGTGGTCAGGTCGAAGGCGATGACCTCGTTGGTGCGGCTGTAGTCGCCGCCGCCGTCGTGCTCCTCGGTCGGGATGTAGATCTTGTCGTTGCCGACGGCCAGTCCGATGCAGGCCTCGATCCTGGTGATGCCTTCGCAGTCGGCCGCGTAGTCGTCGCCCGGCACGGAGATACGGGTGCGCAGCTTGCCGGTCTTGTTGTCGATGGAGAAGAGGTCCGAGATGCCGCTGCCGTCACCGGCGCTGTCGCCGACGTCGGCGGCCACCACCAGGGGGTCGGTCGACACGACGGACGCGTATTCGATGCCCGTGGCGAGCTTGTACTCGGAGAGCACCTTCCCGGAGGCCGGGTCGATGGTCTGGATGCCCAGCTGGGGGTTGTCGTAGCTGCCGCACTTGCGCACCGCCACCAGCTTCGGGCCGCCGCCGTAGCCGGCGTCGTAGCAGGTGTCGGCCGGCTTCGGCGACCACAGCACCTTGCCGGAGTCGATGTCGAAGGCGGCGCCGCCGTCGGTGCTGCCCAGGGCGACTGTGTTCGCGCTGACCGTGACATTGTCGAAGTCGACGGCGTAGTCGCCGGACGTGACCGTCTTCTTCCACAGCTGCTTGCCCGCGGCGAGGTCGATCGCCGCGATCTGGTCGCAGCGGGCGGTCTCGGCGCTGCTCGCCTGGAAGACGATCGCCGTGCGGTAGTCGTCGGTGGCGAACTTGCTGGCCTCGCACACCGGGCCGGGCAGCTTCACCGACCACAGCTTCGTGCCCTTGTCGAGGTCGTAGCCGCCGATCTCGCTGGCGCCGGTCTTCACATACGCCTTGTCGGTCACCCAGGAGCCCCGGACGCCGACGTGGGCGTCCTTCTTGATCGCGGGCATCGGGACCTTGAAGAGGACGTCGGAGGCGGGGTTGGCGGGCGCCTTCTCGCTGCCGCCGGAGGACGTTCCGCCCGTGCCGCCGGCGCCGCCCGAATCGCCCTTGTCGCCGCCGCCGGTCGGACCGGCGGTGCTCTTCTCCTTGTCCTTGCCGCTGTCACCGGACTGCGAGTACCAGACCCCGCCGCCGATGATCAGCGCGACCGCGACGACGGCGGCCACGATGATCGCCATCTGCGCGTTGAACTTCTTGCCGACCCCGCCGTCACCGGGCTGGGGCTGCATGGGGACGGTGGGCGGCGCGGGGTAGCCGTACCCCGGCTGGGGGGACGGGTATCCCGGCTGACCCGGCTGGCCGGGCTGCCCCGGGTAGCCGTATCCGGGCTGCTGACCGTACGGGGCGCTCGGCTGACCGTAGGGGCCCGGCTGCTGGGGCGGCTGGCCGTACGCGGCGGGAGCGCCGGGCACGGGGGCGCCCGGCTGGGCCGGGTAGCCGTAGCCGGGAGCGGCGGCCGGGGGCTGCGGAGGGGCGGTCGGCCGGCCCGGCGCCTGCGGGTAGCCGTAGCCCGGCTGGGGCTGCGGAGGACCGGTCGGGGCCGGGCCTGCCGGCGGCGGAGGCGTCTGCGGCGCCTGACCCGGGGCCTGGGGCGCCTGGGGCGCCTGGGGGTAGCCGTAGCCCGGCTCCGGGGCCTTTGCCAGGTTCGGGGCGGGGGGCTGCGGCGGGGCGTCCTGCGGGACGGCGTCCTGCGGCGGCGGGGGCGGGCCGAAACCGCCCTGCTGCGGCTGCTGAGGCTGCTGCGGGGGCTGGTTCGGGGGCGGGGGCGGCGGCTGGGTCATGGTGTGGGTACCTCGGGAGGGCGACGGACGACGGACGAGGAGCGACAGGGTGTCGAGAAGGTGGCAGGCCGCCTCACTTGCCGTAGGCGAGCATCAGCTTCTCCTTGTCGTCGTCGTTGCCCGTCAGCCGGGTCGAGGAGAGGTAGAAGCGTCCGTCGACCCAGTCGACGTCGCGTGAGTAGAAGCCGTCCTCGATGTCGGCCGTGCTCTCGGGCAGTTGCATCAGCGTCTTCGGCGTGTGGGCGGCGCCGGCCGTCGGGATGCCCACCACCCGGCCGGCCGCGTCGTACGACGGCTCGACGTAGGCGACCAGGTTGCCGCCCTCGACCTTCACCGGCACCATCGCCTCGTCGGTCGGGGACTTCACGCGCCACTTCTCCTTGCCGGTGGAGAGGTCGATCGCGACGATCTCGTTGGGGCCGCTCTTCGCCTCGGTCGGCAGGTACAGCGTGTTGGCGTCGGCGGCCGTGCCCTCACAGCCCGTCAGGTTGCGCTGCAGGAAACCGCCGTCGCACTCGGGGGCGAAGTCCTCGTCGAAGCCGACCTGCGAGCGGTACGTGCCGTCCGGCTTGAACGTCGCGATGTTCCAGGTGTTCTTGTCCTCGTTGGTGCTGTAGACGACCAACGGGTCCACGGAGTACGTCTTCGAGACCGTCCAGCCCTTGTCGAACTTCTGGGTCCACTTGACCTTGCCGGTCGCCGGGTCCAGTTCCTGGATCTCGTCGTGCTCGTTCGCCTCGGTCGCGTCACAGGACGCCACCGCGAACAGCTTGGCGCCGCCCGCGAACGCCGACGGGAAGCACGCGTCGCCGTACTTCTGCTTGTCGTACAGCTTCTTGCCGGTGCGCACGTCGTACGCCGTCCCGGACTGCGAGCGGCCCACCATCAGCGTGTTGCCCGTGAGGGACAGCTCGATGTCGATCGCGCTGTCGAACAGCGCGCCGTCCGCGACGACCCCGGTCCAGCCCTTGGCGCCGGTCCTGAGGTCGATCTGCTGGAGCTGGTTGCACTTGGCGCGGTCGCTGGTGCCGCTCATGTACGCGACGACGACCTTGTCGTCCGCCGTCTTCTGCGGGGTGACCGCGCAGATCTTCTGCGGGAAGCTGATGGTGGCCCAGGTCGGCCTGCCGTCGCCCACGTTGTACGCGACGACGTCCTTGTACGCCGCTTTCACGGCCGCCTTGGAGGTGATCCACATGCCGGGGGCGTCGGCGCCGGAGGCGGGCGCGTCGGGCGCCTCCTTGTACCAGAGCACCTTCGCCTCGCCGGCCTTGCGGCCCGCGTTGAAGTCCTCGCCGTCCTTGCCGCCGTCGCCGCTGCCGTCACCGGGGTTGACCGGGCCGCCGCTGGACGTCGCCGTGGCCTTGTCGTCGCCGCTCGGTCCGGCGACCGGCTTCTTGTCGCCCTTGTCGTCGCCGCTCGTGACCGCGAACACCAGACCGCCGATCACCAGCAGCGCCGCCACCGCGGCCCCGACGACCAGCGCGGGCCGCCCCTTGAAGGGGTTGCGGCCGCCCGGGGGCGGGGTGCCGGGGGCGCCGGGAGCGCCCGGGAACTGGGGCGGCTGGGCCGGGTAGCCGTAGCCGGGCTGCTGACCGTAGGGGCCGCTCGGCTGGCCGTACGGACCCTGCTGCTGGCCGTACGGGCCGGGCTGCTGCCCGTAGGCGCCGGGCTGCTGCCCGTAGGGGCCGGGCTGGCCATAAGGCCCTGCCTGGCCTGCCTGGCCCGGCTGTTGCGGGTAGCCGTAGCCGGGCTGCGCCGGCTGCTGGGCGGGCGGGCCCGGGGGCGCCTGGGGCGCTTGAGGTGGCTGGGGCGGCATCTGGGGTGCGCCGAAGCCGCCTTGCTGCGCCTGCTGGTGCGGCTGCGGCGGCTGCTGGTGCGGTGGGTCCTGCGGTGCTCCGAAACCACCCTGCTGCGGCGGCTGATTGGGCGGCTGAGCCATCAGCGTGTTCCCCCTATGTCACTGATTTTTAGCCACGCCCCCAGGTCAGTGACCACCCGGAGCCGTCTTCAGAGAGTTCTCAGACGGCTCTTTCTATCACCCGTGTCTGACAGCTCCTGGGGCCGATCCGCCCCTGTTCCCAAGGGAGGACCGGCCTGTGATGCCGTCGTTATGCGCCTTCACGCACCCTTCACGCGTCCTCGGCGAGTTCCAGCCACCGCAGCTCCAGTTCCTCGCGCTCGCCGGCCAACTCGCGCAGCTCGGCGTCGAGTTTGGCGACCTTCTCGAAGTCGGTGGCGTTGTCGGCGATCTGGGTGTGCAGCCGGGCCTCCTTCTCGGTGACCTTGTCCAACTGCCGCTCGATCTTCTGGAGTTCCTTCTTGGCGGCGCGCTGGTCGGCGGCGCTCTTCTCCGACGCGGGCTTCTGCGCGACCGCGGGGGCGGCAGCGGCCGCCGCGGCCTCCTCCATGCGCAGCCGGCGCTCGATGTACTCGTCGATGCCGCGCGGGAGCATCCGCAGGGTGGTGTCGCCGAGGAGCGCGAAGACGCGGTCCGTGGTGCGCTCGACGAAGAAGCGGTCGTGGGAGATGACGATCATCGAGCCGGGCCAGCCGTCGAGGAGGTCCTCCAGCTGGGTGAGGGTCTCGATGTCGAGGTCGTTGGTGGGCTCGTCGAGGAAGAGGACGTTGGGCTCGTCCATCAGGAGGCGCAGGATCTGCAGGCGGCGGCGCTCACCGCCGGACAGGTCACCGACCGGCGTCCACTGCTTGTCCTTGTTGAAGCCGAACGTCTCGCACAGCTGGCCGGCGGTCAGCTCGCGGCCCTTGCCGAGGTCGACGCGCTCGCGCACCTGCTGGACGGCCTCCAGGACGCGCAGGGCGGGGTCGAGTTCGCCGACCTCCTGGGAGAGGTAGGCGAGCTTGACCGTCTTGCCGACGGCGACCTTGCCGGCCGCGGGCTGCTTCTCGCCCTCGCTGCGCGCGGCGTCGGCCAGGGCGCGCAGCAGGGACGTCTTGCCGGCGCCGTTGACGCCGACGAGGCCGATGCGGTCGCCGGGGCCGAGGTGCCAGGTGATGTGCTTGAGCAGCACCTTGGGGCCGGCCTGGACGGTGACGTCCTCGAGGTCGAAGACCGTCCTGCCGAGCCGGGACGACGCGAACTTCATCAGCTCGCTGCTGTCGCGGGGCGGCGGCACGTCCTTGATCAGCTCGTTGGCGGCCTCGACGCGGAAGCGCGGCTTCGACGTCCGCGCGGGCGCGCCGCGGCGCAGCCAGGCCAGCTCCTTGCGGACCAGGTTCTGCCGCTTGGTCTCCTCCGTCGCGGCGATGCGCTCACGCTCCGCGCGCGCGAAGACGTAGTCGGAGTAGCCGCCCTCGTACTCGTGGACGGCGCCGCGCTGGACGTCCCACATGCGCGTGCAGACCTGGTCGAGGAACCAGCGGTCGTGGGTGACGCAGACGAGCGCGGAGCGACGCTCGCGCAGGTGCCGGGCGAGCCAGGAGATGCCCTCGACGTCGAGGTGGTTCGTCGGCTCGTCGAGCACGATGAGGTCCTGCTCCTCGATGAGGAGCTTCGCGAGCGCGATACGGCGACGCTCGCCACCGGAGAGCGGGCCGATGACGGTGTCCAGGCCCTGCGGGAAGCCGGGCAGGTCGAGCCCGCCGAAGAGACCGGTCAGCACGTCGCGGATCTTGGCGTTGCCCGCCCACTCGTGGTCGGCCAGGTCGCGGATGACCTCGTGCCTGACGGTCGCGGCGGGGTCGAGGGAGTCGTGCTGCGTGAGCACGCCCATGCGCAGCCCGCCGGAGTGCGTGACCCGCCCGGTGTCGGCCTCCTCCAGCCTGGCGAGCATCCGGATCAGCGTGGTCTTCCCGTCGCCGTTACGGCCGACGACTCCGATCCGGTCCCCTTCGGACACGCCGAGCGAGATGCCGTCAAGGAGCGCACGGGTCCCGTACACCTTGCTGACGTTCTCGACATTGACCAGATTGACGGCCATTTCTCTCCTGCCCGGGGGGATCGATCGACCCTCCAGGGTAGTCCGGACGGGCGCATCGCCTTTCAGGCGTTCACTGACAGGGACCGGTCACGGCATTTCGGCCCGTCCGGCTGACGTACACGTCGCAGGCGCGCGGGGCCGGAGTGCCGTGCGCGGAGGGGGCCTGCAGTGTCCGGAAGGGCGCGCGTAACCATCGTGCGCGCCGCTCAGGAACGGCGCGCGCGCGAGCTGCTCACGCCCCCTGGGTCTCGGCGGGCTGCCGGGCGGCTCACGCCGGACGGCGGCCGGGTGCACGCACGGGCGGGCAGCTCCTCGCGCACGCCCGGCTCACGCCGGTCTATGCGTCGCCCTCCTCGTACGCCCACATCGCCCGCACCAGGCTTGAATCCGGCCATCCGTCGGGATCGAGGGGGCGCAGCCGCCGCTCGGCCTCCACACAGCGCGGATCACCGCGCCTCGCGAGGCCGTAGGCGGCGTGCACGCGGGTGTCCCGCAGTTCGTCGTCGAGGAGTGCGGCCAGTACGTCGGTGACGCCGGGCGCCTCCGCGCGGCAGGACGCCAGCCAGTACGCCGCCCGTTCGCGGACCCCGGCGTCGGGATCGCGCGCGAGCGCGTACAGGGCGTCGAGCTTCTCCGCCGGGACGCGCTCGGCTTCCCTCCTCAGGGTCTCGGCCACCTCCAGACGCACCCGCGGATCGGGATGCCCGACGTACGACAGACCGACGGCGTCGATCTCGTCGGCCCGGGCGCCGTCCACGCCGTCCCCGTCGGCCTCGCTCAGCCCGGACAGCACCACGGCGAGCACCGCCGGGTCCCGTTCCTCCACCGCCCAGGGGAGGAACACCTCGGTCGCGGGCTTGTCGACGACGGTACCCGGCCGTGCGAAGAGACCGCCGAGCCCGATGACGAGGCACCGCAGCACGTCCGCGGCGAAGAGACGGCAGAGCCGGTCGGGGCAGTCGCGCAGCGCCTCGGCCGCGGTCCAGGTCTCGTCGTCCTGACGGGTGGACAGGTGGACGACGACGTCGGTCCAGACGGCGTGGTCCCGGTCCGGGCGGGTGAGCGCCCGCGCGAGGAGCTCGTCGAACGGCGTGCGAATGCGGAAGCGTTCCTCCAGGGCGGTGAGGACGCCGAGGTGGCCGTCCCACACGGTCTGGCCGGCGAGCGTGTACCGCTCGTGGTGGCAGCTCCAGTCGTCGACCCGCACGGTGCGCCGCTCGACCGGGCCTGCCGCTCCCGTCCGGCGGCGCAGCTCGGCCTCGATGTCGGCGTCGGCCCAGTGTCGGGCGCGGGCCAGGAGAGCGGCGCGGGCGTCGGCGTCGAGGCGTACGGGCTCGGGGAGCAGCCTGGCAGTCATCCAGGAGCAGCCGCTGTCCACGGCCCGGGTCAGCGGGGTGTCGCCGCCGGGGAGGCCGGGGTCGCCGCCGGGCACACCGTCCAGTGGGCGCAGGGGGTCGGCGCCGGCGTTGAGGAGCTCCTCGGCGAGGGTCTCGTCGTATGCGGCGACGGCGAGGCAGAGCGGTGGGACTGCGTCGGTCGGGTCGGCGCCGTCGGCATCCGCCCCGCCGCCCGACAAGTCCCGTACGCCCCGGTGACCGCCCCCGGGGGCTTCGCCCCCAGACCCCCGACCCATGCCTACCCCCGACCCATGCCTACCGCCGGCCCTCGACAACCGTCGCGCCCGGTGCCGGTCCTGACGCTGTGCGGACGCTTTTGCAGGTGGCCGAGGTGCGTAGGGTCGCTGCGATTTCTGCTGCCGAGGCGGGGTCGCGGGCCAGGTGGGCCGTGGTGGGGCCCGAGCCCGAGACCAGGGTGGCGAGGGCGCCTGCCGTGCGGCCCGCGGCGAGGGTGTCCGCCAGCTCGGGGAAGAGGGACAGCGCGGCGGGCTGGAGATCGTTGGAGAGGGTGGCCGCGAGCGCGTCGGGGTCGCCCTTGGCGAGGGCGGCCAGGAGGTCGCGTGAAGCGAGCGGTTCCGGGACGCCGCGGCCCTCCGCGAGGCGGTCGAACTCGCGGAACACCGCCGGGGTCGACAGCCCCCGCTCGGCCATCGCGAACACCCAGTGGAACGTGCCGCCGACCTCCAGGGCCGTCAGCTTCTCGCCCCGCCCGGTGCCGAGGGCCGCACCGCCGACCAGGCTGAAGGGCACGTCGCTGCCCAACTCGGCGCAGATGTCGAGGAGTTCGTCACGGGACGCGCCCGTGCCCCACAGCGCGTCGCAGGCCAGCAGCGCGCCCGCGCCGTCCGCACTGCCGCCCGCCATGCCCCCGGCGACGGGGATGTCCTTGACGATGTGGATGTGCACGGCGGCATCGCGGCCGTGGCGCTCGGCGAGAGCGATCGCCGCCTTCGCCGCGAGGTTGCTGCGGTCCAGGGGGACCTGGTCCGCGTCCGGGCCCTCGCAGGTGACGCGCAGTTCGTCGGCCGGGGTCACCGTGACCTCGTCGTACAGACCGACCGCCAGGAAGACGTTCGCCAGGTCGTGGAAGCCGTCCGCCCGCGCGGCGCCCACCGCGAGCTGCACGTTGACCTTGGCCGGCACCCGCACGGTGACGCTCACTTCTGCCCCGACTCCTTGTTCTCGGCGATCCTCGCGAACTCCTCGACCGTGATGGCCTCTCCGCGTGCCTGGGGCGGGACGCCGGCCGCGACGAGGGCCGCCTCCGCCTGCGCCGCGGAGCCCGCCCAGCCGGCGAGCGCGGCCCGCAGGGTCTTGCGGCGCTGGGCGAACGCCGCGTCGACGACGGCGAAGACCTCGCGCCGCGATGCCGTCGTCCTGATCGGCTCGCTCCGGCGGACGAGCGAGACCAGTCCGCTGTCGACGTTCGGCGCGGGCCAGAACACGTTGCGGCCGATGGCGCCGGCCCGCTTGACCTCGGCGTACCAGTTGGCCTTGACGGAGGGAACGCCGTACACCTTCGAGCCGGGGCCGGCGGCGAGCCGGTCGGCGACCTCCGACTGGACCATGACGAGGGTGCGCTCGATGCTCGGGAACGTCTCCAGCATGTGCAGCAGCACGGGCACGGCCACGTTGTACGGCAGGTTCGCGACCAGTGCGGTGGGGGCGGGGCCGGGCAGCTCGGTCACGTGCATGGCGTCGGAGTGCACCAGCGCGAAGCGGTCCGCGCGAGCCGGCATGCGGGCCGCGATCGTCGCGGGGAGGGCGCCGGCGAGGACGTCGTCGATCTCGACGGCGGTGACCCGGTCGGCGGCCTCCAGCAGGGCGAGGGTGAGAGAGCCGAGGCCCGGGCCGACCTCGACGACGACGTCGTCGGGCCGGACCCCCGCGGTGCGGACGATGCGGCGGACCGTGTTCGCGTCGATCACGAAGTTCTGGCCGCGCTGTTTGGTGGGACGCACGCCGAGGACCGCCGCCAGCTCACGGATGTCGGCGGGGCCCAGGAGGGCGTCGGGGGCGGGGCTGGTACTCACGGGACAAGGGTACGGGGAGGCGCCGACACCGCCCGCCGCCGCACCTCACCCCCCGAGTCGCCCCCGCAGGGGCGCACCTCAGCCGTGCAGCCGTCTCCCGCAGTGCGGCCAGGGACTCGCCCCACGGCGCACGTACAGCTTCTTCGCGCGGAAGGTCTGTTCCGCGGCCGGGGCGTCCTGGGGCCGTCCGCTGCCGCCGAGGCTGTGCCAGGTGTGGGTGTCGAACTGGTACAGCCCGCCGTAGTTGCCCGAGGGGTCGACGGCGCCCGGCCGGCCGCCCGACTCGCAGGCCGCGAGGCTCTGCCAGTCCAGGCCGTCGGCGCCCCCCACGGAGGTCGGCGGCGGCTTCGTCCCGACCTTCACCACCTGTTCGCGCGGCTCACGCACGACCTCGCTGCGCATCCGCCTCGGCTTCTGCTTCACCCCGTTGACGATGCGCAGGGCGTACGTGTCCCGCCGCAGCCCGGGCTGTCCGACCTGCTCCACGAGCTCCGTGCCCGTGAACAGCGAGGAGTCGTCGGTGCGGCGCACGGCGAACGGGATCGCCTCCTCGCGCACCTCCTTGGCGCCGGTGATCCGCAGCACGGTGACCGTCTGCCCGTCGCGCGGGAAGCTGCCGGGCGCGACGGAGGTGGTGTCCTGGCCGCGCAGGACGATCCCGGCGGCCTCCACCGCCTCGCGCACGGTCGCCGCGTTGGTGCGGATGGTTCGGGCCCGGCCGTCGGCCATGACGGTGACGGCGCGCTCGGTGCGCACGTCCAGCGCGAGCCCCGCGCGTCCGATGCGCTGGGCGCGCGAGACGGACATGTACGCGCCCTCCGCACGCACCCCGAGCTGCTGGAGCGCCTCCTCGACCGTCTGTGCGGTCGTCCACAGTTCGTGCCGCCGGCCGTCCAGGGTGAGGCGGACGGGGCGGCCGTAGCGGACGGCGATCTCGTCGCCGTCGGTGAGCCCGGCGCCGGGGGCGGGCGCCACCTGGTCGTGCGCGCCCACGTGCACGCCTTCCTCCGCGAGGAGTTCGCCCACGTCGTCGGCGAAGGTGTGCAGGGTGCGCGGCCTGCCGTCGACGGTCAGCTCGACGGCCTTGTCCTCGGCGACGAAGGCGGTGGTGCCGCCGGCCAGGAAGGCGACGACGAGTGCCTGCGGGAGCAGGCGGCGCATCGTGGATTCCGGGCGCTCGGCGGAGCGCGTTCTGCGCCGGCGCGCGGCCCGCCCGGCGCCCTGCCGGGGAAGCGGCGGCTCGGCGACGAGCTGGACGGGCTCCGGCAGGACGAGGGTCTCGGGAGGCAGCGGCGGGGCCTCGTACGCCTCGTACTGCCCGTATGCCTCATGGGGCTCGTACGCCTCGTAGGCCTCATAGGCGGGCCGGTACGTGTCGTCGTACGTCCCGGGCGCCGCGTACACGCCGTACGCGATGGTCTCCGCGTTGTGCAGGTCGACGTACGGTCCGCCACCGCCGTGGGGCTCGTACTCGAGGTGCTGCGAGTTGCTCACGCCGACACTCCAGGAGGGTGGGGTCCGGATCGGGCCCCCAGAACCTAGCGGAGCGACCGTCACTCTCCAAAGTGACGTGGCTACTGAGAGTTGTGTTCGAGGTGTCGGGAGGTACGGGAGCGGGGGCGCTCCGCAGAGGCGCTCAGTAGCCGAACGCGCGTGCCGTGTTGGCGGCGAGGGCGGTGGCCAGGGCGTCCTCGTCGAGGTCCCGTACGGCGGCCATGGCGCGCACCGTGACGGGGATCAGGTACGGCGCGTTGGGCCGGCCGCGGTAGGGCGCCGGGGTCAGGAACGGGGCGTCGGTCTCCACCAGGAGCAGCTCCAGCGGGGCCACGGCGACGGCGTCCCGCAGGTTCTGGGCGTTCTTGAAGGTGACGTTGCCGGCGAAGGACATGAAGTACCCGGCACGGGCGCAGATCTCGGCCATCTCGGCGTCGCCGGAGTAGCAGTGGAAGACGGTGCGCTCGGGGGCGCCCTCCTCCTTCAGGACCCGCAGGACGTCGGCGTGGGCGTCGCGGTCGTGGATGACCAGGGCCTTGCCGTGCCGCTTGGCGATCTCGATGTGGGCGCGGAAGGAGTTCTCCTGCGCTTCCTTGCCCTCGGGGCCGGTGCGGAAGTAGTCGAGTCCCGTCTCTCCGACGCCCTTGACGTGCGCGAGCGCGGCCAGGCGGTCGATCTCGGCGAGCGCCTCGTCGAGCGCCCCGGAGCCGCCCGGCTCGCGCGCGCCCTGCCGGGACCAGCCGTCGGGGTCGCCGTGCACGATGCGCGGCGCCTCGTTCGGGTGCAGGGCGACGGCGGCGTGGACGCTGTCGTACGCCGCCGCCGTCTCGGCCGCCCACCGGGAGCCCCGTACGTCACAGCCGACCTGGACGACGGTCGTCACGCCGACCGAGGCGGCTTTCGCGAGCGCCTCCTCCACCGTGCCCGACTGCATGTCGAGGTGGGTGTGGGAGTCGGCGACCGGCGCCCCCAGGGGGGCCGGAAGCGGCGGTGCGGCGCTCTTGTCGGCGTTCGAAGACATGCCCCGATCCTACGGAAGGGGCACGCCCTCCCCTGCTAGCCGGCCTTGCGGAAGGGGTGCAGGAGATCGGACAGGTGCCAGTGGTGGTCCTGCTCCTCGGACCGCTCCCCGGCCTGCTTCTCAGCGGCCGTCACCGGCGCCTCGGCCGGTCCGGCGGGGGGCGCCTTGCGCGGACGCGCCGCACTGAGCACCGACGAGACCTGCCCCGCCGCCATGATGCGCACGACGTGCCCGTCGCAGTTCTGGCACGCGGGGCGGCTCAGCGGGGACGGCACGACCCGGCCGTTCGCCACGTAGAGGACGAACTCGTGGCCGTCGGCGTCGGTGTGGTGCTCTATCTCGTACGACTGTTCCCAGCCGTGCCCGCAGCGCATGCAGGCGAAGGAGTACGACTCGTTGACGACGGCGTTCGCGCCGCCCCGGAGGCCGGTCTGCCCTGTGATCTCACTCATGCCAGCTCCTGCTGTCCGCTGGACAGTCGCTCCCGGCGCGGGCGTTCCCCCCGGAACGTCCTTGGGAGCGAGGGACGGGTGCGTCCCTGTCACCAGTGGACGCCTCGACCGGAGCGAATGCACCAGGCCTGTGCACTGTTGGAGCCGATTTGGACTTTCCTTGCCAAAGCGGCTTCACGGGCGGGGGTGGGCTTTGCCTTCGACGTCAGCCCTTTGCCCGCACATGGGGCGCACGCTCAGACGGCATGCGCCCTGCTCAGAGGGGGTGTGAGCCCCTTCACAACGCCGCTGCGCCCCCCGCGTTCTTCGCCGCCACCACGGCGTCGAACACCTCCCGCTTGGGCAGCCCGGCCTCCGCCGCGACCGCCGCGATGGCCTCCTTGCGGCGCTCGCCCGCCTCCTCGCGCACCCGCACCCGCCGCACCAGCTCCGCCGCGTCGAGCTCCTCGGGCCCGCGCTCGGGCGCGCCGGTGACGACGACGGTGATCTCGCCGCGCACGCCCTCCGCCGCCCACTCCGCCAGCTCGCCGAGCGGGCCGCGCCTGACCTCCTCGTACGTCTTGGTCAGCTCACGGCACACGGCGGCCCGCCGGTCGGCGCCGAAGACCTCGGCCATCGCGGCGAGGGTGTCGTCGAGCCGGTGGGGGGCCTCGAAGTAGACGAGCGTGCGCCGTTCCGACGCGGCCTCCCGCAGCCGTGACAGCCGCTCGCCCGCCTTCCTCGGCAGGAACCCCTCGAAGCAGAACCGGTCGACGGGCAGCCCGGACAGGGCCAGCGCGGTGAGGACCGCGGACGGGCCGGGGACGGCGGTGACCCGGACGTCCCGCTCGACGGCCGCGGCGACCAGCCGGTACCCGGGGTCGGAGACCGAGGGCATCCCGGCGTCGGTGACGAGCAGCACGCGCGCGCCGCCCGCGAGCTCCTCGACCAGCTCGGGCGTACGCGCGGACTCGTTGCCCTCGAAGTAGGACACGATGCGCGCCTTGGGCGTCACCCCGAGCGCCTGCGTCAGCCGCCGCAGCCGTCGGGTGTCCTCGGCGGCGATGACATCGGCGCCGGCCAGCTCCGCGGCGAGCCGGGGCGGGGCGTCGGAGACGTCACCGATGGGCGTACCGGCGAGCACGAGGATTCCGGGCGCGGCGGCGGGTGGGGCTGTGGACGTGCTTCGGGGTGCGGCTGTCACGTTTCCATCCTCGCAGGGCCGGGTGAGGCCCCAAGCACGGGACTCACACAGACCTGTTCCCTACGATGGCGCGGTGACCAGTACCGCGTCCTCCATGGACTCCACGGACTACCGGCCCGACCGGCCGCCGCACGATCGGCGGCCCGCGTGGCAGCAGCGGCTGCGCCGTTTCGGATACACGGCGGAGCCCTCCGCCGACGTCCGTGAGCGGCTGGCGCCGCCGTTCGCGAAGCCCAGCCCGCGGGTGTGGCAGGCGATCGGCGTGCCGCACCGGTGGGCGGAACGGCTCGTGCGCTGGTCGCCTTGGGGCGGGCCGCTGCTGGTCACGCTGATGGCGGGCGTGATGCGGTTCTGGCGCCTGGGCAGCCCCAAGGCGGTGATATTCGACGAGACGTACTACGCCAAGGACGCGTGGGCGGTCGTCCACCGCGGGTTTGAGGTCAACTGGGACAAGAACGCCAACGACGTCATCCTCTCCACGGGCGGACATGTCCCGATCCCGACGGACGCGGCGTACGTCGTGCATCCGCCGGTCGGCAAGTACGTGATCGGGCTGGGCGAACTGATCTTCGGGTTCGACCCGTACGGCTGGCGGTTCATGACCGCCGTGCTGGGGACCCTGTCCGTCTTCCTGCTGTGCCGGATCGGCCGCCGTGTCTTCCGCTCCACGTTCCTGGGCTGTCTGGCGGGCGCCCTGATGGCCGTGGACGGGCTGCACTTCGTGATGAGCCGGGCCGCGCTGCTCGACGGCGTGCTGATGTTCTTCGTGCTGGGGGCGTTCGGCTGTCTGGTGGCCGACCGGGACTGGGCCCGCGCGAAACTCGCCGCCGCGCTCCAGCCGGACGAGGACGGCCGCTACCGCCCGAACGCGCACATCGCCGAGACCACCCGCATCGGTTTCCGCCCCTGGCGCCTGGGTGCGGGCCTGCTGCTCGGGCTTGCCATCGGCACGAAGTGGAACGGCCTGTACATCCTGGTCGCGTTCTGTGTGATGACGGTGTTGTGGGACGCCGGTTCGCGCAAGGTGGCGGGCGCCCGCCACCCGTACCTGGCGGCGCTGAAGCGCGACACGGGCTTCGCCTTCCTGTCGACGGTCCCGATCGCGTTGGTCACCTATGTGGCGTCGTGGACGGGCTGGATCCTGTCCGCCGCCGACGGCTCGGGCGGCTACTACCGCAACTGGGCGGCCACCGACGGCAAAGGCGGCAACTGGACGTGGCTGTTCCCCGACTGGTGGCGCAGCCTGTGGCACTACGAGCACGAGGTGTACGAGTTCCACACCCACCTCACCTCGCCGCACCCGTACCAGTCGAACCCGTGGAGCTGGCTGGTCCTGGGCCGTCCGGTGTCGTACTTCTACGAGTCCCCCGCGGCCGGCAAGGACGGCTGCCCGTCCGACGCGGGCGAGAAGTGCGCTCGCGAGGTCCTCGCGATCGGCACCCCGGTGCTGTGGTGGGCGGCCTGTTTCGCCATCGCCTACGTCCTGTGGCGCTGGCTCTTCCGCCGCGACTGGCGCGCGGGCGCGATCGCCTGCGGCATCGCGGCCGGCTACCTGCCGTGGTTCATGTACCAGGAACGCACGATCTTCCTCTTCTACGCGGTCGTCTTCCTGCCGTTCCTCTGTCTGGCGGTGGCGATGATGATCGGTGCGATCATCGGTCCACCGGGTTCGAGCGACACCCGCCGCGTGGCGGGGGCGACGGGAGCGGGCGTCCTGGTCCTGCTCATCGCCTGGAACTTCATCTATTTCTGGCCTTTGTACACGGGGACGTCGATCCCGATCGACAACTGGCGTTCACGTATGTGGTTGGACACCTGGGTCTAACGATTCCGAAAACTGCCGCCCCCTGCGTCACCCTTTCCGCTTACTGTGAGCCTGAGAAGAGCTTTCTGAACACGTTCAGAATGCGCCCGTGAGGGTGCCGGCGGGTTCGGGCGGGTCTTGCGGGGTCAACGGGGAGGGTGCACAGCATGCGCAAGGGGGCCAAGGCGGCCATTGTCGGGTCGATGTTCGCCGTGATGGTGGGCGGGGCCGGGTATGGCGCCTTCAATATCGTGAACGCGCTCAACGGGGACGGCGGCGGCGGTGCGCCGGGCTCGACCGAGCCGGTGGCCGTGAAGACCGGGCCGCCCAGCGGCTCCGAGGTGAAGGACACGAGCGGCAAGTTCTTCGCGGCCTGGGAGAAGGGGGAGGCCGCGGTGGCCGCCCAGCTCACCAACAACGCGGCGAAGGCCGGGCCGTTGCTTACCTCGTACGGCCAGGCCGCGCACATCACCGGGGTGAAGATCACACCGGGCGCCGCGGTCGGTGACAGCGTGCCGTTCAGCGTCAAGGCGACGGTGTCGTACGACGGGAAGTCCAAACCGCTGGCGTACAAGAGCCGGCTCACCGTCGTGCGCGGGCTCACCACCGGCAAGGCGCTCGTGGACTGGCAGCCGTCGGTCGTGCATCCCGAGCTGAAGAACATGGACGACACGCTGGCCACGGGCGCGTCGGCGGCGCCGCCGATCGAGGCCGTGGACCGGGACGGCAACGTCCTGACGAAGGAGAAGTACCCCTCCCTGGGGCCGATCCTGGACCAGCTGCGCGCCAAGTACGGGAAGAAGGCGGGCGGTACGGCGAGCGTCGAGCTGGCGATCCACCACGCCGCCCCCGACACCGCCGACACCCCGCTGCTGACCCTCGCCGAGGGCAAGGCGGGCAAGCTGCCCACCACGCTCAGCGCGAGCGTGCAGGCGGCGGCGGAGCAGGCGGTGCAGAAGTACGCGCAGTCGTCGGTGGTGGCCGTCAAGCCGACCACCGGCGAGGTGCTGGCCGTCGCCAACCACCGCACGGACGGCTGGAACGCCGCGTTCCTGGGGGAGGTCGCGCCCGGCTCCACCATGAAGATCATCAGCGCGGCCACCCTCATCGACACCGGGCTCACCACCGCGAACGGCCCCGCGCCCTGTCCGCCGTCGGCCGTCTCGGAGAGCCAGACCTTCCAGAACATCAAGGGCATGAAGCCGAACGAGAACGCGACGCTCTCGGAGAGCTTCGCCCGCTCCTGCAACACGGCGTTCGTGAAGTTCGCGGACTCGGTGAAGGTCGACTCGCTGACCAACGAGGCCCGTGACCGCTTCGGGATCGGCCTCGACTGGCAGACCGGCATCCCGTCCTTCGACGGCTCCGTCCCGGCCGCCGGCGGCCCGGACACCGCGGCCGGGCTGATCGGCCAGGGCAAGGTCCAGATGAACCCGCTGAACATGGCCTCGGTGACGGCGACCGCGATGACCGGCTCGTTCCGGCAGCCGGTGATCGTGCCGCTCAGCCTGGACGACCGTGAACCGGCACACGCGCGTGGACTGTCGTCGAGCACCGTGCAGCAGCTGCGCTCCATGATGAACCGCACCGCCACCAGCGGCACCGCGGCCGAGGTGATGGCCGGGCTCAGGGGCCAGATCGGCGCCAAGACCGGCTCCGCCGAAGTCGACGGGCAGACGAAGTCCGACAGTTGGTTCACCGGCTACCGGGGCGACGTCGCCGCCGCCGCGATGACCCAGGACGGCGGCCACGGCGTCGACGCGTCCGGCCCGATCGTGGTGGAGGTACTGCGGGCGGGCTGAACCGGCCACTGCTGCACCGGCCGACCGCACCGGCTCAGAGGTGGCTGACGTCACATATGACGTCACTCCCACAGCACGGGACTCTAGTGTGGTTGCCGTCGTTGGGGTCAATGAGGGCAACGAGGGCAGTGGGGCTGGGGGGAAAGCCTCTGAGGATCCGGAGGATCTGGGCAGTGGGCAAGAGAAGGCGTGTCGAAGAGCGGAGCAGCACGAGCAAGCGGCGTCCCGCCGTCGTCGGCGGCATGATCGCCGTCGTGGTCGGCGGGGCGGGGTTCGGCGTCTACGCGCTGTACGGCGGCGGGGCGGCGGCCGACGAGGGCTCGGCCGCGGCCGCCAACGGCAAGCAGATCCCGCGGGTCAGGGCCGACGCGCCGTCGGCGGCCGAGACGAAGACCCTGGCCGCCGAGTTCCTGACGGCCTGGCAGCAGGGCAAGGTGGACCGGGCCGCCGCCGCCACGGACGACTCCGCCGCCGCCACCGCCCTCCTGACCGGCTACACCAAGGACGCCCACGTCACGGGCGTCACGCTCACCGCCGGCCCGGCCTCCGGCGCCAAGGTCCCGTTCTCCGTGACGGGCACGGTGAAGTACAAGGACGTCAGCAAGCCGCTGACGTACTCCAGCGCGCTCACCGTCGTGCGCAACCCGAAGAACGGCAAGGCGCAGGTCGACTGGCACGCGTCCGTCGTCCACCCGGACCTGCAGGACGGCGACACGCTCGTCACCGGCGAGTCCGGCACGCCGCCGGTGAAGGCCGTCGACCGGGACGGCGGCGAGCTGACGGCCGCCAAGTACCCCTCCCTGGGCACGGTGCTGGACGGTCTGCGGGAGAAGTACGGCAAGAAGGCCGGCGGCAAGGCGGGCGTCGAGCTCCAGGTCGTCCGCGGGAAGGCGGCGAAGGCGAAGAAGGCCTCCGACAAGACGCTGCTGGAGCTCAGCAAGGGCACCCCGGGCACGGTGAAGACGACGCTGAGCCCGACCCTGCAGGCCGCCGCCGAGCAGCAGGTGGCGAAGACGGCGCGCTCGTCGGTCGTCGTGATGCGCCCCTCCACGGGCGAGATCCTCGCGGTGGCCAACGCGAGCCCCGGCTTCAACACCGCGTTCAACGGCTCGCTCGCGCCCGGCTCCACGATGAAGGTCATCACGTCGTCGCTGCTCATCGAGAAGGGCCTGGCGTCGGCGGACAAGACGCACCCCTGCCCGAAGACGTTCACCTATGGCGGCTGGAAGTTCCACAACGACGACGACTTCCAGATCAAGGGCGGCTCGTTCAAGGCGAGCTTCGCGCGCTCCTGCAACACCGCCTTCATCAGCCAGGCGCCCGACCTGGACGACAACAGCCTGACCAAGCAGGCGCAGCAGGTCTTCGGTCTGTCGATGGACAACTGGGCCATCGGCGTGCCGTCCTTCGACGGCTCGGTGCCGGTGCAGTCCGCGGCCCAGAAGGCGGCCTCGCTGATCGGTCAGGGCGGGGTGCGGATGAACCCGCTGAACATGGCGTCGGTCGCCTCCACGGTGAAGGCGGGCACGTTCCACCAGCCGTACCTGGTCGCCCCGTCGGTGGACGGCCGCACGCTGGCGACGGCCTCGCGCACGATGTCGTCGTCCACGCTGTCGCAGCTGCGGGAGCTGATGAACTACACCGCCGCGGCCGGCACCGCCGCCGAGGCGATGTCAGGCCTCGGCCCGGACTACGGCGCCAAGACGGGCTCGGCGGAGGTCGACAACCAGGACAAGCCCAACGGCTGGTTCACCGCCTACCGCGGCGACCTCGCGGCCGCGGGCGTCGTCCAGGCGGGCGGCCACGGCGGCGACACGGCGGGCCCGATCGTGGCGGCCCTGCTGCGGATGGGCGGCTGAGACCCGGCCAGGACCAGTGCGCGGCCGGTGCGCGGCCGGTGCGCGGCCGGTGCGCGGCCGGTGCGCGGCCGGTGCGCGGCCGGTGCGCGGCCGGTGCGCGACTAGTGAGTGACCGGCTGCGCCGTCGCCATGTACGTGCGGCGCAGGAAGCGCAGCAGCGTCTTCGACTCGAACTGGACGACCGAGACGCCGTGCGCGGAGTGGAACTCGACGACGGCCTGGACGCGCCCCAGCGGCCACACCCGCACCTCGCCGGTGCCGGCCGGGGCGCGCAGGCCCTGTTCCAGCAGGCTGCGGGAGAACGTCCACTCGTGGCGGTCAGGGAGCGCGACACGTACCGCGCGCGGGTCGTTCTCGGGGTCGTAGCGCAGGACGACGGGGACGGCCCTGCGTTCCTCCTCGACCTGGTCCGCGTCCGTGACGATGTGGGCTCGCGCGTACTGCTCGACTACAGACATCGACCCGCCCTCTCACGCAGCGTGACCTGTGCGGCACCTGTGAATCCGCTTTCGCTCATCCCAATGTCCCATATTTTCCGGAATACGCTCCTCCATTCCGACGTATCTCACATCTGCGATAGACAAGTTCCTCGCTCTTGCGAATCATTCGCATTAAGCCACTATCATCGACGGGTGCACGTACCCGACGGATTCATCAACGCCCCGACCTCCGCCGTGACCGGAGTCGTCGCCGCGGGCGTCATCGCCGTGAGCCTGCGCGGCGCGCGCCGTGAACTCGACGACCGGACCGCGCCGCTGGCCGGCCTCGTGGCCGCGTTCATCTTCGCCGTTCAGATGCTGAACTTCCCCGTCGCGGCGGGCACCAGCGGCCATCTGCTGGGCGGTGCGCTCGCCGCGATACTCGTGGGCCCCTACACGGGGATCCTGTGCGTGTCCGTGGTCCTGCTGATGCAGGGCATCCTCTTCGCCGACGGCGGCCTGACCGCGCTCGGCGTGAACGTCACCGACATGGCGATCGTGACGACCGTCGTCTCCTACGCCGTCTTCCGCGCCCTGGTGAAGGTGCTGCCGCGCAGCCGACGGTCCATCACCACCGCGTCCTTCGTCGCCGCCCTGCTGTCCGTGCCCGCCGCCGCCGTGGCGTTCACGCTCCTGTACTGGATCGGCGGCACCACCGACGTGGCGATCGGCAAGGTGGCCACCGCGATGATCGGCGTGCATGTGCTGATCGGCGTCGGCGAGGCCGTGATCACCGCGCTGACCGTGGGCGCCGTCGTCGCCGTCCGGCCGGATCTCGTGCACGGCGCGCGCGATCTGCGCCAGCGGCTCCAGTTGCGGGTGAACGGCGAACTGGTCGACGCGCCCGCCGCCGAGGGGGCGCGCACGACGCCCGTCGCGGCGCGCACCTCCCGGCGCACGCTGTGGGTGACCGGTCTGGTCACCTCCCTCGTCCTGGCCGGCTTCGTCAGCTTCTACGCCTCCGCCAGCCCCGACGGCCTGGAGAAGGTCGCCGCCGACAAGGGCATCGACGAGAAGACCCAGAAGCACGCGTCCTCCGACTCCCCGCTAGCCGACTACGGCGTCAAGGACATCACCGACGCGCGCCTCTCCGGCGGTCTCGCGGGCGTGATCGGCGTCGGCACGACCGTCGTCGCGGGCACCACGGTGTTCTGGGCGGTGCGCAGGCGCCGTACGGACGACGTGTCCCCGACGTCGACGAGCGCCTCCACGAGCGGCGTCTGACGGCGTGGGAGCGGGACACGCGCACCGGCTCTACCGGCACGGGCACTCGCCCGTGCACGTCCTGCCGCCGCACACCAAGCTCGCCGCCGCGTTCGCCTTCGTGGTCGTCGTCGTGTCGACGCCACGGGAGGCGATGTGGGCGTTCGGCCTGTACGCCGTCCTGCTGGCGTTCGTCGCGTACCACGCGCGCGTGCCGGCCGGTTTCCTGCTGAAGCGGCTGCTGATCGAGGTGCCGTTCGTCGCGTTCGCCGTGCTGATGCCGTTCGTGGCGCAGGGCGAGCGCGTGGACGTCCTCGGGCTGTCCCTCAGCGTCAACGGGCTGTGGGGCGCCTGGAACGTCCTCGCGAAGGGCACCCTGGGCGTCGCCGCCTCCGTGCTCCTGGCGTCCACCACGGAGCTGCGCGCCCTGCTTCTCGGCCTGCAACGCCTGAAGCTTCCCCCGCTGCTCGTGCAGATCGCCTCCTTCATGATCCGCTACGGCGATGTCATCACGGACGAGATGCGGCGCATGCGGATCGCCCGGGAGTCGCGCGGCTTCGAGGCGCGGGGCGTGCGGCACTGGGGGGTGCTCGCGAAGTCGGCGGGCGCGCTGTTCATCCGATCCTACGAACGCGGGGAGCGCGTGCACCTGGCCATGGTCAGCCGGGGGTACGCCGGTTCGATGCCGGTGATCGACGAGGTGACCGCGTCCCGCGCGCAGTGGTCGTACGCCCTGACCCTCCCGTTCGCCGCCCTCGTCGTCTGCGTGTTGGGATGGTCCCTGTGACTGATGTGACGGCTTCCGACGTGACGGTTCCTGACGTGACGGCTTCCCTCGAGGTCTCCGGCCTCGCCTTCGCCTACCCCGACGGCCACCAGGCCCTGTTCGGCGTGGACTTCTCGGTCGCGCGCGGGGAACGGGTCGCGCTGCTCGGCCCGAACGGCGCCGGCAAGACGACCCTGGTGCTGCACCTCAACGGCATCCTCACCGGCGGCGCGGGCACTGTGACGGTGGCCGGGCTGCCCGTCGGCAAGCAGCACATGGCCGAGATCCGGCGCAGGGTCGGCATCGTCTTCCAGGACCCGGACGACCAGCTGTTCATGCCGACGGTCCGCGAGGACGTCGCGTTCGGACCGGCGGCCGCCGGGCTGAAGGGCGCGGAGCTGGAGGCGCGCGTCGACCACGCGCTCGCACAGGTCGGCATGGCGGAGTTCAAGGACCGTCCGCCGCACCATCTGTCCTTCGGCCAGCGGCGCCGGGTGGCCGTCGCGACGGTGCTCGCCATGGAGCCGGAGATCCTCGTCCTGGACGAGCCGTCCTCCAACCTCGACCCCGCCTCGCGTCGCGAACTGGCCGACATCCTGCGCTCGTTGGACGTCACGGTGCTCATGGTCACGCACGACCTGCCGTACGCCCTGGAGCTGTGCCCGCGGGCCCTGATCCTCAGCGAGGGCGTGATCGCGGCGGACGGTCCGACCGGCGATCTGCTCGCCGACGACGCCGTGATGCGCGCGCACCGCCTGGAGCTGCCCTTCGGGTTCGACCCGCGCTCGGCCACAATGGGCGCGTGACGAACGAGGCACCCACCGCCGACGGCACGCTGCTCCTCGACGAGCAGCTGTGCTTCGCGCTGTACGCGGCCCAGCGCGCGGTGACCGCCGCGTACCGCCCGCTCCTGGACGAGCTGGGCCTCACCTACCCCCAGTACCTCGTGCTGCTGGTCCTGTGGGAGCGCGGCGAGACCACCGTCAAGGAGCTGGCCGCGGCGCTGCGGCTGGACTACGGCACGATGTCGCCGCTGCTCAAGCGGCTGGAGGCGGCGGGGCTGGTGCGCCGGGAGCGCTCGGCGCGGGACGAGCGCACGGTGCTCGTCGCGTGCACCGGGCGCGGCGAGGAACTGAAGGGGCGCGCGGAGCGCGTACCCGGCACGCTGCTCGCGTCGACGGGGCTGATGGCGACGGAGGTCGCACGGTTGCGCGGGGAGTTGTGGGAGCTCGCGGAACGGGCGCAGAGCGCGGCGGACCGCGCGCGGTAGACGCGACGGGCCCCGCGCGGTGGACGCGGCAGTCCTGAGCTGAAGTTACCCGCGGTTACTACCCCCTGGTAAGCAGGCGCCTCCCTACCGGCCAGTACCTTGTGCACGATGTAATCGGGGAGATTCCGGGGAGGTCCCGCATGACCGAAGGCGCCGCCGTCGACGCTGTCGCCGCCGTCGACACCGTCGACACCGTCGACACCCGTCCGACGAAGATCATGTATGTCGCCGAGGCGACCGCGCACGGCGGCCGGGACGGCTATGTCACCAGCCAGGACGGCCAGATCGAGCTGAAGGTGGCGATGCCGCCGCAGCTGGGCGGCGACGGCAACGGCACCAACCCGGAGCAGCTCTTCGCCGCCGGTTACAGCTCCTGCTTCCACAACGCGCTGATCCTCGTCGGCAACCGGGCGGGCTACGACCTCACCGGGTCGACGGTGGCGGCGAAGGTCGGGATCGGCCCGAACCAGAGCAAGGGCTACGGACTGGCGGTCGCCCTCAGCGTCTCGCTGCCCGTCCTGGACGCCGACCTCGCCGCGAAGCTGGTGGACGCGGCGCACCAGGTGTGCCCGTACTCGAACGCCACCCGCGGCAACATCGACGTAACGATCCTTCTCGGCTAGCGAGACGCAGGAATCGCAGGCCCGCCGGGCGTGTTCCCCGGAGAGTCGAAGGCGAGACCTCGGCGAGACCGAGGCGGGTCGAACGAGGCGGGTCGAGAGGGCGTGCGGACGTGGGCGTGAACGTGAACGGTGCGGTGGCCGAGGGCTTCGAGCCGGTCCGGGAGGCGTTCGCGGCGAACTTCGAGACGCTCGGCGACCGGGGCGCGGCGGTCGCCGTCTACCGGGACGGGCACCAGGTCGTCGACCTGTGGGCCGGTTCGAAGGACGTGGACGGCGCGGCCTGCACGGCCCCCTGGGAGCACGGCACCGCGCAGATCGTGCGGTCCGCGACCAAGGGCGTCGCCGCCGCCGTCCTCCTGCTGCTGCACCAGCGCGGCGAGCTGGACCTGGACGCGCCCGTAGGGTCGTACTGGCCCGAGTACAAGGCGGCGGGCAAGGAGCGGACGCTCGTGCGGCACCTGCTCGCGCACCGCGCGGGCGTGCCCGTGCTGGACCGGCCGCTGACGCCCGCCGAGGCCGCGGACCCCGAGCGGGGCGCGGCGGCGGTCGCCGCACAGGCGCCGGTGTGGGAGCCGGGGACCGACCACGGCTACCACGCGCAGACCTTCAGCTGGCTGACGGGCGAGCTGGTGCGGCGGATCACCGGGCGGCCCGTCGGCGAGTGGATCGCCGACGAGATCGCCGGGCCGCTGGGCGCCGACCTGTGGTGCGGGCTGCCGGCGGCGCAGAGCGCGCGGGTGGGGCGTGTGGGGCAGGTGGAGGCGCCCGCGCAAGCGGGAGCGCTGAAGACCCGGCCCAAGCCCGCCGTCACCGCCGCCTACGCCGACCCCGACTCCCTCACCCGCCGTGCGTTCGCCGCGATCACCCCGCTCCCCGACGAGAACGACCCGGCCTACCGGGCCGCCGCCCTCCCCGCCTCCAACGGCATCGCCACCGCCGACGGCCTGGCCCGCTTCTACGCGTCGCTGATCGGCGAGGTGGACGGCGGGACACGGCTGCTGCGCCCGGAGACGGTGGAACTGGCGCGCGGCGAGCAGTCGTCGGGCCCGGACCGGGTGCTCGTGGTGAACACCCGGTTCGGCCTCGGCTACATGCTGCACGGCCCCGCGTCCCCGCTGCTGTCCCCCACCTCCTTCGGCCACCCGGGCCGCGGCGGCGCCCTCGGTCTCGCCGACCCGGAGTCGGGCATCGCGTTCGGCTACGTCACCAACGGCTTCAGGTCGAGCGTGACGGCGGACCCGCGCGCGCAGGCACTGCTGCGAGCGCTGCGGAAGGCGATGACGACGACGGCGTGACGCCTGCCGGTCGTCGAGTCGTTCACACGTTGATCGAGTGGGACGTCCGTCCCGACGCGTCGTCGATCTCCGTATGGGCCTTGGTGAGCAGCTGCATGGCGATCTCGTTGAGGGCACGAGCGCCGGCGATCTCCTCTCCGACCCGGGGCTGGTTGGCGTCCACGTTGTGCCGACTGGCGTGCCCCGCGGCCTTGATCTCACTGCCGTCGGGCAACCGCACCAGCGCTACCGCGCGCGTGTGCCGGTCATCCTCCTCAAACTCCAGCTCGACATGCCATCCGACAGCGGTGTGCATTGCGGTCATGACGATCACCTCCGGAACTCCTGCTTCCAGGGTGCTACGCACAACGGCCGGACGCACCCAGTCGGCCCGCAGTCCGCAGGCGACGCGTCAACCGGCGTGCAGCATCAGCCCGATGCCGACGACGAGGAGTCCGGCGGCGACGAGGCGCGGCGCGCCGAACCGTTCCTTGAACAGCAGGGCGCCGATGGCCGCGCCGACGAGGATCGACGACTCGCGCAACGCCGCGATCGGGGCCAGTTCGGCGCGGGTCTGCGCCCACAGGACGAGGGCGTAGGCGAGGACGGACAGGGCTGAGCCGAGGAGGCCGAGGGCGGCGTGGGGGCGCAGGAGCGCGACGGTCTCCCCGCGCCACCGGCAGGCCGCGTACGCCGGGATGACGGCCCCCTGCACGGCCGTCAGCCAGGCGATGTACCCGAGGGAGGAGCCGGCGGCGCGGACGCCGAGCCCGTCGACGACGGTGTACGAGGCGATGGTCAGTCCGGTCGCCAGCGCGGCCCCGATCGCCGCCCAGTTCGGCCGCCGTCCGCGCAGCCCCCACAGGGCGACGCCGGTCAGCCCCGCGCACGACAGGGCGATGCCGGCGGCCGCCCAGCCGTTCGGCGCCTCGTGTGCGAAGACGGCGGCCAGGACGGTGACGACGAGCGGCGCGGAGCCTCGCGCGACGGGGTACGCCTGCCCGAAGTCGCCGAGCCGGAACGACCGCATCAGCAGCGCGTAGTAGGCCATGTGGATGACCGCGGAGGACAGCAGGTACGGCCACGCGCCGGCCGCCGGGAACGCGGTGAACGGCACGAGCGCGAGCCCGATGAGCATGCCGCCGCCGGCGATGAGGGTGAACCCGACGAGCTTGTCGGTGATCTTGTGGGCGATGGCGTTCCAACTGGCGTGGGTGACCGCGGCGCACAGGACGGCCGCCGTGACCAGCGGCGTCACGCGGTGGGCTCGCGCACGTCCACGACGGTCGCGTCGGCGTGCCGGACGAGGTCCTTGGGGGCCATGGGGAAGACGGTGTGCGGGGTGCCGGCGGCGGCCCACACGACGTCGTGCGCGAGCAGACTCCGGTCGGCCAGCACCCGCGTCCGCGTCCGGTGCCCGAAGGGCGGCACACCGCCGATCGCGTACCCGGTGGTCTCCCGTACGACGTCGGCGGCGGCCCTCGTCACCTTCTCCGCGCCGAGTTCCCTGCGCCACCAGCTCCACGTCGACGCGCGAGGCCCCGTCCATCAGCACCAGCACCGGCGCCCCGTCGGCCGAGAAGATCAGTGACTTGCAGATCTGGCTCAGCTCACACCCGATCGCGGCGGCGGCCTCGGCGGCGGTCCGGGTCGCCTCGGGGAAGCTGCGCGTCGGAAGGTCGTCCAGCCCGAGGGCGCGGAGGGCTTCGGCGAAACGGGGGTGCGCGGCGCGGGTCGTCATGCGGGGCACGCTAACGGCCGGTGCAGGGGGCGGGCGACCGGATTCCTCAGGCGTGGCGTGCGAGCGCCGTTCGTCACGCCTGCCAGGCGCCGGAGTACTGGATGTGCAGTCGGGCGGGTACGTGGCGGCGGGCGGCGGCGTGGGGCCAGGGGCCGGCGCCGAGTTCGACGCAGAAGTGCCCGTCGCCCGGGTGGCGGTGCGGGTACGACGGGGCCTCGTCGACGAGGCCGCGCAGCGCGGTGCCGTGTTCGCGGAAGGCGGTGGAGCTGCCCACGACGAAGAGGGTGTGCGCGGCGATGTCGAAATCGAGGTGGTCGCGGTACTCGCGGTGGTGACGCCGGTCGTGGTCGATGGCCGTCTCGTCGGGGAAGTCCTGGTCCGGGGCGGTCGCGGTGTGGGGTTTTCCGGCGCCGAGGCGAGCCCTGATCTGCTTCCACGACGCGGCCGGAAACTGCAGGCTGTGGTGGACCAGGACCAGGTCCAGCGAGACCGGCTCGCCGTCGCCGACGACGCCCTCCGGGACCGGGTTGGCCCGGATCGGCAGATAGACCAGCGACCGTGCGGACCGTGCGGCGAGCGCCCACAGGGCGACGAATTGGGCCGCGCCGTCCCGGTCGGCGTACATCGACAGCCAGTGCCGGTCGTCGCGCAGCGCAAGCCGTCCGGGGGCCGGTTCCGCCCGGATCACCCGGAACTCGTCACCGCCCAGCCGTACGTGGTGTATCCGTACGCGAGTAATCATCCGGCGCTTTCTCGACGAGGGTGGGCGACTCCCTCGGTGGGAGGGCCTGGGCCCGGATCATTCCACAGCGCGGTTCACGGACGAGAGACGATTCCGGACGGCGGCACGACCGGGCGGCGCGCCCGACCCGGAAGGTGGGGTCGGGCGCGCCGCCGTCTGTGCGGGATCGTCAGTGGCGGTCCCCGCCGTGGTGGCGGTCCCCGCCGTGGTGGCGGTCGCCGTCGTGCCGGCTGTCTCCGCCGTGGTGGCGGTCGTGGCCCCAGGACTTCTCGTCGACGAAGCGGTCGCGGTCGTTGCGCAGGGTGGCGGTGTCGGCGTGGTTGTCCCACACCTCGCGGTGGCGGTCCTGGAAGAGGTCGGTGCGGGTGTCGCGGCCCTCTCCGGTGTGGATGCGGACGGTGGCGCGGGGGGCCAGGCGGTAGTGGCGGAAGGTGTAGGTGTCGCCGTGCTCGCCCGAGAGGGTCCAGTCGTGCAGGTTGATCTCGTGGCGGGTGGTGTTGGTCAGCTCCACCCACTCCTTGTTCAGGGAGCGGCCGGAGCGGTCGTCTCGGCCCGGTGCGTCGTACTGCACGGCGCTGATCTCCACGTTCGGCCGGGCCTGACGCGGGTGGTCGGCGGCGGAGGCCGGCAGCGCCACCGTCCCGACGACGGCGGCGGCGACCGCGGCGGCGGCGAGACAGCGGGCAGAAACAGAAGCGGACACAAGGTCTCCTTGCTTGGTGCGGGTCGCGGCCTAACCGGCCGCGCGACCAACACTCGACCACCGACCACACCCCAAGTGCCCCACTGACACCTCTCGTTACGAACCGTCCACATTGCGGTGACAGTAGCCTTCAATGTCCATTTATGTACCGAACGCACCGAACCCTTACGGTTCCGGCCCGCGCGGCCCCGGCGGGGAGTGCGCCTCACCCGAAAGTGGGTCACAAGGCGAGTCACGAAGCGGGGCGCAAGACGGGGCACAAGACGGGTCGCAAAAGAAGGAGCCGGTGAGGGCGCCCCGTCCCCACGGAGCCCTCACCGGCGGTCTTTCAGGTGTACTGGCAGGTCAGGCGCGTGTCAGGCGCGTACCAGTTCCCGGTCCTCGTCGTCGTCGCGGGAGGCGCCGGCGTCGTCCTGCGTGCGCAGCCCCTCGCCCTCGACGTCGACGTTGGGCAGGGCGCGGTCCAGCCACTTCGGGAGCCACCAGGCCTTCTTGCCGAGCAGCGCCAGCACTGCCGGCACGATCGCCATGCGCACGATGAACGCGTCGAAGAAGACGGCGATCGCGAGGCCGAAGCCGATCATCTTGATCATCGACTCGCTGGAGCTGATGAAGCCGCCGAAGACGGCCATCATGATGATCGCGGCGGCGGCCACGACCTTGGCGCTGTGCCGGAAGCCGGTCACCACGGCCTGGCTCGGGCTCTCGCCGTGGACGTACGCCTCGCGCATGCGGGTCACGAGGAACACCTCGTAGTCCATCGCGAGTCCGAAGACCACGCCGACCATGAAGATCGGCATCATCGACATGATCGGGCCGGTCTCCTCGACGCCGATCAGGCCGGACAGCCAGCCCCACTGGAAGACCGCGACCACGGCGCCGAGCGCGGCGAGCACGCTGAGCAGGAAGCCGAGGGCCGCCTTCAGCGGGACCAGGATGGAGCGGAAGACCACGATCAGCAGGAGGAAGGCGAGGCCGACGACCAGGCCCAGGTAGGGGACCAGCGCGTCGTTGAGCTTCTGCGAGAAGTCGATGTTCATCGCGGTGGTGCCGGTGACCAGGACCCGTGCGCCGGTGTCGGCCTTGACGTCGGCGCCCTGGTCGCGGATGGCGTGGACCAGGTCCTCGGTCTGCGTCGAGGACGGCTTGGAGGCCGGGATGACGGTGATCGTCGCGGTGTCGCCGGCCTTGTTGAAGGCGGCCGGGGTCACCGTCGCGACGTCCTTGAGGCCCTTGATGCCGTCGGTGACCGAGGTGGCCGCCGCCTGCGGGTCGTCGGCGTTCTGGGCATCGACGACGATCATCAGGGGGCCGTTGAAGCCGGGGCCGAAGCCCTCCGACAGCAGGTCGTAGGCGCGGCGCTGGGTCGTGGACGTCGGCTGGGAGCCGTCGTCGGGCAGGCCCAGCTCCAGTTGGGCGGCCGGGACGGCGATGGCGCCGAGACCGACCAGGCCGAGCAGCAGCACGGCGGCCGGACGGCGGATGACGAAGCTGGCCCAGCGGGTGCCCAGGCCGGGCTTGGTCGCGGGCTTGTCCTGCTCGCTGCTCGCCTTGCGCTTCTCGCCGGTGGCCCGGACCTTCTTGCCCGCGTAGCCGAGGAGCGCCGGGATCATGGTCAGTGCGATGAGGACGGCGACCACGACCGTGCCCGCCGCCGCGAGGCCCATCTTGGTCAGCATCGGGACGCCGACGACCGAGAGGCCGGCCAGCGCGATGACGACCGTGAGGCCCGCGAAGACCACCGCGGAGCCGGCGGTGCCGGTGGCGCGGCCGATGGCTTCCTCGCGGTCACGGCCCTCGGCGAGTTCGCTGCGGTAGCGGGAGACGATGAACAGCGCGTAGTCGATGCCGACCGCGAGGCCGATCATCAGCGCGAGCGTGGAGGTGGTGTCGCCGAGGTCGAGCGCGTTGGCGAGGGCGGTGATGGTGGAGACGCCGATGCCGACGCCGATGATGGCGGTCAGCAGCGGCAGTCCGGCCGCGACCAGCGAGCCCAGGGTGATGACGAGGACGACCGCGGCGATGGCGAGGCCGATGACCTCACCGATGGCTCCGGCCTCGGCCCCTGCCTGCAGGGCGTCGCCGCCGACGTCGACGGTGAGTCCGGTGGCCCGGGCGTCGTCCGCGGCCTTCTCCAGGGCGTCCCGGGTCGAGTCCTGCAACTCCATGCCGGGGACCTTGTACTTCACGGACGTGTAGGCGACCGTGCCGTCCTTGCTCACGGCGTGCGAGGTGAACGGGTCGGCGACGGAGACGACCTCGGAGCCGTCGCCCAGCGTGCTGACGGTCTTCTCGACGGTCGCCTTGTTGGCGGCGTCCGTCATCTTCTGGCCCTCGGGCGCCTTGAAGACGATGCGTCCGGTCGCGCCGTCGGCGCTGGCCCCGGGGAAGCGCTGCTCCAGCAGGTCGAAGGCCTTCTGGGCCTCGACGCCGGGAATGGAGAAGGAGGTGGTGCCCGGGGCGGGGGCGAAAGCCGCGCCGACACCGGCGAGGGTCAGCATCGCCACCCATATCAGGGCGACGAAGTGGCGTCGCCTGAAGGCGAGCCGGCCGAGCTTGTAAAGGAACGTGGCCACGGAGGCGTACTCCCGGTCAGGTCGTGTGGTGAGGGGGCCGCAGGCCCCAAGGGCAGGGTTGACCAACCCGGCGGGGAGGCAGGGGTGATCGGCCCGACGACGTGAGCGGTGACGTCAGGATGGGCGGACCGTGGGGACGGTCGGGGTCAGGTGGTGGCAGGTGCGCAGAGGGCGGGGAGGACCACTGCGTCGATGTACGAAAGGAGGAACTCCTGCGTCGGCGGCTGCTCGTCGATCATCGAACGGGCGGCGAACCCGCCGATCATCATGTGCATCACGAACTCGATCGCCGGGTTGTCCGCCCGGACCTCGCCCCGGTCGATCGCCCGCTGGAGGACGCGGCGGAAGTCCGCCATCTCCGGTTCGATCAGGTGCTCGCGGAACGCCTGCAGGAGGTCGGGGTTGCCGTGGATCGCCATGGCCAGACCCCGCATCAGGGCGGAGTTCTGTTCCATCTCGCAGTCGTCCGAGCGTCGCGTGAGGGCGTGCATGTCGCCCCTGAGCGAGCCGGTGTCGACCTCTCCGAGACCGGCCATGCCGCCCGGCTTGTTGTGCCGGACCGCCTTCGCCACCAGTTCGGCCTTGCCGCCCCACTGGCGGTAGAGCGTGGCCTTGCTGGAACGTGTGCGCGCGGCGACGGCGTCCATGGTGAGGGCGTCGTAGCCGACTTCGCGGAGCAGGACGAGCACGGCCTCGTACAGTTCGGCCTCACGCTCGGGCGTGATGCGACTGCGACGCGCCGTTGCGACCTCAGTCATGGCACACACCTTCCGGTTCCGTCGTCGCCCACTCGTTTCGTACACCATGAACATACCCCGAGAGGCAGCGAAACGAAACCGTTTCGTACGTGCGCTGGCTCACGTATGTGAAGAAGGCGTAAGCAAGCCGCCCGGGCCGCAGGCCCGCCGCACGAGTTGCCCGCCCTCTTTCGCCGGAAAAGCATGGGAAGGTGAGCTATCTGCGCCTGCCCCATCTCAGCGGTGACCTGTTGTGCTTCGTGGCCGAGGACGACCTCTGGCTGGCCCCCCTCGCCGACCCGGGCCGCGCCTGGCGGCTCACCGTCGACCGTACCAAGGCCGGACACCCCCGCTTCTCCCCCGACGGCCGCCGGATCGCGTACACGAGCTGGCGCAGTCTCGTCCCGGAGATCCACCTGGTGCCGGTGGACGGCGGGCCGGGCAGGCGGCTGACGTACTGGGGCAACTCCGACACCCAGGTCTGCGGCTGGACGCCCCCCGACCAGGACGGCCACGCCGACATCCTCGCCGTCGCCTCCCACGGCGAGCCCTTCTCCTACTTCACCTGGGCCTACAAGGTGCCCACCGACGGCGCCCCCGGCCGCAAGCTGCCCTGGGGCCCGGTCTCCGACCTCCAGGTCGCCGAGATCGACGGCGAGCGCAGAACCCTGCTCCTCACCGGCACCCCGCCGCACGAGCCCGCCGCCTGGAAGCGCTACCGGGGCGGCGCCACGGGCCGCCTGTGGCTGCACGGGCAGCGGCTCCTGGAAGGCCTCGACGGGCACCTCGCCTCCCCTCTCTTCGTCGGCGGCCGGATCGCCTTCCTCTCCGACCACGAAGGCGTCGGCAACCTCTACTCCTGTGCCCACGACGGCTCCGACCTGCGCCGGCACACCGACCACGACGCCTTCTACGCCCGGCACGCCTCCAGTGACGGCGCCCGGGTGGTGTACCAGTGCGCCGGGGACCTGTGGATCGTCGACGACCTCGCCGCCGGCTCCGGGCCGCGCCGGATCGACGTACGGCTGAGCGGGCCGCGGGCCGGACGGCGGCCCTACCAGATCCCGGCCGCCCAGCACGTGGACGGCATCTCCGTCGACGAGACCGGACGCGCGAGCGCCGTCGTCGTCCGCGGCAGCCTGTACTGGCTGACGCACCGCGACGGCCCCGCACGGACGATCACCGACACCCCCGGGGTGCGGGTGCGGCTGCCGGAGATGCTCGGTTCGGGCGGACAGGTCGCCTATGTGACGGACGCGGAGGGCGAGGACGCCGTCGAGATCGCCTACCTGCCGCGCGCGACCGGCGACCGCGAGCCGCGACGGCTGGCCTCCGGGGAGCTGGGACGGGTGCTGGAGATGGTCTCCGACCCGGAGGGCGAGCGGCTCGCCCTGGCCGCGCACGACGGACGGCTCCTGCTCATCGACGCCACCGAGGATTCGAACGGCGAGGTCACCGAGCTGATCTCGTCGGTCAACGGCCCCGTCCGCGACCTGGCCTTCTCCCCCGACGGCAGCTGGCTGACCTGGTCGCACCCGGGGATCGGACGCTCCCTGCGCCAGATCAAGATGGCCCGCATAAAGGACCGGCTGATCATCGACGTGACCAACGGCCGGTTCGAGGACGAGAACCCGGTGTTCACGAGGGACGGCCGCTATCTGGCGTTCCTGTCCTGGCGCGGGTTCGACCCCGTGTACGACGTGCACACCGGCGACCTGTCCTTCCCCCTCGGCTGCCGGCCCTACCTGGTGCCGCTGTCGTCGGCGACGCCCTCCCCCTTCGCGCTGACCCCGGAGGGCCGTCCGGCGGCCGGCGGCCTGGACCCGGTGGAGGACGAGGACGAGGGCGCCGGCGGGGCCGTGACCGTCGAGACCGAAGGACTGGAGAACCGTGTCACGCCCTTCCCGGTGACCGCGTCCAAGTACTCGGCGCTGCACCCGGTCGCGGGCGGCGGACTGGTCTGGCTGCGCTGGCCGATCTCCGGCGCGCTGGGCGAGACGTTCGCCAACCCGGACGACACCAGCGGACGGCCGACGCTGGAGTACTTCACCATCAGCAAGGCGAAGAAGTCCGAACTCGTCGGCGATCTGGACTGGTTCGCGGTCAGCGGCGACGGCACCCGGCTCGTCGTCGTCGACGAGGGCGACCTGCGGGCGGTTCCGTCGGTCGAGTCCGGCGACCTCGACTCCACCGTCTGGATCGACCTGCGGCGCATCATGCACGAGGTGGACCCGGGCGCCGAGTGGCGTCAGTCCTACGAGGAGGCCGGGCGGCTGATCCGCGCCTACTTCTGGGAGCCCCGGATGTGCGGGATCGACTGGGACACGGTCCTCGACCAGTACCGGCCGCTGGTCGAACGGGTCGCCTCACCCGACGAGTTCGCGGACCTGCTGCGCGAGGTCCTCGGCGAACTGGGCACCTCCCACGCGTACGTCACCGCCGCCCGCCGCAACGAGGGCCCGCCCCACTACCAGCGCCTGCAAGGACTCCTGGGCGCCAACCTCGTACACCGCGACGGCGGTTGGACCGTGCTGCGGATCCTGCCCGGCGACTCCTCCGACTCCAAGGCGCGGTCACCGCTGGCCGGCGCCGGGATCCGCGAGGGCGCGGTGCTCACGCACGTGGACGGCCGGGCGGTGGACCCCGTGACCGGCCCGTACCCGCTCCTCGCCGGCGCCGGCGGCACGACCGTGGAACTCACCTTCACGCCGGCCGAGGGCGAGGCGGGCCGCTCCCGCCGGGTGGCCGTGGTCCCCCTCGTCGACGAGCGCCCCCTGCGCTACCAGGACTGGGTGGCCAAACGGCGGGCCGTGGTACGGGAGTTGAGCGGCGGCCGGTGCGGTTACCTGCACATCCCCGACATGGGCGGCTCGGGCTGGGCCCAGTTCAACCGCGACCTGCGGATGGAGGTGTCGCGGCCCGCGCTGATCGTCGACGTGCGCGGCAACGCGGGCGGCCACATCAGCGAACTGGTCGTGGAGAAGCTGACGCGCACCATCCTGGGCTGGGACCTCACGCGCAACGCCCAGCCGGTGTCGTACGCCTCGAACGCGCCGCGCGGCCCGGTGGTGGCCCTCGCCGACGAGGCGACCTCGTCCGACGGCGACATGATCACGGCCGCGTTCAAGCTGCTGAAGCTCGGCCCGGTGGTCGGCCAGCGCACATGGGGCGGAGTCGTCGGCATGACCGGCCGCCACCAGCTCGGCGACGGCACCGTCATCACCGTCCCGATGAACGCGGCCTGGTTCGACGCGTACGGCTGGTCCGTGGAGAACAAGGGCGTCACCCCCGACCTGGAGGTCCAGCGCACCCCTCTGGACTGGGCCGAGGGCCGCCACGCCCAACTGGACGACGCCGTCCAGCTCGCCCTCGACCTCCTCACCACCAGCCCCCCGGCGATCCCGCCCGACTACGCCAACACCCCGGACCGCTCCCGCCCGAAACTGCCGCCACGCACGTCAGGAGGCTGAGGCGGGGGCGTTGCTGCCGGTCGGGGTCTGCGCGAAGGTGGCCGCGGCCACCACCTCGGGCCTGCGCACATACCCGCCGACGCTCTCCACCCGCACCACGAGCGCCAACGGCGACGCCGTGTCGTACGCCTTGGCCAGTGCGCGGATCTCGCCCCGGGCGAAGAGCTGGGTCGCGCCCGAGGTCGCCAGCAGGGCGCAGCCCGCGATCATCACGAGGCGGCTGCCGGGCGCGAAGGGATTACGGGCCAGCAGGACGATCGCGTGGTCCACGAGCGTCGTGGCGTCCCCCGCCGACGCCCCGTACTCCTCATCGCCGTCCGCGGAGGCGATGCGGTACTCCGTCGGATACTGCCGGAACCCGTACGGCGCGTTCAGCCGGTCGGCCAGCACCTGCCAGACGGCGTTGCGCGCCGGTCCGCCGATCACCACCAGGTTCTCCTCGGCGTCGGACGCCATGACGAAGGCCCTGGCCCGGACCGTGGTCACCTCGTGCCGCCGCAGCTCCTGGGAGAGGAACTGGCGCAGGTTCATCGCCGCGAGGGCGTCCGTCTCGGAGATCTTCGGATGCCCCGGCGACCCGCTCATCGACTCCGCGACGACCATCACCACCCGCCTGCGCCGGTCGAGCCGCCACACCCGCGCGGCAGGCTTCCTGGTCCGCTGGTACTGCAGGAGGGCGCGTCCGAGCCAGCCGACGACGAACGCCAGCAGCGAAGCGATGAGGTTGACCGTCAGATCCTGCACGCCCGGCTCCCCCTCGCCCTCGCCCTCGCCCTCGCCCTCGCCCTCGCCTGTGCGTCAACCAGCAGTGTGCAGCAGCGAGTTGGCACACGAGAAGGGGTGCCCCCCGTCGGGGACACCCCTTCCGTCAACCGCTGTTCGACGTCCGCCGGGAGCGGTGCGTCAGAACGCTTCGTCGTCGCGGTGGTGCGGGGCCTCCGGCGAGCGGCGCTCCGACTCCTCGCGCTCCGGACGCATCCGCTCGGACTCCTCGCCCGGACGCCGCTTGCCGCGCTGCTGGACCTGCTCCTTGGCCTGCTGGGCCTTCTGCTTGGCCTGCTGCTGCCACTGCTCGGACTGGTCCTGGAACTTGTCCTTCATACCCATGTGGGTTCACTCCTGTGGGAGATGAGGGGATCGTGGCCCCGTGGTGAGGCCTCGACCAGATTCACACGGGCGGTCACGGCGCGCATGTCGATCAACTACGCTGCGTAGTCCTCGCCTGTCGGGCCTGCTCGTCGGCGGCGCCGCCCGCGCCCACCAGCCCCGTCCGCATCCCCTGCACCCGGGGCGCGAACCGCCGCATCTCCCGCGCGCCCACCCTCCCGATCAGTCCGGGCAGATACCCGCGCACGCCCTGCATCCCCCGCAGCCACCCCTGCCCGTACACATGCGCCGAGCGCCGCTCGATCCCGGCCACGATCCGGTCGGCCGTCGGCCCCAGCGGGTACGTCCTGTTCGCCGGCCACGGCAGCCGCTGCCGCAGCTCCCGCATCACCTCGTCCTGATCCGCCCCGCGCACCATGTCCGTGTCGGTCCAGGACAGATAGCCGACGCCGACCCGGACGCCCCGGTGGGCGACCTCGGCGCGCAGACTGTGCGCGTACGCCTCCACACCCGACTTCGACGCGCAGTACGCCGTCATCATGGGGGCCGGGGCGATCGCGGCGAGGGAGGCGATCTGCAGCAGATAGCCCCGGCTCTCCAGCAGCACCGGCAGGAAGGCGCGGGCCGTCACCGCCGAGCCGATCAGGTTGACCTCGATGACCCGGCGCCAGGCCTGCGGGTCGGAGTCGGCGAACGGACCGCCGCTCGCCACACCGGCGTTGGCGACGACGATGTCCACCTTCCCGAAGCGTTCCTTCACCTCCGCCGCGACCCGCGTCATCGCCTCCTGGTCGGTGACGTCGGCGCACCAGTGACCGCCGTCGCCGTGCAACCGCTCGGCGACCCGCTTGAGTTCGTCGGCTTCCAGGCCGACCAGGGCGACCTTCGCACCGCGCGCGGAGAGCTTGCGGGCGAGCAGCTCGCCCAGGCCCCGCGCGGCCCCGGTGACCACGGCGACCTGCCCTTCGAGACTCACCCTGCCGCTCATGCGCCCTCCTTCACCTGCGTGTTCACGGTGTGCGTGGTGTTCGGGGTGTGCGTGGTGTGCGTGGTGTTCGGGGTGTAGGCGGTGACGAGTTCGCGGATGCGTGCCGTGACGAGCTCGGGCGCCTCGACCGGCGTCATATGGCCGAGGCCGGGCAGTTCGGTCAGGCCGACGCACCTTGGGAGCTCGGCGGCGATCCGGCGGGCGTGCACCGGCGGGGTGAGCCGGTCGCCGGCGCCGACGATCACCGCCGTCGGCACGCTCAACTCCCGTATCCGGTGGTCGAGATCGAGCAGGCTCAACACATGCCCCCAGGTGTGGCGCACCTGCCGCGGGCAGGCGTGCACGATCCGGGCGCACGTCTCCACCAGGTGCGGGGCCGAACCGGCGCCCATCGTGGCGTACTTGAGGATCGCCTTCGCGACCGGCGTGACCGGCCCGAGGGGCGCCTTCGACCCGAGGACCTGCCGGGTCAGCCGACTCCGCAGCCGGCCGGGCCGGATCGGCACCACGGTGGCCTCGGCGACCAGCCGCGACGCACCGGTGCTGCACAGCAGGACGGCGGCCGCGTGCTCCCGGAAGGCGTCCCGGGCGGCCGCCGCCAGCACCGTCATGCCTCCCATGGAATGACCGGCGATCACGGCCTTCTCGCCGGGTGCGAGCGTCGCGCCGAGGACGGCCACCAGGTCGTCGGCGAGGACGTCCGTGCTGCACACCCCGCTCGGCGGGGTGCGTCCGTGGCCGCGCTGGTCGTAGACGATGACCCGGTGGTCGGCGGCGAGCTCCCGGATCTGGGCCGCCCAGAAGGCGGTCGAGCAGGTCCAGCCGTGGGCGAGGACGACGGCGGGGCCGGTCTCGGGGCCGTGCACCTCGACGTGCAGCGGGGCGCCGTCGGCGGAGACGGCGGTGAGCTCGCGGGGGGAGACGCCGAAGACGCTCACGCGGTCACCTCGTCCTTCTTCTCGTCCATGGTCTCGCCCTTCGTCCCGTCGTTCTTCCCGTTGTTCGTGTCGTCGTTCTTCTCGCTCGTCCCGTCGTCGTCGGCGGCGTTCTTGACGGCGGCGGGGGTGCGCAGGACCTCGTACTCCGCGAGGTCCACGCGTCGCGTCGCGCGCCGGAACTCGCTCGGCGTGCCCGGCCAGATGGTGGTGTTGCGGCCACTGGCGTCCAGGTACCAGCTGGTACAGCCGCCCGTGCTCCACACCGTGCGCTTCATCCGCTCCTGCACCCGGCGGTTCCACGCGTGCAGGGCGCTCGGACGGGCGTCCAGGGCCGCCCGTCCCCCGAGGACGTTCAGCTGCCGCAGATAGTCGGCCATGTAGTTCAGCTGGGACTCGATGATGAGGATCATGGAGGAGTTCCCCAGGCCGGTGTTGGGGCCGATGATCGTCATCCAGTTGGGGAAGCCGACGGCGGAGGCGCCGCGCAGGGCCTCCATGCCGTCCTGCCAGCTCTCCGCGAGGGTCCGCCCGTCGGCGCCCACCACCCGGTCGGCGATCGGCATGTCGGTGACATGGAACCCGGTGCCGAAGACGATCGCGTCGGCCTCGGTCTCGGTGCCGTCGGCGGCGACCAGCGCGGACCCGCGGACCTCGCTCAGCCCGCTCGCGACGACGTCCACATTGGGCTGCGCGAGGGCCGGATAGTAGGTGCTGGACAGCAGGATCCGCTTGCAGCCGATGCGGTAGTCCGGGGTCAGTTTGGCGCGCAGGGCCGGGTCCTTGATCGCCCGGGCCATGTTGCGCTTCGCGAGCTGCTCGACGAAGCCGAGCTCGTTCGGGTGCTTGGTGAACGCCTGGACCTGCAGCTCCCGGATGCCCCACAGCAGCCCGCGCCGCAGCTGGGCGGTGACGGGCAGCGCCCGGTGGAGCGCGCGCTCGGCGCCGCTGATCGCCCGGTCGACGCGGGGCATCACCCACGGCGGGGTGCGCTGGAAGACCGTCAGCCGGGAGACGTCGGGCTGGAGGGCGGGCACGATCTGGATGGCGGAGGCGCCGGTGCCGACCATCGCGACGCGCTGCCCGGTGAGATCGTGGTCGTGGTCCCAGCGGGCCGAGTGGAAGACCTTGCCCGGGAACGTGTCGAGCCCCGGGACGTCCGGGATCTTCGGGTCGGACAGCGGCCCGGTCGCGGAGACGACGACGTCGGCGAGGTAGCGTCCCGAGCTGGTCTCGATGTCCCAGCGCAGCTCCTGCGCGTCCCATGTCATCCGCAGGACCTCGGAGTCGAGGCGGAGGTGGGGGCGCAGCCCGAACACGTCGGTGACCCGCTCCAGATAGGCGCGGATGTGCTGCTGCCCGGAGAAGGTGCGCGGCCAGTCCGGGTTGGGCGCGAAGGAGAAGGAGTACAGGTGGGAGGGGACGTCACAGGCGCACCCCGGGTAGTCGTTGTCCCGCCAGGTCCCGCCGACGCTGCCCGCCCGCTCCAGGACGACGAAGTCGGTGATCCCCTCGCGGCGCAGCCGCACGGCGGCCCCCAGCCCGCCGAAGCCGGACCCGATCACCGCCACCCGTACGTGTTCGGTCATCCCGACACACCTCCCAGCCGTGCGCACCTTGCCAGTGAACACTGGCGCAATGGGAGGGTAGAGCAGCCCCGTACCGATGGGTAGAGGCCAGAGGAACGAAAGTAACCCGCGGTACGACATAGGCTTTCGCCCGTGACCGAGAAGCGGGAGTACCGGACGGAGGAACTGGCCAGGGAGGCCGGCATCACGGTGCGCACCCTGCGCTTCTACCGCGAGCGCAAACTACTCCCGCCGCCGCGCCGCGAAGGCCGTATCGCCTGGTACGACGACCATCACCTGGCCCGGCTGCGCACGATCGCCGCGCTGCTGGAGCGCGGCCACACCCTCACCGGCATCGCGGAGCTGGCGGACGCCCTCGACCACGGCCGCGGCGTCGCCGACCTCCTCGGCCTCGACGGGCCCACCGAGGAGGAACCGATCCGCCTCACCCCCGAGGAACTCGCGGCCCGCTTCGAGGGCCAGGTCACCCCCGAGAACCTCGCCGCCTCCCTCGACCTCGGCTACCTGGGCATCGACGGCGACGAGATCGTCCACATCAGCCGACGGCTCCTGGACGTCTCCTCCGCCCTGGTCCGCGAGGGCATCCCGCTCGCCGAGGTGCTGGCCGCCGGCGCCCGCGTCCGCGCACACGCCGACGCCCTCGCCGAACTCTTCACCGCCCTGATCCTCCGCCACGCCACCGAGGAAGACCTCCCCCGCCTGCGCCCCCTGGCCCGCAGCGTGATGGAAGCGGAACTCTCCCTGGCCCTGGACCGCCGGCTGCGCAAAGGGAACTGACGGGGCCTACAGGTCGTAGCCGGCCCACAGTTCGTGATCGGCCTACAGGTCGTAGACGACGGTCACCGGAGCGTGGTCCGACCAGCGCTCGCCGTGCGTGGCGGCCCGCTCCACGAGCCCCTTGACGGCCCTGCCCGCGAGACCGGGCGTCGAGACGTGCAGGTCGATGCGCCATCCCGAGTCGTTGTCGAAGGCGCGCCCCCGGTACGACCACCAGGTGTACGGCCCGTCGACGTCCGGATGCAGCGACCGTACGACGTCCACGTACCCGCCGTCCTCCGGGGCGAAGACCTGGGTCAGCCAGTCCCGCTCCTCCGGGAGGAAGCCGGAGTTCTTGGTGTTGGAGCGCCAGTTCTTGAGGTCGGCCTGCTGGTGGGCGATGTTCCAGTCGCCGGTGATCAGGACCTCGCGGCCGTCGGCGGCGGCGCGCCGGCGCAGGTCCTTGAGGTGGGCGAGGAACTCGTCCATGAAGCGGACCTTCTCGTCCTGCCGGTCGGTGCCGACCTCGCCGGAGGGGAGGTAGAGGGAGGCGACCGTCACACCGGGCAGGTCGGCCTCGACGTAACGGCCGCTGCCGTCGAACTCGGACGAGCCGAAGCCTACGCGGACGGCGTCCGGCTCGCGGCGCGTGTAGAGGGAGACGCCGGCGCGGCCCTTCGCGGCGGCCGGGGCGTGGGTGACGTGCCAGCCGTCGGGGGCGCGGACCGCCTCCGGCAACTGCTCCGGCTCGGCACGCACCTCCTGCAGACACAGCACGTCGGCGGAGGTGTCCGCGAGCCACTCCACGAAGCCCTTCTTCGCGGCGGCCCGCAGTCCATTCACGTTCACGGAGGTCACCGTCAGCAAAACACTCTCCTAGACCTCACAGGCGACCCAGCAGGAAGGACCCCTTGTCCGAGGTCACGGTCAGCACCCGGGCACGATACCGGTCGGCTACCTGCACACTGGAGCCGGTCCGAATTTCACTTTTTTACGAGGACGCATAAAACTACTGTGAGTAGCATGAATATACGCAGAGTCCCCTTCGACCACCCCGACGCCGTCAAGCTCAACGACGAGGTCCAGGCCGAGTACCACGAGCGCTACGGCGACGGCGGCGACGCCACCACGCTGGAGCCGTCCGACTTCCGGCCGCCGCACGGGGTGTACCTCATCGCGTACGACGAGCTGGACCGCGCCGTCGCCACCGGCGGCTGGCGCAGCCAGGACAGCAACGGCGAAGGCAACGAGGACGGCGACGCCGAGCTGAAGCGGATGTACGTGATCCGCGAGATGCGCGGCCTCGGACTGGCCCGACGCATGCTCACCGCCCTGGAGGAGGACGCCCGGGACGCCGGACGGCTCCGCATGGTCCTGGAGACCGGCACCGAGCAGCCCGAGGCCATCGCCCTGTACACCTCCAGCGGATACGCGCCGTGCACGAAGTTCGGCTACTACCGGGAGTACGAGTCGAGCCGCTGCTTCGCCAAGCCGCTCAGCTCCTGAGGTACGTGAGGACCGCCAGGACCCGGCGGTGGGTGTCGTCCGCCGGGGGCAGGTCCAGCTTGGTGAGGATGCTGCCGATGTGCTTGCCGACGGCCGCCTCCGACACCACCAGCCGGCGCGCTATCGCACCGTTGGACCGCCCCTCCGCGACCAGCTCCAGCACCTCCCGCTCACGCGGGGTGAGCCGGGCCAGCGGGTCGCGGCGCCGGCGCAGCAACTGCCGTACGACCTCCGGGTCGACGACCGTGCCGCCGGCCGCGACCTCACGCAGCGCGTCCACGAACTCCTCCACCTGCCCGACCCGGTCCTTGAGCAGGTAGCCGACGCCGGCGCCGTCCCCGGAGTCGAGGAGCTCGGCGGCGTACGCGCGCTGCACGTACTGGCTGAGCACGAGCACCGGCAGCCCGGGCCGCTCCGCGCGCAGCCGGACCGCCGCCCGCAACCCCTCGTCCTGGAAGCCGGGCGGCATGCGGACGTCGGTGACGACGACGTCGGGCGCGTGCTCGGCGACCGCCGCCAGCAGCGCCTGCGCGTCGCCGACCGCGGCCACGACCTCGTGGCCGAAGCGGGTGAGGAGGGTCGTCAGACCGTCGCGCAGCAGAACCCCGTCCTCGGCGAGGACTACACGGAGCGGCCGGCCCTGTCCGCCACTTCCGTCACTTTCGCCGTTTTTGCCGCATTCGTCGCTTCCGTCAACGCGCTCGGCTCGCAAGGGATCTCCACACGCAGCAGGGTCGGTCCGCCCGGCGGGCTGGTCAGGGTCAGTCTTCCATCGAGCGCCGACACCCGGTCGGCGAGACCGGTGAGGCCGGTGCCGCGCACCGGATCGGCGCCGCCACGGCCGTCGTCCCGAACCTCCACGACCAGCCGTCCGGCACCGTGCTCCCCCGTGATCCACACACGTCGCGCCCCGCTGTGCCGGGCCACGTTGGCAAGGGCCTCGCGGACCACGAAGTAGGCGGCGGCCTCCACGGCCTGCGGGAGCCGCAGGGCGGGCGGCTCGAACGCGACGTCCACGGGGACGGGCGAGCGGTCGGCGGCGTCGGCGACGGCCGCCTCCAAGCCGTAGTCGGCGAGCACCTTGGGGTGGATGCCGTGGATCAGCTCGCGCAGTTCGGCCAGGGCCGCGCCCGCCTCCTCGTGCGCGCGGGCCAGTTGTTCGGCGAGCGGTCCGCCGGGCGGCGCGTCGAGCCGGGCCAGGCCGAGGGTCATGGCGAGGGCGACCAGCCGTTGCTGCGCTCCGTCGTGCAGATCGCGTTCTATACGGCGGCGCTCGGCCTCGAACGCGTCGACCAACCGCGCCCGGGAACGGGTCAGTTCGACCACCCTGGCCTCCGGGTCGCCCCCGCGCGGCGCGACGAGGAGCCGGGTCAGCGCGGCCCGGGCGCCCGCCGCGACCCCGACGGCGTACGCCCCGAGGGCCAGCAGCAGCACGCCCAGCACGGCCGCGGCGAGGGCGCCCGTCCAGCCGGTCACCGTCCACGCCTTGAACACCTTCGTCTCACGGCCCTCGCCGACCGTCGCCAGCAGCACGGGCGTCGCGATCGCCGACAAGGGCAGGAACAGGGCGACGGTGAGCAGCAGCGCCTCGGCCGGCCAGAGCAGACAGGCGGTGAGGAGGGCGTGGCCGAGCTCACGCCAGGTGGCACGCTCTCGCAGGCGGGTGGTGAGCCAGCTGCGCAGGCCCGGCGCGGGCGGCTCGACGTGCGTGCCGGGTGCGTCGTCCGCGTCGACCAACCGCAGCCGACGCCGCTCCAGGGCGGCCACGGGCAGCCCGGCGAACGCGACGACGGCGAGCAGCGGCAACCCGACCAGGACGACCGCGAGCACACCGCCCACCGCCACCAGCGCGACCAGGACGACCAGGACGACGGCCCCGGTGACCGCCCCGGTCAGCAGATAGCCGGCCGCCCGCCAGGGCCACGGCGACACCAGGTAGTCGGGGCGGGCCAGAGCCTGCCACACGGTCATGGACGCGGACGCGGGCACGGTCACGGACGCGGGCACGGACGCAGGCGCGGTCACGGACGCGGGTCGGGGTTGCATGCGGATCACCGTAGAAGGGGCGCCGCGCCGGAACCACCGGGCTGGACGGAGGACCGGAGGTATGCCTGGCCCTACCCCAAGTCTCGCCCCTGCCCCACAGACCGGACAGCGGGGCGCACGGTTTCGTGGAGCCATGACCACACACGCCGTCCAACTGACCTCCGTGAGCAGGCGATACGGTGCCGCGGACACCGGGGTCACCGCGCTCGACGACGTCACCCTCGCCCTCCCCCGCGGCTCGTTCACGGCCGTGATGGGACCGTCCGGCTCGGGCAAGTCGACGCTGCTGCAGTGCGCCGCCGGGCTCGACCGGCCGACCTCGGGGTCGGTGCGGATCGGCGGGAGCGAACTGACCGGACTGAGCGAGCGACGGCTGACGCTGCTGCGCCGGGAGCGGATCGGTTTCGTCTTCCAGTCGTACAACCTGCTGTCCGCCCTCACCGCCGAGCAGAACGTCGCCCTCCCGCTGCGGCTGGCCGGCCGCCGCCCGCCGAAGGCGCGGGTCCGCGAGGCCCTGCGGCAGGTCGGACTCGCCGACCGCGCCGGTCACCGGCCCGGCCAGCTCTCCGGCGGGCAGCGACAACGCGTCGCCCTGGCCCGCGCGTTGATCACCCGCCCGGAGGTCCTGTTCGGCGACGAGCCGACCGGCGCCCTGGACTCCACCACCGGCCGCGAGGTCCTGACCCTGCTGCGCTCCCTGGTCGACGAGCGCGGCCAGACGGTCGTCATGGTCACCCACGACCCCCTCGCCGCCTCCTACGCGGACCGCGTGATCTTCCTGGTCGACGGCCGCGTACACGGCGAACTGACGGGCGCGGGAGCAGGAACGGGAACGGGAGCGGGAACGGGAGCAGGAACGGGAGCAGGCGGGTCCGCGGAGGAGATCGCGGCCCGGATGGCCGGGCTGGAGACCGGGCTGGAGACCGGGGTCCCGGCGGCGACCCGCCCGGCGGTGAGCACCTCATGCTGAGCATCGCGCTGCGCACCCTGCGCGCCCGGTGGGTCGCGTTCGCCGGCAGTTTCGTCGCCCTCGCGCTCGGCGTCGCGCTGCTCACCGTGATGGGCCAGGCGCTGGCCGCGTCACAGAAGGCGCCCGTGCGCGCGCCCGAGCGGTTCGCGGCGGCGCCGGTGGTGGTCCGGGGCCAGGACACCCTGCGCGTCCCCACCTCGAACGGCGAGCAGTCGACGGCCCTGGCAAGACCGCGCCCGATCCCCGCCAAGACCGTCGCCGCGCTCCGCGCCGTCGGCCCGGTCACCGAGGACCGCGCCTTCCCCGTCACCGTCACCGCGCCGCACGCCCCCGCCGATCTCGTCGGCCACCCCTGGTCGACGGCACGTTTCGCCCCGTACGAACTGACCGCGGGCCGGGCGCCCGAGACGGCCGGTGAGGTCGTGACGTCCGGCGTCTGGGCGCGCGTAGGCACCGAACTGCGCACCCCGGACGGCGCGTTGCGGGTCGTCGGCACGGTACGGGGACGCGGCTTCGAGAACGCCGTGTTCTACCCGGACGCGCAAGCCGCCCGACTCGCCCCGGGGCCGGTCCAGTTGGCGGTGGAGGCGACGGCCACGGCCGTCCGGACGGCGGTCGCCGACGCCGACGCCGACGCCGACGTGCGGGTCCTCACCGGGGACAGTCGCCGTCTGGCCGACGCCGACCCGGGCCGGGACGCCGAGGCCCTGACCGCGCTGAACGCCCTGTTCGGCACGGCCGGGGGCGTGACCGCCTTCGTGTCCGTGTTCGTCGTGGCGTCCACCTTCGCCTTCGCGGTCGAGAGGCGGCGCCGCGAGTTCGGGCTGCTGCGCACCGCCGGCGCCACTCCCGGCCAGATCCGGCGGACGGTCCTGACGGAGGCGCTGCTGGTCGGCGCACTCGCCTCGGCGACGGGCTGCGCGCTGGGCGCGTACGCCGCCCCGCTCCTGGCCGACCTGGTGGTCGACGGCGGGCTCGCCCCGGCCTGGTACACGATCGGCGGCCGTGCGGCCGCGGTCTGGCCCTACCACCTCGCCTTCTGGACGGGCCTGCTGGTCGCTCTGTGCGGTGCGGCCGCCGCGTCCTGGCGGGCCGGGCGGACCGCCCCCGCGCAGGCCCTGCGCGAGGCCTCGGTCGACGGCCGGGCCCTGACCCGGGGACGGCGCCTGTGCGGTACGGCACTGCTGCTCACGGCCGCCGCGACCCTGGCGTACGCGCTGGTCAGCGACCCGGGCGACCTGCTGCACCGCAAGACGTACATCAGCCGCCCGATGCTGCTCATCACGGCGGTGGCACTGCTGGCGCCCGTGCTGGTGCGCCCGCTGGCGCCCCGACTCCCTGGCGCGGTCGGCCTGTTGGCGCGGGCGAACGCGGTCGCCGGGGTGCGCCGTACCGCCGCCGTGGCCGCGCCCGTCCTGGTCACGGTGGCGCTCGCCGGGTCCCTGCTGGGCGCGACGGCCACACTGAACGAGGCCCGGGCGGCAGAGGTGCGGCAGCAGACGGCCGCCGACTTCGTGGTGACGCCACAGGCCGGAACGACCGTGCGGGCGGCGGCCGTCGAGCGCCTGCGACAGGTCCCCGGCACGCTGGTGTCGGCCTCCACCGCGACCGCCGTGTACACCCTGGAGGACGGCGTGGCGCTCGTGAAGTCCGAGGCCCGGGCGGCCGATCCGAAGCTGCTCGCGGAGACCGTACGGCTGCCGGTGACGGCCGGACGGCTCGCCGACCTCGACGACGCGTCGATCGTCGTGACCGAGGAGTGGGCCCGGCACCGGGTGGGGCAGCGGGTGCGGGTGTGGCTCGGGGACGGCGCCCCGAAGACCCTCCGCGTCGCCGCCGTCCTGGCGACGGGCACGGGGGACAACGGGGCGTACGTCACCCCGGCCAACGCGGGCGGCCCGGCCGGCACGGGCGTCGACCGGGTGGACGTGCGGGTACGGGCGGGGGCCGACGCGGCGGCGGTCGCTGCGGGGCTGCGGGCCGTCGACGGGGTGCGGGTGCTGAGCAAGGCGCAGTGGGTGCGGGCGAGTTACCCGCAGACCGACCGGACGACCCGGCTCGGCCTGCTGCTCGTCCTCGGCATCGCGCTGCTCTACACCGGCATCTCGCTCGCCAACACCCTGCTCATGTCGGCCGCCGAACGCCGGCGCGAGCTGACGGCGCTGCGGCTGGCCGGCGCGACGGGCGGGCAGGTGCTGCGGCTGGTCGCCACGGAGGCGCTGACGGTCGTCGCGGTGGGAGGCCTGCTGGGCCTGCTGGTGACGTCCGCCAACCTGGCCGCCCTGACAGCCGCCCTCCACCAGCTCTCGGCCCCGGCCCCGCTCACCCTGCCCTGGCCGGCCCTCGCCGGGACCACAGCAGCATGCACTCTGCTCGCCGTGACGACCGCCCTGACCTCCACGGCGACAACGGCCCTACGACCACCCGCCAGGCCCTGACCATGGCCCGGCCCCCACACCCTGACCACCACCCGTGAACACGATAGAGCCCCCGCCGGTAACCCGACGGGGGCTCTATGCTGCGTGGACCTGAGGGGATTTGAACCCCTGGCCCCCTCGATGCGAACGAGGTGCGCTACCGGACTGCGCCACAGGCCCTTGCAACGAGTGAAACTCTAGCACCCCCATCGGCCTGCTTGGAAATCCGTTCCCCGAGGCCGGGAGCGGGGTGCGCGGGGGCGCCAGGGTCCTTATTCGTTGGCGGCGCGGGGACGCTCGCCGTCCTCGTACTGGTCGAACAGCGGGGTGCGTCCGCGTTCGCGCGAGCGCCGGGCCGAGGCCGCGCGTCGGGCGTCGCTGCGCTCGTCGCCGTCCGCCGCCCGGTCCTCCGCGCGATCCGCGTCTTCCGGCTCCCCGGCCGGTACGTCCCCGGCGTCCGCCGCTTCCTGTTCCGGTGCGACCGAGCTGGACCGGGCCGAGCTCCAGGCGTCCGGCGCTCCGAGGTCCACGTCGGAGGTGGCCCGGGGGGCGACCGGGGCGGTCACGTACGTCGGCAGCGGTACGGGTACCGGGTCCCAGCTCTCGCCGTGGCCGGGCCGGCGCTGCCGCTCGCGCTGCTGGTCGACCCACTCCGCGTGGTCGGTCTGCTCGACGAGCGCCCTGCGGTCCGCGGCGAGCGCCAGCAGGCCCGGGTCGGTCTCCGGTTCGGGGGCCTCGTGCGGCTCCTCTGCGCCGGCGTCGGGGCCGGGGTCGAGGGAGGACGCGTTCGCCGGGGCGGGGGCGCGTCGGCGCGGCTGACGCTCCCGCAGCCGCTGCGCGGCGACCTCGGCGCGTCTGCGGTCCATCTGGTAGGCGAAGCGGCGGTGCTCCTGGGAGCGCAGGTACGCGATGTAGGCGCTGAGCAGGACGGCGGGCACACCGGGCGCCCAGAGGAACGCGAGGCCGCCGACCGCCGCGACGATCGCGCCGAGCGTGAAGGCGAGGAAGAGCATCACGGTGGTGCGCCTGCGGCGTGCGAGCGACTTCGAGCGCTGGGCGCGTGCGGCGGACGCCTGCGCGGAGGCAGCGCGCCGCGCGACCGGCACTCGCCGGCCCGCCGGAGCGGGGCTCCCTTCGCGTGCGGGGGCGGAGCTCTGGTCCCGTTGTTCGCGCTGGTCCCGCTGGTCCCGCTGGTCCCGTGCGGGCTTGGCCGCCGGATCGCGCGCCGGTTCACGCGCCGTCTCCGGACGCCCCGGCCCTCGTTCCTGCGCCCGCTCCTGACCGCGTTCCTGACCGCGTTCCTGCCCCCGCTCCTGCTCTCGCTCCGGAACCGGCGCCTTCACCTGCGGGCGGGTCGGAGGCATGGCGAAGGCCCGGACGTCCACCGAGTCGGTGACGGCGTCCGAGTCGGCGCCCTGCTCCCCCTCCTCGGTGGAGCGCGCCCGCAGGTCCCTGGCGTACCGGCGCTCCATACCCGCCCTTCCGGACAGCAGCCGGATGGCGGTGCTGAAGCGTTCCGTCGGACGGGCCTCGTTCAGCTCGTCCTGCCTACGGAGCCACATCGGCACCAAGTAGGCGGCCCAGGCCCCGACAATGACTGCGTAGATGAGGCCGCTGCTGCTCACGCCTCACACGGTAGAGGGGTTTGCATGAGGCCATCCGCCAATTGAGCCGGTGTGTCGCACGATCTGGCTGATATTTCGAGCTTTTTTTGCGACCGATGCGATCAACCGATCATTTTCGAACGCTTATTCGACACGTTTTTTCAATTGGACGCGTTCTGCGAGCGCGCTCGCCGCCACCTGCTCAGCAGGCCTTCCGGGACCTCCTCCGCCGTGAGCGCGAAGACGAGATGGTCGCGCCAGGCGCCGTCGATGTGGAGATAGCGCGGCCGCAGCCCTTCCTCACGGAATCCGAGTTTCTCCACGACCCGGCGGCTGGGGCCGTTCTCGGGGCGAATGCAGACCTCGATGCGGTGCAGTCCGACGGTCCGGAAACAGTGGTCCACGACGAGCGCCACCGCCGTCGGCATCACCCCGCGGCCGGCCACCGACTCGTCCACCCAGTAGCCGACGTGACCCGAGCACATCGACCCCCAGGTGATCCCGGCCACCGTCAACTGCCCGACGAGCCGCCCCTGGTACTCGATGACGAACGGCAGCATCCGCCCGGCGTTCGCCTCGGCCCGCAGGTGCCGGACCATCTGGCGGTAGGTCGGCCGGTGCGCGATCGGCCCGCTCGGGGCGGGCGGCGGGATGGTCGCCTCCCAGGGGCGCAGCCAGTCCCGGTTGCGCCGGTTGACCTCGCGCCAGGCCCGCTGGTCGCGCAGCTTTATCGGCCGCAGGACGATGTCGCCCTCGGCGAGCTCCACGGGCCAGGATGCGCTGTTCAGCTCGCACCCCCCGGGCCGGCCCCGGGTCTGGGGTGGTCACCGCCGCGGATCTGGTCGACGGCGTGGATCAGCAGGGGTTCCAGGACGGCGAGACCGTCCTTCACCCCGCCGGTGGAGCCGGGCAGGTTGACGATCAGGGTGCGGCCCGCGACCCCGGCCAGGCCCCGGGAGAGCGCCGACGTCGGCACCTTCTCCCGGCCGTAGGCGCGGATGGCTTCGGGGATCCCCGGCACCTCGTGGTCGATCACGCTGCGCGTCGCCTCGGGGGTGCGGTCGGTGGGCGAGATGCCGGTGCCGCCGGTGGTCACGATGACGTCGTAGCCGGCCTCGGCGCCCGCCCGCAGCGCGGCCTCGACCGGGTCGCCGTCGGGGACGACCTGCGGCCCCTCGACGGCGAAGCCGAACCGTTTGAGGCCGTCCGCGACCAGCGGGCCGCCCTTGTCCTCGTAGACCCCGGCGGCTGCCCGGTTGGAGGCGGTCACGACGAGCGCCCGGTACCCGACGTCGGTTGTCATGAACGGCTCCAGTCGCCCGACTTGCCGCCCGTCTTCTCCTCCACGCGCACGTCCGTGATGACCGCTCCCTTGTCGACCGCCTTGACCATGTCGATCACGGTGAGCGCGGCGACGGAGACCGCGGTGAGAGCCTCCATTTCGACGCCCGTGCGGTCCGTCGTCTTCACCGTGGCGGTGATCTCCACGGCGTCGTCCGCGACCGACAATTCCAGTTTCACACCGGAGACCGACAACGGGTGGCACAGCGGGATGAGGTCGGGGGTGCGCTTGGCGCCCATGATGCCGGCGATCCGCGCGGTGGCGAGGGCGTCACCCTTGGGCACCCCCTCGCCGCGCAGCAGCTCGACCACCCGGGGTGAGACGAGGACACGGCCGCTGGCCCGCGCGGTGCGCGCGGTGATGTCCTTGCCGGATACGTCGACCATGCGGGCCGCGCCCGCGTCGTCGATGTGCGTCAGTCGGTCGTGCGTACTCATGCTCTGTCGGCGCTCCCGGTCGGGCCTGTTGTGCGCGACACGGTACCCCCAACCAGGCGTGCTCAGCCGAGGAGGACCACGTCGACCTCGGTGCCGGGCTCGACGGACTCCACGTCCTCGGGAACGACGATCAGCGAGTCGGCGTGCGCGAGGGCCGCGACCAGGTGGGAGCCGGACCCGCCGACGGGGCTGACGGCGCCGTCGGCGTAGGTGGCACGCAGGAACTGCCTGCGGCCCTTCGGCGAGGTCAGCGCCTTCTCGGCGGTCAGCTTCGCGCGCGTGGTGGGCCGGTGCACGTCGTCGAGGCCCATGAGCGTGCGGATGGCGGGACGGACGAACAGCTCGAAGGAGACGTACGACGACACCGGGTTGCCGGGCAGGGCCAGCAGGGGGGTGTGGTCGGGGCCGATGGAGCCGAAGCCCTGAGGCTTGCCCGGCTGCATGGCGAGCTTGCGGAACTCGATGCCGCTGCCCGCCTCGTCCTCGTCGCCGACGTGCTCCAGGGCCTCCTTGACGACGTCGTAGGCCCCCACGCTCACGCCGCCGGTGGTGACGACGAGGTCGGCGCGGACGAGCTGGTCCTCGATGGTGGAGCGGAGGGTGTCGGCGTCGTCGGCGACCGCGCCGACCCGGTAGGCGATGGCGCCGGCGTCGCGGGCGGCCGCGGTGAGGGCGAAGCTGTTGGAGTCGTAGATCTGGCCGTGGGCCAGTTCCTCGCCGGGCTGGACGAGTTCGCTGCCGGTGGACATGACGACCACGCGCGGGCGCGGGCGTACGCGTACAGTGCCGCGTCCGATCGCGGCGAGCAGGGCGATCTGGGGCGGGCCGAGGACGGTTCCGGCGTCGAGGGCGCGGTCGCCGGCCTTCACGTCGCTGCCCTTCGCGCGCACGTGCGCGCGTGCCTCGGCGGGCCGGTACACGCGCACGTGTCCCGAGGCCTGCTCGGGCGCGAGACTGCGGGCGCGCATCCCGCTGACGGGGCCCTCGCCGAGCCCGCCGTCGGTCCACTCCACGGGGACGACCGCCTCGGCGCCGGACGGGAGCGGGGCGCCGGTCATGATCCGGGCGGCCTGCCCCGGTCCCACGTACAGCAGGTCAGCCTGCTGGCCCGCCGCGACGTCCCCGACGACGTCCAGCGCCGCCGGGAACTCCTCGCTCGCGCCCGCGACATCCGCGACCCGCACCGCATACCCGTCCATCGAGCTGTTGTCGAAGGGCGGCAGTGAGACCGGCACCGTGACGTCCTCGACGAGGACGCAGCCCTGGGCGTCGGGCAGTTGGAGCTCGATGGGTTCCAGGGGGCGGACTGCGGCGAGGATGTCCGCCAGGTGTTCGTCCACCGACCAAAGGCGGTCCTGGCCGGCGGGGCGGGGCGCGGCGGTGCTCAAAGTGGCTGCATCTCCTCGGTGACGTAACTGCGAAGCCAGGACCGGAAGTCCGGACCCAGATCTTCACGTTCGCACGCGAGTCTGACAATGGCACGCAGATAGTCGCCACGGTCGCCGGTGTCATAGCGCCGCCCCTTGAAGACGACGCCGTGGACGGGGCCGCCGACCTTCTCGTCCTGTGCGAGCTGCTGGAGGGCGTCGGTGAGTTGGATCTCGCCGCCGCGGCCGGGCTCGGTCTTGCGGAGTATGCCGAACACGCTCGGGTCGAGGACGTAGCGTCCGATGATCGCGTAGTTCGACGGGGCGTCCGCCGGGTCCGGCTTCTCGACGAGGCCGGTCACCTTGACCACGTCGCCTTCCGCGGTGGGCTCGACGGCCGCGCAGCCGTAGAGGTGGATCTGCGCGGGGGCGACCTCCATGAGCGCGACGACACTGCCGCCGTGCCGTTCCTGGACCTCGATCATCCGCTGGAGCAGGGGGTCGCGGGGGTCGATCAGGTCATCCCCCAGGAGGACGGCGAACGGCTCCTGTCCGACGTGCGGGGCCGCGCACAGCACCGCGTGTCCGAGGCCTTTGGGGTCGCCCTGTCGCACGTAGTGCATCGTCGCGAGGTCGCTGGACTGCTGGACCTTGGCGAGCCTGGCGGCGTCGCCCTTCTTCTGCAGCGCCGACTCGAGTTCGTAGTTGCGGTCGAAGTGGTCCTCCAGGGGACGCTTGTTACGACCCGTGACCATGAGGACGTCGTCGAGACCCGCGGAGACGGCCTCCTCGACCACGTACTGGATAGCCGGCTTGTCCACGACGGGCAGCATCTCCTTGGGAGTGGCCTTGGTGGCCGGCAGGAACCGGGTACCGAGGCCGGCTGCGGGGATGACAGCCTTGCTGATCCTGGGGTGCGACTGAGTCATGGCGGCAACCTTATCCGGTGACTTTGAGAGAAATCTGTAGCTCCGGTTAATTCATGATCATATGACCGCGTTGGAACAGTGCGTGAGGAGTGCGGGAGCAATGCAGGAGCGACATATGAGTCACCTCGAAGACGGACCAGAGCCTGACAAAGGTATGTTGCGGCGAGAGCTCCTCGCCGCGAGGAACAGGTTGACGTCGGATGACGTGCGCCGGGCTGCCGTCGCACTGGCCGCCCGCGCCCTGGAGCTGCCCGAGTTGACGCACGCGCGCGTGGTGGCGGCGTACGTCTCCGTGGGCACCGAACCCGGCACCCTGGCGCTGCTGGACGCGCTGCGCGCGCGGGGCGTGCGTGTACTCCTCCCCGCACTCCTGCCCGACAACGACCTCGACTGGGGCGCCTACGCCGGCGAGGGCTCCCTCGCGCCGATCCGGCACGGCGGGAAGATGGCCCTCCTGGAGCCGTCCGGCGAGCGCCTCGGCCCGGACGCCGTGACGGATGCCGACGTGGTGCTGCTGCCGGGGCTCGCGGTCGACGAGCGCGGCTTGCGGCTGGGCCGCGGCGGAGGGTCGTACGACCGCGTGCTGGCCCGGCTGGCGGACTCCGACGCCCGTCCCTCCCTGGCGGTGCTTCTGTACGACGGCGAGGTCGTCGAGCGGGTCCCCGTGGAACCGCACGACCGACCGGTGCACGCCGTCGTGACGCCCTCGGGAGTGCGCCGCTTCACCTGATGCGCCCGCCTTCACCGGATATGGGAAAGACGAAAGAAGATGAAAGGGGTCCTCCACGCGCGCGTGGAGGACCCCTTTCACCGTGTCACCGTGGCCGCTCAGGGCTTGAGGACCAAGGTGTCACTGGTGCTGTCGTCGACCGCCTTCTTCGAGAAGGACCAGTCGAGCAGCTCGCCGTTGGCCCACTTGCCCGTCTGGTCGGTGTAGTGGGCGCTGAAGGCGTGCCCCGAGGCGCCGCTGAGGTTGATCCACTTCGACTTGTCGAGGTCGTCGAGGTTGACCACCATCCGCATCGACGGCACCCACACGACGCCATAGCCCCCGGCCGCGTTCCAGCCGGTCGCGTTGACCGCCGCCTCGCCGCCGCTGAGCTTCCACGGGCCGCGGTTGAGGACGTACTGCAGGAAGCCGGGGCCCTCGGTGCCCAGCGTCTGGTTCTTCAGGAACAGGCGGTGCAGCCGCCCCCAGCTCCAGGTGTCGATGTCCTTGCCGAGCTTGGCGGTCAGCTCCCACCGCGCGTCGATCAGGGCCCGCTCGAACAGCTTGTCGCGGTTGTGGTCGGCACCGGGGCGGCCGCTGACCGACTTGGGCGTCGTCCACCACTCGCTGTCGGTCTTCTGCATGAGGTTGCGCACGACCTCGAACCAGCGGTCGCCGCCGTCCGGCTGCGCCTGGTCGGCGTCGCGCTCACCGCACTCGCGGACCTTGTCGGTGTCGTCGACCGGACCGGTGCTGTTGACGGGGTCGACCCACAGGCACTGCCCCTCGACGCGCAGCTCCTTGGGCAGCTTGTTGCCGAAGGCCAGCTTGAGGATGTTGCGCCAGACCGCGTTGAAGTAGGCGGCCGCCGCCGAGTCGGCGTCCTGGGTGTAGTCCCAGCCCTGCAGCAGCTTCTGCGCCTCACGGACGTCCGGGTCGTCCAGGTTGATCTTCAGCAGGGTGGGCACGAGCAGCCGGGCGATCTGGCTGTCGTTGTCCAGCTGCATCTGCCGCATGTCGTCGGTGGAGATCTTGCCGCCGCCCTTGATCTTGCCCTTGATCAGGTCGGTGATCCGCTGGCTGCGGGCGCCGTAGCCCCAGTCCGTGGTGAGCGTGTAGGGGTACTTGTCCTTGTCGACGACGGCCTGGTTGGCGGTGACGATGTACCCGCGCGCGGGATCGTATTCGTAGGGCAGCTTGGCGAAGGTGATGTAGCCGGTCCACTTGTACCTGGAGTCCCAGCCGGGCGCGGGGATCGAGCCGTCCAGACCCTTCGCGCGCGTGGGGATCTTTCCGGGCAGCTGGTAGCCGATGTGGTTCGCGGTGTCGGCGTAGACGAGGTTCTGCGACGGCACGTCGAAGAGCTTGGCCGCGGCGCGGAAATCGTCCCAGCCCTTCGCCTTGTTCATGGCGAAGACGGCATCCATGGAGGTGCCCGGTTCCAGCGCGGTCCACTTCAGGGCGACGCCGTAACCGTCGCCCCGGTCGGGCGCCGCGGTGTCGACGGTGGCCTTCTTGCCGACATTGACGAGCTCGTCGTCACGGTCGGACAGCAGGGGCATCCCGTCCTCCGTCTGCCGGACGACGATCTTCTTGTCCGTGCCGCCGGCGACCTTGATGGTCTCCTCGCGCGTGGTGAAGGGCTTGACCTTCTTGTTGTAGATATAGCCGTCGTTCCCGGAGAGCTTCTCCAGGTAGAGGTCGGTCACGTCGACGCCCGAGTTGGTCATGCCCCAGGAGATCGTCTGGTTGTGGCCGATGATCACACCGGGCATGCCCGCAAAGGTGTAGCCGGAGACGTCGTACTGGCACTTGGCCGACAGGGTGCGGCAGTGCAAGCCCATCTGGTACCAGACGGACGGCAGCGAGGCCGACAGGTGCGGGTCGTTGGCCAGCAGCGGCTTGCCGGTGATCGTGTACTTCCCGGCGACGACCCAGGAGTTGGAGCCGATGCCGTTGCCGTTCACACCGACGGCCGTGGGCAGGTCGTCCAGGACGTTGTAGAGGCCCGAGAGCTGGCTCTGCAGGGCCGAGCCCGAGCCGTTCGACGTTCCGGTGCTGCCGCTGGTGCCGCCCGTGCTGCCGCTCGTGGAGCTGTCGTCCGAGCTGCTCTCACTTCCGGTGTCGCCGTCGCTCTGCTTGAACGTCTTGGTCAGCTCGTCGTACTCGCCTTCCTGGACGATCGCCTGGTTGCGGTCGTACGGGTACTGCGGGTACAGATCGGCGATCTGCTGCGGGCCGAGACGGCTGGTCATCAGGGCGCGGTCGATCTCGTCCTGCATGTTGCCGCGCAGGTCCCAGGCCATCGCCTTCAGCCAGGAGACCGAGTCGACCGGCGTCCACTCGGCGGGCTTGTAGTCGTTGGTGAAGCCCAGGGCCGCGTACTCCAGGGAGATGTCCGCGCCGTCCTTGCCCTTGAGGTAGGCGTTGACTCCCTTGGCGTACGCCTGAAGGTACTTCTTGGTGGCGGGCGACAGCTTGGTGTCGTACTCCTGCTGGGCTACGCGGTCCCAGCCCAGCGTGCGCAGGAACTCGTCGTTGTCGACCTGGCCCTTGCCGAACATCTCCGACAGGCGGCCGGACGTCATGTGCCGGCGGACGTCCATCTCGTAGAACCGGTCCTGCGCCTGGACGTAGCCCTGCGCCATGAACAGGTCCTCGTCGGAATCCGCGTAGATCTGCGGGATGCCGTAGCCGTCCCGCTTCACGTCGACGGCCCCGGACAGGCCCTCGAGTGTGATCGAACCCTTGGTCTGCGGGAAGGACGCGCGGACGGTGCTGATGGACCAATAGGCGCCGTAGGCGATGCCTCCGATGATGGCCAGCACCAGCACAAGCACGATCAAACGGGCTTTGCGCCCCTTCTTCCTGCCGGACTTGCCGGGCTTGTCACCCGATGTGGCGGTGGTGTTGGGGGGCATCGCTGTCCTTGCTGTCCTAACGCGAGCGGCAGGCGGTCCTGGAGTGCTGGAGCAACCATAGGCGCAGGGCCTCGCGCCACTTGACGCGGAGTCGGGTACCAGCACGGAAGAACGTTCGATCTTGCCCCGGCAAGCGTCAAGAAATCGTCAAGAGTTAGGTAAGGTAACGAAGTAGTTGGGCTCGGGGCGTGCCGCTTCGTGTCCGATGTATCCAATGCACGTGCGCGCCCGTGCGCGATTCGCGCACGCCTGTGAAGGGAACCGCCGCTGACTGTCCACCACCTCAACCAGCTCCTGCTCGTCTGCTCACTCGTCCTGCTCGTCGCCGTCGCAGCGGTCCGGATCTCCTCGCGCAGCGGGCTCCCCAGCCTGCTCGTGTACCTGGGGATCGGCATCGCCATGGGCCAGGACGGCATCGGCGACATCCACTTCGACAACGCCGAACTGACCCAGGTCATCGGCTACGCCGCCCTGGTCGTGATCCTCGCCGAGGGCGGTCTCGGCACGAAGTGGAAGGAGATCGAGCCGGCCCTGCCGTCCGCCACCGCCCTGGCGCTGGCCGGCGTCGCGGTGAGCGTCGGCGTCACCGCCACGGCCGCACACTTCGTGGTGGGGCTGGAGTGGCGGCAGGCGCTGATCATCGGCGCGGTGGTGTCCTCGACGGACGCGGCGGCGGTCTTCTCCGTCCTGCGCAAGATCCCCCTGCCCGCGCGCGTGACGGGCACCCTGGAGGCCGAGTCCGGCTTCAACGACGCCCCGGTGGTCATCCTGGTGGTCGCCTTCTCCACGGCGGGCCCCGTCGAGCACTGGTATGTGCTGCTGGGCGAGATAGGCCTGGAGCTGGCCATCGGCGCCGCCATCGGCCTCGCGGTCGGCTGGCTGGGCTCCTGGGGCCTCAGGCACGTCGCGCTGCCCGCCTCCGGCCTGTACCCGATCGCCGTCATGGCAATCGCCGTCACCGCGTACGCGGCCGGCTCACTGGCGCACGGCAGCGGCTTCCTGGGCGTCTACCTCGCCTCGATGGTCATGGGCAACGCGAAACTGCCGCACTGGCCGGCCACGCGCGGGTTCGCCGACGGCCTCGGCTGGATCGCCCAGATCGGCATGTTCGTGCTGCTCGGCCTCCTGGTCACCCCGCACGAGCTGGGCGACGACGTGCTGCCCGCACTCGTCATCGGCCTCGTGCTCACCATGGTGGCCCGCCCCCTCAGCGTCGTGCTGTGCCTCACACCGTTCCGGGTGCCATGGCAGGAGCAGACGCTGATGTCCTGGGCCGGGCTGCGCGGAGCCGTGCCCATCATCCTGGCGACGATCCCCATGGTGAACGGCGTCGAGGAAAGCCGCCGCATCTTCAACATCGTCTTCGTCCTGGTCGTCGTCTACACCCTGGTCCAGGGGCCGACGCTGCCCTGGCTGGCACGCAAGCTGCGGCTGGGCGGGGAGCCCGAGGCCGCCGACCTGGGCGTCGAATCGGCGCCCCTGGAGCGGCTGCGCGGGCACCTGCTGTCGGTCGCGATCCCCGAGGGGTCGAAGATGCACGGCGTCGAGGTCAACGAGCTGCGGCTGCCCGCCGGCGCCGCCGTCACCCTCGTCGTACGGGATGGAAAATCGTTTGTTCCCCTTCCGACGACGGTGCTGCGGCACGGGGACGAACTGCTCGTCGTCGCCACCGATCCCGTCCGGGACGCTGCGGAAAAACGGCTCCGCGCGGTGGGTCACGGCGGCAAGCTGGCCGGCTGGCTCGGAACGGGCAGCACTGGCGCGGGCCGTTAAGGGCATGTTTCGTACGGTTCACACTCCCGCCAAATACAGGTGAACGCGTGCGTGGTGCTCGTTTTCACAGGTGCACCAGGTGTTGATCCCTGTACGATGAAGGCGCATTCTGATCGACCAACTCTGCCTGACGCAGTGCTGGCGCGACCGTATGGCGGCCGAGAAGCCCTCCGCAGTGAGTGCCGGCATCTACCGCAGTCCGCGCAAGAGGACAGCTCTCGGCGCCCCGGCCCACGTGGGCCGCGCTACCAGGCGGCAGAAAGGCACGGGCCGTGGCATCCACGGTCACCTCCCGCCCGGGATACGGACAGCTGCTGCGCACCCGCGACGCCTGGACGTTCCTGCTCCCCGGCTTCGCGGCGCGCCAGCCGTTCGCGATGCTCACCATCTCCATCGTGCTGCTGGTGCAGCACACCACCGGCTCCTACGGCGCGGCCGGTGCCGCCGCGGCCGTCACCGGCGTCTCCATGGCGCTGTGCGCCCCCTACAGCGGCCGTCTCGCCGACCGCTACGGCCAGCGCGCCGTGCTGATCCCCGGTGTGCTCGTGCACACGCTGTCGGGGCTCGCCTTCACGTCCCTCGCCCTCGCTCACGCTCCCCTGTGGGCGCTGTCCGCGGCGGCCGTCCCCACGGGCGCGTCCGTGCCGCAGATCGGGCCGATGGTGCGGGCCCGCTGGGGCGTGAAGCTGAAGGGCTCGCCCCTGATGACCACCGCGGCGGCCTTCGAGTCGGTCACCGACGAGCTCACGTTCGTCTTCGGCCCGCTACTGGCGACTGCCCTGTGCACCGTCGTGAACCCGGCCGCCGGCCTGATCACCGAGGCCTCGCTGACCCTGCTGGGCGGTCTGCTGTTCGCCGCGCAGAAGAGCACGCAGCCTCAGATCGCCGACGCCGGGCACGCGCGCGTGGAGCACGCCTCGGCGCTGCGCGTCCCCGGGGTGCGCGTGCTGATCGCGGTCTTCCTGGGCATCGGTTCCGTCTTCGGCGGCATGCAGGTCTCGCTGGCCGCGTTCACCGAGTCGATCGGCGAGCCCGGCCTGAACGGCGTCCTCTACGGCACCTTCGCCGCCGGCAACATGCTCTCCGGCCTGGTCTGCGGGGCGATCGCCTGGAAGGCCGCCCCGCAGCGACGCCTCGTCGTCGCCTACGCCGCGCTGGCCCTCGTCGCCTGCGGCCTGTGGGCCGCGCACTCGGTGCTCGTGCTGGCGGGCCTCGGCCTCCTGGTCGGCATGTGCATCGCACCCGCGCTGATCACCGGCTACACCCTGGTCGAGGGCCTGGTTCCGGCCGGAGCCCGCACGGAGGCGTTCACCTGGCTGACGGGCGCGGTGGCACTCGGGCAGGCGGCGGCCGTCACGATCGCCGGGCAGCTGGAGGACCGCTTCTGGGGCGGCGCCGGTTTCCTGGTGCCGATGGGCGGCACGGTGGCGGCGCTGGCGGTCCTGCTGGCGCTGCGTTCGCGGCTGGAGACGCGCCCACGCGCGCGTACCGTCGCACGTGGCGTCGGTCACCGCGTGCCGGTGACAGTGGACTGATGCTCGGGAATGCGTCAAGATAGACCGTCGTTAGCACTCACTGAGTGAGAGTGCCAGGAGGAAGACAAGTGCCGACCTACCAGTACCAGTGCACCGAGTGCGGCGAGGGCCTCGAGGCGGTGCAGAAGTTCACCGACGACGCCCTGACCGAGTGCCCCAGCTGCGGTGGCCGCCTCAAGAAGGTGTTCTCCGCGGTCGGCATCGTCTTCAAGGGCTCCGGTTTCTACCGCAACGACAGCCGCGGCTCCTCGTCGAGCAGCTCCCCGGCGTCGTCCGCGTCGAAGTCGTCGACGTCCGGTTCCGAAGCGAAGTCGTCGAGCTCGACCTCGTCGTCCTCGACCTCTTCGGACTCGAAGTCGTCGAGCACCGGCACCTCGACCGGCAACAGCTCCGCCGCGTAAGGCCACTTCTTACGGGACCCTGTCGTCTTCCGACGGCGGGGTCTTCGGCGTCTTCGACGGCAGTTAGGGTGCGGGACATGGCGAACAAGGCGAGCACGGAGACCGGGGCGAACGCAGACATCGGGGCGAGCGCGGAGATCGGTGTGATCGGCGGGTCCGGTTTCTACGCGTTCCTCGACGACGTGACCGAGGTCCAGGTCGACACCCCCTACGGGCCGCCCAGCGACTCCCTCTTCCTCGGCGAGATCGCCGGCCGGCGGGTCGCCTTCCTGCCCCGGCACGGGCGCGGCCACCATCTGCCGCCCCACCGGATCAACTACCGGGCCAACCTGTGGGCGCTGCGTTCGCTCGGGGTGTGCCAGGTCCTCGGTCCGTGCGCGGTGGGCGGTCTGCGCCCCGAGTACGGACCCGGCACGCTGCTCGTGCCCGATCAGCTGGTCGACCGCACCAAGTCGCGGGTCGGAACATACTTCGACGGACTGCCCCTCCCCGACGGCACGGTGCCCAACGTGGTGCACGTGTCCCTGGCCGACCCCTACTGCCCCACCGGACGCTCGGCAGCGCTGAAGGCGGCGCGCGGGCGGGAGTGGGAGCCGGTGGACGGCGGGGCGCTGGTCGTGATCGAAGGGCCGCGGTTCTCCACCCGCGCCGAATCGCTGTGGCATCAGGCGCAGGGCTGGTCGGTGGTGGGCATGACGGGCCATCCGGAGGCTGCGCTCGCCCGTGAACTCGAGCTCTGCTACACGTCGTTGACCCTGGTCACCGATCTGGACGCCGGTGCCGAAAGCGGTGAGGGCGTGTCCCACGAGGAGGTCCTGCAGGTGTTCGCGGCGAACGTGGACCGGCTGCGAGGCGTCCTGTTCGACGCGGTGGCCGCACTGCCCTCGAACGAGGAGCGGGACTGCCTGTGCACGAACGCGTTGGGCGGGCTGAACCCGGGGTTCGAGCTGCCCTAGCGCGGAACTCCTCGTTCGGGTGAGGGAGTTGTCCACAACCGGTCGGTAGTCCACCGGCTCCGGCGAGCGGCGGCGCGAAGCCTCATCGTGGCTTCGCAAGTCCGTCCCTCGTCGCAGGTGGTGATCCCATGTCCGAACCCTCCCTCGCCCGTACGTCTCCACTCCCGCCGCTCCCTCCTCCCTCTCCACCCACTCCTCCCTCTCCACTCGCTCCGCTGCCGCCTCTTCCGCGCCCGTCTGCGGCGTACCCACCCGGTGCCGACGCTCCGGCCACGTGCGAGGTGCCGTCCTTCGCTCCCGTGCGGGTCCGCGGTGGGCGGTACCGGTTGCAACGGCTCGTGCGGAGCCGGCGGCGGGCCCTCGCGATCGGTCTCGCCGTCACCGCCGCCGCGCTCGTGGCGGCCGGCCCACAGCTCGGCGATCCGGCGCGCGGACATCCGCGCGGGGGCGCGGGCGGGAGCAGGGAAGCGAGCCAGGGCTCGTATGCCCGCGCGCAGACCTCGGTGCGCGCCCCCGCGCTTGGTCCGCGCGCCGTGGAAAAGGTGACGGCGCCGGTGCGGATCGCGGACGCGGCCACTGTCCGGCTCCTGCGGCCCGGCGACCGGGTCGACGTCATCGCTGTCACCGAGCAGACGGCGTTGACCGGCGGTGGCGGCACGGGCGGTGGCAGGGGCGGCGACGCCCACGTGGTCGCGCACGGGGCGCTGGTGACGAAGGTGCCGGAGCCGCTGGACACTTCTATGGGAGCTGCCGAGCGCGGTGCGCTGGTCGTCCTCTCGGTGCCTCGGTCCACTGCGGCGCGCCTGGCAGGTGCGAGCGCGACGGCTCGGTTGGCGGTGACTCTGTGGTGAAGTCAAGTCCCTCGTTCGAGCTACCGAAGGGGACACGGTCACGTCGCGTTGACGTAGGTTGCGGAGCTGTTTGTTCCACAACCTGTACATGCGAGGAGTGTCCCCGAGGTGAGCGAAAAGAAGGCAAGCGTCTGGCAGGGCTTCAAGACCTTCCTGATGCGCGGGAACGTAGTCGATCTGGCAGTGGCGGTGGTGATCGGCGCGGCCTTCACGAACATCGTCAACTCGGTGGTGAAGGGGATCATCAACCCGGTCATCGGAGCGGTCGGCACCAAGAACCTGGACAGCTACAGCTCCTGTCTCAAGGGCCCCTGCACGGGCACGGGCGACAGTGCGACGGGGGTGCGGATCCTGTGGGGCTCCGTCCTCGGCGCGACGCTCACGTTCGTGATCACCGCGGCGGTCGTCTACTTCCTGATGGTCCTGCCCATGTCGAAGTACCTGGCGAAGGTGGAGGCCCGCCGGAAGGCCAAGGAGGGAACGCAGGAGGTCATCGAGGTGACCGAGCTGGAGGTCCTCAAGGAGATCCGCGACGCGCTGGTCGCCCAGCGGAGCTCGGGCCACAGCGAGCGGTAGCGACGCTGCGGACGGTGCTGTGCCGGGCAGCCCGCCGGGTTCAGATGTGGTGGGGCGGCTTCTCGTCGAGGAAGCGCTTGAGGTCGGCGGCGCTGTCGCCGTCGGAGGCAGGGCGCTCGCCCCACCCGCGGTCGGTGTCGTCCGAGGACTGCCGGTCCAGCGGGTCGTCGAAGATCAGCGCGGCCTTCGGCGCGCGCGGCTCTGGGGCGGCGGAGGTGCTCATGCCTCCAGGGTACGGCCCTGGGGCTGGCCCGGTTGAGGGCCGGACCACCCGCCCCGAACCCCGCGGGCAGGCCCGCGAACCGCGCAGGTCCGCGGCTTCCGCACAAGATCTTCCGGCGGTCAACTGCTGTGCTGAGAGCAGTGCCCGACGAGGGGGAGGAGGATCAGCGTTGGTACGCCCTTGCCGATCGGCTCGCCCTGCCGGAACCGCTCGCGGAAGAGCGCGAGCCCGGAGCTGCCTGCCGCACGCCGACGTCGGTTGCCCGCCGATCCCGAAGGCACCGGCTATTGCGTCTGGCGCATCCCCCACAGTCTGACCAGCCCGCTCACCGCCCTGTCGATCTCCAGGGCGCACTCGTACAGCTCCTCGCGGGGCCTGCCCCAAGGGTCCGGGATGTCGTCCTCGGCCGGCGGGACCGGGGCCGCGGCACCGCGGCGGGTGGCCGCGGCCGCCACCACGGCGTCGAATTCGCCCCCGCCCTCCGCACCGCCCCCGTCCGCGAGCCGCACGAACTCCTTCAGGGTGAAGCATCGCCGCATCGCCGACGGCGCGAGGCGCACTGCCGCCTCTCGGTGCTCGCGCGCGAGCCCGAGGACCAGCCCGGCGCCCACCACGAGCTGCGCGGTGAGCGGGCGGGAGGTGAATCTGCAGCCGTCGCCACCCAGCTCCTCCACGACCGCCCGGGTGGTGTCCTCCATACGGGAGCGGTGCCACGCCTGCGTGCCGGCGCTCTCTGGCCGCAGGGCCGCGCCGGGCGGCAGCCTCGCCGCCAGCAGGCGTTCGGCGAGCACCGAGCGGTGCACGTTTCCGGTGCAGACGAACAGGACCCGCGTCATTTCCCGTCCGTGGGGTTCGTCATCGTGGAGGCGGCCCTCCCTTCCAGCAGGGCCGACATACGCGGAGCGGGCAGCTCGCCGTACTGCCCGTAGGCGCCGTAACCGCCATAGCGGCCGCCCTTGGGAACGGGAGCCATGCTGAATACCGTGCCGAGCACGCGGACGCCCACGCGCTCCAGCGCCTCCGTGGCCGTGCGCACCTGGTCCTGGCTGGTCTTCGCGGCCCGTACGACGAGCAGCGCGCCCTGGGCGAGGGAGGCGAGCCCCACGGTGTCTGCGACCGGCAACAGCGGCGCAGTGTCGACGACAACGACCTGGTACATGTCCGCAAGCTCGCGCAGCACCTCTTCCATGCGCGACGAGCCGAGCAGTTCCGCGGGGTTCGGCGGCACAGCGCCGCTGGCGAGCACCGAGAGTCCGCCGGCGACCTCCTGCATCACGTCCTCGAGACGGGCCTGTCCGATGAGCACCGTGGTGAGGCCGGCGTCCTGAACGAGGCCGAAGGTCGGTGCCACGCACGGACGGCGCAGGTCACCGTCCACAAGGCAGGTGGAGACGCCGCCCTCGGCGAGCGAGAGGGCGAGGTTGATCGCGGTGTTCGTCTTGCCCTCACCGGGCACCGAGCTCGTCACCACGATGATCTGCGGCGGATCGTCGACCTGCGAGAACTGCAGGTTGGTACGCAGCTTGCGGAAGGCCTCGGCGCGCTTGGAGTGCCCGTCGGAACTGACCAGCGGCTGCCTCGGGGCGTTCCTGTCGTACGGGATGGTGCCCAGGCCTGGCAGAGAGATGAATTCGCCCAGCGTCTCGCTCGTCTTGAACGTGCTGTCGAGCGTCTCACGCAGGGCGACCAGCCCGGCAGCGAGCAGGAGGCCGCCGAGCACACCTGCGGCCAGGTTCAGCAACGGGCGGGGCGATGCGGGACCGGTGGGGGCGATGGCCTCCTGTGTGACGCCCAGGGAGACCGGGGACACAGGCGCGGCATCCTCGCCCTTGCCCCCCTTCTTGGACTTCGGCGAGCGGACCGAGTGCTTGGGCGTCTCCAACTGCTCGATAACCGAGCTGAACCTTTTTGCCACGGCGTTGGCGATGCGCGCCGCACGCTGGGGCATGGTGTCCTGGACGGTGATGTCGATGAGTACGGTCTTGAGCGGGACGACGGCGGTGATCCGGGACGCCAGCTCCTCCGGGGTGCTGCGCAGCCGCAGCTGTTTCACCACGGGAGCGGTGACCTGACGGGTCCTTACGATCTCGGCATACGACTGCACACGCGCCTGCGAGAAGGTCTGCCCCTGGTTGAGGTCGACGGTGTCATCACCGGTGCGGGTGGCGACGAAGAGCTGAGTCCTCGCCTCATAGACAGGGGTGCTCAGGCTTGTCACGGCGAGCGCCGCCCCGACCGAGAGAACCAGACAGACCACGACCGTCGGCCAGCGTCTGGCAAGAGCCTTCAGGAATCCTTGGAGATCCAAGCTGCACCCCTCACAGGACTGAGGGAACAACCCCATTTGAGGCTTTCTGTTCCCTATGGACGCAGTCGACCATAGGGACTCGGGCGCTTCGAACGAGGGATCCACCCCCCGTGTCGACCCCTCGAACGATCTTTGCGACACACACCGCGTGGGCGGGGACTCCCCCAATCCGGTGACTTCATGCGCGGCCGCGCCAGTAAATGTCGCCGTGTTCCGCATATTCCATATATCCAGATCTTGGTGCCCACGCACGCCTCACGGCCGCCGCAGGCCCAGGCCCGGACCCAAGTCGAGGAGATTGATGAAGATGACAGCATCGCGCAGATGGCGGGCCGCACTGGTTTCGGCGGCATCGACCGCCATTCTCATCGGAGCACCGCTGATGGGGGCGCCCGCAGCCTCGGCGCAGCCGTACCCGCCGCCACCCCCGCCCCTGTCCGTCAGTACCACCACGGTGACAGCCGGGGAGCAGTTGAGTTTCAGCACCGTCTCCGGCGTGTTCGCCCCCGGGGCGAACGTCACGGCGTTGCTGGAATCAATCCCGGTCGTGCTCGGCCACTTCCGGGCCCGGACCGACGGATCGGTTGCGGGCACGGTGACCATTCCGGAGAGGACCATTACCGGCTGGCACGTCTTCCGGCTCACCTCGCGCCACCCCGACCCGAGTGTCGGCGTCAGCATCTACGTGGAGGGTCGGATTGCGCCCACCCCCCACCCGCCCCTCCACCCGCCCCTCCACCCGCCCCTCCCGGGCAGCATCGGGCACCACCGCGAGCCAAGGAACGGTGGGCACAACGGACCTGGCAACACACGCGACGCCTCCCACGAACTCGCCGCAGCCGTTGAGCCGACGGCTTACCCGCAGACGGACCAGAACGCCAAGAAGCTCGCGGCCACGGGCAGTGACAAGGCCCTGGTGATCGGCGGCACCGCGACCGCCCTGCTCGTGGCAGGCGGTGGCACGATGCTGGCCGTACGCCGTCGTCGCAGTTCCTGACGGATCAGGACGTGCATACGACGGAACCACGGCGTCCCGGCCGGGGCCGGGACGCCGTCCGCTCGACTGGAACCAGTCGTTCCGGGAACCGAGCGGCGGACCGTCGCCGCACACCCAGATACGCCCTGCCGACCATCACGGCGCTCCTGGTCACCGGCTCCGTCTGGATCGCGACCACCGCGCCGCTCACCCGATCGGAGCCTCTCTCGGCCCAGCGGAACGTCGAAGCGGTGTCCGCCTATCCGGCCGGCCGAAGCCACACGCACGGGCGGCAGGCCGGCCCCCACCGGGTCGAGCACCTGCGGGTGAAGGTCCTCGAAACCCTCCCGCACGACCCGGAATCGTTCACAGAGGGCCTGGAGATGACGGGCAGCACGCTCTACGAAGGCACCGGGCTGTCCGGTCACTCCTCCGTGCGGTCCGGGGCACCTGGCACGCCGCAGATGGCCCGCGCCGGCCTTCCCGCTCCTCTCTTCGGTGAGGGGATCACCCTGGTGGGCCGGACCCTGTGGCAGCTGACCTGGCGGGACCGTATCGCCGTCGAACGAGACGCGACGACACTGAGGGAGCTACGCCGCCTCCCCTACCCCGACGAAGGCTGGGGCATTTGCTTCGACCGCCTCAAGCGGCGGCTGGTGACGAGCGACGGCTCGGCACGACTGGCCTTCCGCGATCCGCGCACCCTCGCAAAGACCGGCGAGGTCACCGTGACCGAAGACGGCCGACCGGTGACGAGAGTGAACGAGCTGGAGTGCGCCGACCACGCCGTCTACGCCAACGTGCTGTCCACCGACCGCGTGGTGCGCATCGACCCCCTCACCGGCACGGTGACGGCGAGCATCGACGCCTCAGGCCTCCTGCGTGCCGACGAACTCGTCCCCGGCTCCACCCTGAACGGCATCGCGGCCGTCCCCGGAACGGACCAGTTCCTTCTCACGGGCAAGTTCTGGCCCAAGATGTTCCGGGTCGCCCTTGTTCCGGCACAGCCGCCGAGCCGAACCGCCCGTTGAACCAGCAGTGGGCGGCGGCACCTCCTGCCCACGGCTCTCATCGTTGCCCATCCGCTTACAGAGGCCCTGGTCAGACCGTCCCCGCGCGGGCCACATCCCTGTACAGCCGTTCGAGTTCAGCGACTTTCAGGGAGCCGCGCTCGGCGCGACTGATCAGCTGATGATTGGTCAGGCGATCCCCGGCGTCCACCTGCCCTGTACTTGAGAGAGCATCAGCCAACGAGCTGACCAGCGGATCGGGAAGCAGGTCCGCCAACAAACCGTCCGCCACCAGTTCTCGGTAGGGCGCGATGTCGGAGAGCAGCAGTCGGCACCCGGCAGCCGCGGCTTCAAGCACCGATGAGCTTCGCTGGTCGGCCCGGGGAACCGAGATCGCCGCATCGCTGGCGCGCATCAGGCTGAACATCTCAGCCTGACCGAGTGGCTGTTCGATGACGGCGACCCGGCCGGCCAGATCTTGCGCTTGGGCGCGCAGAGGCTCGAGATATTCCTGCTGCGCGAGTCTGGCAGCGGCATGAGCCGGCCGGTGCCCCGCCAGCAACACGAGGAACAGGTCAGCCCGGACCCGCGCGACACGGGTGAATGCCTCGAGGATCTCGCGTGTCCGGTACACCTCCGACGTGCTGCGGACCGACAGCACGACCGTGGCTCCGGCCGGAATCCCGTACCTCGCGCGCGTCAACCGGGGATCGGCGTCGTTGCCTGCATCCAGCAGCACGTCCGGGACCCCCCAGGAAAGAACCGTGATCCGTGAGCGGCGGACCCGGTATCGGCTCGCGACGTGCTCAGCCACCTCCTGGGAGGTCGGCACCACACGGGCGGCCCGTCGGAGCGCCAGCCAAGCGACCGACGCCCGGCCTGGATGCCGCTCGGCCGCGCGCAGTTCGGATCCCCACGGAGTGATCACGACCGGCACCGCCGGGCGGGCCGGCAGCAGGAGGGAGAGCGCCCCGTGCAGGCCGAGCGAATGAACATGGATGACATCCGGCCGCACCCGGCGCACCTCGCGGCGCAGCCAGTGCCCCGCCCGTACTGCCCGCAGCGGCAGGAACGCTCCGGTGGGGGCGGACACGGCTCGCCAGCCGTCGGGACGCAGGTCCGGCTCATGCCAGCTGCAGACAGTCACCTGATGCCCCCGCACGGCCAGGTCGTCCGCCCAGCGCCGGGTGTGCGCCGACGTGGCCGGCGCGAGCAGGACGACACGCAGCGGCGCGGGTGGCGAATCGCACGGGCCCAGCCGTCGCACGACGTGATCACGATCCGGCACGGCGCTCCCTGAGGACGAACCAGCCCTTGCCCGCCGCAGCTCGCAGCCGTCCGGCCGGGTTCCGCGTGCAGCGGTCCCATGCCATCGCCACCCCTGGCCGTCGTGGGTCGGCGAGCACGCTTCCGGCCGTGGTCAGCAACGCGGTGTGCAGGCGGTGGTAGGCGAGACTGGCGGGCGCGCGGTACCGCAGGTCGTATCCGGTCCGGTACCCCAGGTCGAACTCGGCCAGCGAGTCGCGCAGCCGGTCCGCGTGCTGGTGGACAGCCACGCCCTGATGCCGACTCAGCTCACACAGACCGAAGAGGGCGAAGACGGCACCGTTGAGAGTGTGACTGGCCGGTTCCGACAGGCACTCATCGAGCAAAGGCCGCCCCAGTTGGTCGTCATCCGAGCAACCACCCGCGGCCGGCGACCGGAGCATCACTTCCACCGGGCCCTCGCCCGTGTCAGGACAGGACCGCTCGTCGGTCGTGCCATACCCGCGCGGCACCACGGACACCGCCAGGCCCTGGGCCATGGCCGAGTCGCAGCCGGGGCGCACCTCGTACCGGGGCACTGGTACCAGGCGCTCGTGGTCGCGCACGCTCCCGGCGGTCATCGGCCGCAGGCCGAGCGGGTACCTGCCCGGCCGGTCGGCCGGCATGTCACCCGGCAACGGCATCGCGTCGGCCGGGAAGCTCGGCCGCCGCAGATCGCGCACCGCCTTCCCGGCCCTGCCCGGCAGCGCAGCCCCGGCCCGCACCATGTCCTTCACGCCGGATTCTCGCGGCGGAGCCGCCTGCGACGCCCTCGCGCGGCCAGCGCCTGGTGGTACAGCTCGTTCACCTGACTGACTGTCTGGGCGATGTCGAACTGCCGGAGGGCGAGTTCACGACCTTGGCCGGCCATGCGCAGACGCGCTGCGGGATCGGCGACCAGCGCGGTCACGGCCTGTGCCAGTGCCGTCGGATCGGCAGGCGGAACCAGCAGGCCAGTGCGGCCGTGCCGGACGGTGTCCGGCAGGCCACCGACCTCGGTTGCCACTACGCCCTTACGCATGAGCAGCGCCTCCACCACGGTGTAGCAGGCGGACTCCTCCATCGACGGGTTCACCAGTACGTCCAGCCCGGCCATGACCGAGCTGATGTCGGACCGGAATCCGGTGAACAGGACCCGGTCGGCGACACCGAGCCGGGTGGCGCGGCGTTCCAACTCGCGCCGGTACTCCCCGTCCCCGACCAGTTCGTCGCCGACGACGAAGAACCTGGCGTCGGGGACGTGTCGCAGAACCAGCGGAATGGCGTCGATGAAGACCTCATGCCCCTTGACACCAACCTGACGGAACGCCCGCGACTTGCTCGGATACATGTACGCGACCATGCCGATGGCCGGCGTGTCGGCGGCGAGCCCGAACTCACGGCGGAACGGCTCCGGCGGGGTTGCCGGATCGAACCGGTGCACGTCGCAGCCGTAATAGCTGACCGCGACCGACCTCGCACCCATGGCCTGGTAACGGCGGGCGATCGCCCGGCAGGATCCGATCACCAGATCGTCCCGCCACAGCGAAAGGCGCTCCAGGATCCAGAAGGGCGCCATCCGTAGATGCACCACTCCCGGAACCTGCGACACGACCAACGCCGGCCGGTGGGCGACCGACGCCACCCGGGCCACGAGCTTGGCGATGATCAGATGCGAATGGATGACATCCGGCTTGTACACCCTGACGAACTTCATCAGCCGCCACAGCCCAGCCGTCAGCCCCGGCAGCTGCCTGATCCGACGGGGCAGTCCGAACGGGATGATTTCCACCCGGACACCGGGGATCGAGCGCAGCCGGTCGGCGAGTGGGCCCTCTCGGGGCAGTAGCGCGCACACCTCGTTGCCCAGCTCGACAAGGCCCCGCACCTGGTCGTGGAACCAGCTCCCGCCGACGGCAGCCGAGCTGATCTGCAGGATGCGCAGGGGCCGCGGGGGCTTCCCGATCTCGGACGTACTCATCGCGCCACCGCCACCTCTGCCGATGCCCGTGCCGGCACCGGGGGCGGTGACGGTACGTCGGCCCGATCTGGCTTCGCAGCCAGGGTGATCAGCATCAGACCGGCCAACAGAGGGGGAACCAGCAGGACCTCGCCGAACAGCGAGCAGACCCCCGCACCGACCATGGCCAGCAGTGCCGCCTCGCCCGCGGAATCACCGGAGCGGATCGCCCGCCACGCCCGGCGCGCGCCGAACACGGCAAGCGAGCCGATGCCGGCCATGCCCACCAGGCCGGTCTGCGAGAGCACTGTCAGGTAGGTGTTGTGCGCGAAACTCAGGGACGGGAGCTGTAGGAGCATGACCTCGTAATCACCGGTGACTTCGTAGTAGGCGGACAGCTCTCTGGCGAAGTTCAGGTATCCGACGCCGAAAGCCGGGTGGTCCTCGAACATCCGCAGGGCGCTGCTCCAGAGGTCGAGCCGTACGGCGGAGTCGGCGTCCATGGTGCCGCCGCCGAGCATCGTTCCGAACCGGGCCGCGATCGCGGCGGGCAGCAGCGGCAAGAGGCAGACCGCACCGAGACCCAGGGCCACGATGCCGCGCATGGATCTGCGGAGGGCGTAGGCCGCGACGACCGTGATTCCCGCGAGATAGGCCGCGCGGCTCAGCGAGTACGCCACTCCCAGGGCGAGCACGACGACGCCGGTGCCGGTTGCCAGCCGAGGGAGGCGCCCTCGGGCGGCCGGATAGCGACTGAGCAGGACTGCGGCCGCCATGACGAACAGAGCACCCACGGCGTTGTGGTTGGCCGCGGCCTCTTGGGTCATGGCCACAGCGGCGGTGACGGCAGGGGCGAGATCCGTCCTCGTGGCGAAGATGGAGTCGACGTGGACGATCTCGATCACGGCGAGAATCACGCTGCCACAGCAGAACAACAGGAGCGCCCGGTCGAGTGCCCGTCCAGGTTCGGCGACCAGTGGCAGGAGAAACAGCGGCGCGCACACCAGCAGCAGGTACTGCCATGTGTTGGCGCCCTGCACATCGGTGTCTCCGAGCACGTTGCCGGCGACCACCATGTAACCGACCGTGCCGACGGTGGTCAGGACGCCGATCAGCTTCGGCCGCGCGATCCCCCGGCTGCCGGCGACACGGCCCAGCAGGCAGATGAGCATCAGAGCCCCCAGCACGCTTGGGGTGATCAGCGAAGCGCCGACGCCAGACTGCGAGAGCGGAATCGCGGCTGCGAGCACATACAGACCCGCGTCCCGGATCATCAGACAGGCCAGCGCGATGACCACGAGCCCGGCGGCGGGACGGTACACCGCGGCGAGACATGCGGCACCCGCCGCGGTCAGGAGCCCCGCCACGACCATGGGTTCCCTCCTGGCCAGGCCGGACCCCACCGGCCTCGGGCACGCGCTGCGCAGGCGATCACCGACCGTCTTGACCGACCATCGCCCAGCGGACGGGTGCGAAGGGCCGGCCGGTCCCTCCTCGATGGCCGACTCGGCCGTAAGCCCCTGGCGGGCGCGGACGCCCAGCTGGGTGCCCCGGCCGACGAGCGTCGCGAGCACCAGGTATCCGGCCGAGTCGGCCACGCCGGCACCGACCGCCGCATAGTGGGGTGTCAAGGCCAGGAGCAGCGCGATGTTGACGATCGCGCCGAGCGCGGTGGCCGCGATCACCGGCCGGAGCAAGCCGACGGCCGCCAGATACGGCTGGATCGAGCGGGCCGCACTGAACAGTACGAGGCCCGGTAGAATCGCCCAGATCACCGGCACGGCACCGGAGTAAGGCTGCCCGTAGACCGCTGGGATCAGGAGCGGTGCGGCTGCCGCGGCCGTGGCGGCGGCCAGAGCGGCGGCAGCGAACACCGTCCGTGCAATCCTGGCCGTCGCCCGCGCCTCGACGGCGCCCGAAGTAACCGCGGGAAACATCACCAGCCCGACCGCCGTCGGCAGCAGGAGCAGCCCCTCGGCCAAGGGCAGTGCCACCGCGTACGCGGCGACGGCCGTAGCCCCGGCAAGCATGTGGATCAACGGCACGTCCAGACGCAGCATGCCGTATTGGATGAGATCCGGGAGATAGGTCCTGATGGCAAACTTGCCGAAAGTGTGGGCGGACAGAGGTTCGCCGTCGGCGTGGACGCGGGTGATGGCTGCGATCAGCAGAACCCCGGCGCAGACCAGCTGCCCGGCCAGCGCCGACAGGAAGCAGCCGGCAGGGGTCAGCGATCCCGCGGCGAGCAGGCCGCAGACTCCGGCGAGGTAGCAGGCTGCGGGGACGGTGCTCACGAGGTTGTACATCGCGACCCGGCCACGGCCGATCTCGGCCATGCCGAGCAGCGTGGTCAGCAAGGCGACCGGGCACATGGCGGCCACGACCACCGCAAGCGGGAACGGCACGCCGAGCAGCACGACCGGCCAGAGATGACCGAGCAGCAGCCACAGTCCCGGCAGCACCGAACCGGCAACCAGGGAGAACGCCACGCTCCACCGGACGATCTGCCGGAACGCCGTGTGCGAGGTTCCGGCGAAGCGGGCGTTGGCGTTGTCCACGCCCAGGACCGTGACGACGCTCAGCACGCCGGGGACCGACATCATGACCGCGAACGTGGCCCGGCCCTGCACCCCCAGCTCCCGCGCCGCGATGACGCCCGCCGCGAAGCTCATCGCCGTGGCCAGCACTCGCGTGGCCAGCGTTCCCCCGATCGCCGCCGGACTTACCCCCGGCAGCCGGACGCGGAGACTCTTTGTGATCGACAGCACCAGGGAATGGCCTCCGGAGTCGTGAACGCTGCCGCTGGGGGCGGCGGATCTTCTCGCCGCCTCGGCATCCAGGCACAATGTAGCGGCACATGTAGCGGAAAGTAGTGACGCGCGCACGTTGAGTAGTAGGTTTCTCGGCGTCGAGCCGTCACCGTCGGCATGAAGGCGCCGACGGCCGGATGGTGCCGGCCGTTGTGCCCGATCACATGCGCGTCACCGCGCCGTGCCCGGCCGACGAGCCGCCGACACCTTCGGTGGCGGTGAGGCCGCCGTAAGGATCATCGACGAACTGGCGTCACGGGCCCGGGGCGAGCTCATGCCCAGCCGCCGTCGGGTGGCAGGGCAGCTTCGGTGGAGGTAAGGACATGAGGATCTGGATCTTCAACCACTATGCGGCGCCACCGGACTGCGCCGCCGGCACCCGGCACTACGAGCTGGGCCGGGTGCTGGCGGCCAGGGGGCACGAAGTCACCGTTTTCGCCAGCAGTTTCAGCCACTTCAGCAGACGTGAGGAACGGCTCACACCTGGCGAGAAGGTGGCCACCCGGACGATCGACGGCGTCCGCTTCGTCTGGGTCCGCACACCGCCCTACACCAGCAACGGCTACAGTCGCGTGCTGAACATGGTCCACTACGCGGCCCGCGTGCTCTCGGCGCAGCGCGGCCTGAACCGGCCGGATGTGATCGTCGGCTCATCAGTGCACCTGGCCGCGGTGCTCGCCGCCTGGTGGGCGGCCTGCCGCCGCCGTGCCCGCTTCGTCGTCGAGGTGCGTGACCTGTGGCCGCAGACGCTGATCGACATGGGCGCGCTGCGCGCGAACGGGCTGCCTGCCCGGCTGCTCCGGCTGGTCGAGTCCTTCTGCTGCCAGCGCGCGTCCGCCGTGATCTGCCTCCTGCCCGGTGCCGCCGGCTACCTGCAGGCCCGTGGCGTGCCGGCCGAAAAGATCCATTATGTGCCGAACGGGATCGCCGACTTTCCCCGGCCGAGGGATCCGGACCAGCCGGCCGACCCGAACTCTGCGGACCCCGCGAACCAGGCCGCCGACCTGATCGACCGGATCAGGCGCTTTCGCGAGGAGGGTTGCCTCACCGCCGGCTACGTCGGCTCGCACGGTCCGGCCAACGGGGTGGCGACCATCGTCGCGGCCGCGGCGGAACTGCGCGCTGCCGGCCGTCCGCGGGTCGCTGTGGTGATGGTCGGCGACGGCCAGGAGAAGGCCGCGTGCGAACAGCTCGCGCACCGACATGGCCTGGACAACGTGCTGTTCTGGCCGCCAGTGCCGAAGCAGGCCGTGCCGGCCGTGCTGGCCGAGCTGGATGTGACGTTGTTCTGCCTGCGTGATGTCGCGGTCTTCAAGTACGGCCTGAGCAGCAACAAGCTGTTCGACTACTTGGCGTCCGGAAAGCCGGTGCTGTTCGCGAGCAACGCTCCCGGCAGCCCGGTACGCGAGTCCGGCGGCGGCGTGTGCGTGCCCGCCGAGTCGCCGGCGGCCATGGCGGGCGCGCTGGCCGAGTTGGCCGCGATGAGCGAGAGCGAACGGGAGCGAATGGGCGAGCGCGGCCGCCGCTGGGTCTACCGGCATCACGGCATGACCACGCTGGCGGGCGCGTTCCTCACCGCGGTCTCGAAACCGGCGAGGGGCCGGGGGCCGGTGACGGAGGCGGGGCTGTGACGCTGCACATCGTGGGCGCAGGCGGTTTCGGCAGAGAGACGCTGGACGCGGTGCGGGCGACAGCGGCGGCACCCGAGGTGGTCTTCGTGGACGAGCACCCGGCGGCCACCACGCTGACCGGCTGTCCGGTGCTGCTGCCCGGGCAGTTGGCTGCGTCTGGCGGGCAGCAGGACGAGTTCGTGATCGCGATCGCCGACGCGGAGGTGCGCCGCAGACTGGCCCGGCAGTTCGAGGATCGCGGACTGCGAGCGACGACGGTCATCGACCCGCGGGCGGTTGTCTCCCCCACCGCCAGGATCGGGCGCGGCTGTGTTGTGCTCGGCCAGGCGTTCGTCTCCGCCGGCACCGTCCTCGGCGCACATGTCCAGGTCAACTACCACGCCAGCGTCGGTCACGACACGGTGCTCGAGGATTTCGTGACGATCCTGCCGGGGGCCAATGTCGCCGGCAGCGTGACCGTCGGCGCCGGGTCCACGGTGGGCAGCAACGCCGCCGTGCTGCAGGGCCGTCGGATCGGGCCGTCCGTCATGGTCGGCGCCGCGGCTCTGGTGACCCGCGATGTCGCCGCCGGTCAACTGGTCGTCGGCATCCCCGCCAGAGCCCGCTGATCGGACCGGTCATCGGCAACCGGCGGCCTGCGCTGCTCAGCCGGCGCTGATGATCGGCCAGGACCCCGGGAGCCCTGATGCTCCGGTTCGATCACAGGATCCGGGTCCCGTGCGCTTCCACGGCGATGACTTGATCTGCGGGTTTCCTCGTGGCCGACAGGGCGCTCGCACGGCACGTGACTGTCATGACAGCCGCATTCGTCAGTCCCAGGCGATGGACCACCGTGCGGCCTTCAGCACGTCGGCCACCGCTGCCATGTCATCGCGGCGGCCGCGACGCCTGGTGGGTCACCGCCGCACGCAGGGTGCCGGCACGGCGGTGACCAGGCCGCAGTCAGATGTGCGATCGGCGGTCAGCGGGGGCGCCGACCGGCATCAGCTGGGCCGGGGCATTCGGTGACGCCGTCGCCCGGCCGACAGCGACGGTCACCGCGTCAGCGATCTCGGCCACCTCGGCCTCGGTCAGCCGGTGGTGCACCGGCAGCGAGAGCATCGCCTGAGCGACGGCCTCGGTCACCGGCAGTGCCGCGGCGAGCCCGCTGCCGCCGTCCCGCTCGGCGAAGACCGGCTGCCGGTGTACCGGCGGGAAGTAGATCCGTGCCTCGACGCCCTGATCCAGCAGGTCCGCGAGCACATGGTCGCGGATGCCGGGAAGCAGGCAGGTGTACAGCGCCCAGGTGCCCCGGGCATCGGGTGCCTGATGCGGCGTGGTCAGGCCGGGGAGCCCGGTCAGCCGCCGGGTCAGCGATCCCGCGACCAGCTGTTTGCGCCGCAGGATGCCATCCAGCTTGCGCAGCTGCACCCGGCCGATCGCGGCCTGCATCTCGGTCAGCCGCCAGTTGTAGCCAAGGCTCTCGTGCTGGTACAGCCCGCTCTGACCGTGGTTGCGGAGGAGTTTCAGCCGCTCCGCGATGCCCGGGTCGTTGGTCAGCACCATGCCGCCCTCACCGGTGGTGATGTTCTTTGCGGGGGTGAAGCTGAACATGGCCGACCGTCCGAAGGCACCGACCGGTCTGCCCCGGTACTCGGCGCCTGCCGCCTGCGCGGCGTCCTCCAGCAGCGGCACGCCGGCCTCGGCGCACACCCGCGCCAGCCCGTCGAGGTCACCGGGCTGCCCGGCGTAGTGCACGGTCATGACCGCCCGGGTGGCCTGGGTGATCCGGGCCGCGACCGATGCCGGATCGAGGTTGAACGTCCGTGGGTCGATGTCGGCGAACACCGGGGTGGCCCCGACGTGGCACACCGATGTCGCGGTGGCGACGAAGGTCATCGACGGGACGATCACCTCGTCGCCGGGTCCGATGCCCTCGGCGAGCAGCATCGCGTTCAGCGCGGCCGTGCCGGTGCAGAACGTCACACCGAACCGCGCCTGGTGCCGGTCGGCGAACTCCTGCGCGAAAGCCTCGTTCTCCGCGCCGTTGGTGAGAACACCGCTGCGCAGGACCCTTCGTACCGCCTCCCATTCCTCCTCTCCGAGGTCGGGACTTGCAAGCCGGATCCGGACGTTGCTGTCAGGCACCTGAGAGCACCCTTTCTGGTCTGCCGGCGATCGGATCGTTGTCGTGGCCGACGGTGGCTCCGCCCTTGGCCAGGACCGTCCAGACAGTGAGGAACAAGATGGCCAGGTCGAGCCAGAAGCTCTGGTGGCGGACGTAACGCAGATCCCACTCGATGCGCTGCGGCCAGCTCAGGCACTGTCGCCCGTGCACTTGCGCCAGGCCGGTCAGGCCGGGGGTGGCCAGCAGCCGTAGCCGTTGACGACCGGTGTACCGGCGGACCTGGTAGGGCAGCGTCGGTCGAGGCCCCACCAGGCTCATCTCTCCGCGCAAGACATTGACCAGCTGGGGCAACTCGTCAAGGGACGTGCGGCGCAGCACCCGTCCGACCGCGGTCACCCGGGCCGGATCGGCGTCACCTGGTCTCTCGGAGCCGCACGGAACATTGCGCATCGTACGCAGTTTCAGCAGGACGAACGGCCGGCTGTCGCGGCCGACCCGCTGCTGCCGGAACAGGATGGGTCTGCCGTGCGCGAGCAGGTGCGCCAGCGCGGCGATCGCGCAGAGCAGCGCGGCCGGCACGATGATCAGGCTGACCCCGACCAGGTCCAACATTCGCTTGCCGCGGTACGACCCACGGCGGGGCGCCTGGTTGCCGACCTCGGCGTCGCCGGGAAGCGCGGTGGGCGCCTCCGCAGCCAGCGAGCCTGCCCGGTACCGGCCCGGCACGGGCGGGGCGGTCATGTGCTGGCCTCCGCTCTTCCGGGCTGGCCGTGCAGCACAGGCAGGCAGGCAGGCTGCCCAGGGCCGGGCGCGGCGGCGAGGAGCGCCAGGGCGGCGCGTACCTCGTCGGGATCGGTGAGGTGACCGATACGGGTGATCTCACCGGCATCGAGTGCGGGCACCGGCACCTGTCTGACCAGCGGATGCCTCGGCCGATGGTCCGGTTCCCCACGGCCCAGCAAGTCCTCGATCAGCTTTTCGCCGGGCCGCAGCCCGGTGAAGACGATCTCGACGCGCCGCGATGCCGCGGCGGCCATACGGCGGGCGAGGTCGACGATGCGGACCTGGTCTCCCATGTCGAGGACGAGGACCTCACCGCTCTCCCCGACGGCCACGGCCTGCAGCACCAGTTGGACGGCTTCAGTGGCTGTCATGAAGTAGCGAGCGACCTGCGGGTGAGTCACGGTGATCGGGCCGCCCGCAGCGATCTGCGCGGACAGCGAGCCGAGCAGCGAACCCCGGCTGCCCAGGACGTTGCCGAACCTGACAGACACCCAGGTCCCAGGGAATTCTCCGGCCATGTGAGCGGTGAGCCGCTCGGTGATCCGCTTGGATGTGCCGAGGACGCTGGCCGGGTCGGCGGCCTTGTCGGTGGAGACGTTCACGAACGACCGCACACCGCAGGCCGCAGCCGCTTGCAGCACGTTCAGCGTGCCGGTCACGTTCGTCTTCAGCGCCTCGCGCGGATACCGCTCAAGCAGCGGAAGGTGTTTCACGGCCGCCGTGTGGAACACGATCTCCGGGCGAGTGTGCGCGAAGACCTCGCTGATGCGGGCGGCATCTGTGATGTCGGCGAGCACGACCTCGTCGGAATCGAGCAGTGCACGGCCGTGCAGCGCGAGCTGGATCGCGTGCAGCGCTGATTCGTCCCGGTCGAGCATCACCAGCGAAGCAGGACCCAACCGGTGCAACTGGCGGCACAGCTCCGAACCGATCGAGCCGCCGGCGCCGGTGACAAGGATGCGGCGTCCGGCGAAATGACCGGCAAGCGCCGTCAGGTCCAGACGGATCGGATCGCGCCCCAGGAACTGGGTGATCCGCGGGTCGCGGACGTCGTCGATCCGCGCCGGTCCGGCGACCAGTTCCTCGACGCGCGGGATCACCTTGGTGATCAGGCCGATCGACTCGGCCCGTGTGATCAACTCACGGATCACCTGGCCGTCACGGCACCCGTCGGCAATGGCGACGACCATGACCGTCGCCCCGGTCTCCGCAGCGACCTCGGCGAGCCGCTCCCGTCCGCCGCGCACTCGGATACCGCAGATCCGCAGTCGGCGCTTGCCGGGGTCGTCGTCCAGTAGGGCAACCGGTTGGTACTGCGCGCCAGGCTGACCGGTCAGCCGCTGCACCAGTTGCGTTCCGGCGCTGCCCGCGCCGAACACAATCACCCTGACGGCGTTCGGGGCAGGCCGTCTCGGCCTGCGCTGGATGGCCGCGACTGCGGCCCGCACGGTGATCGTGGCGAGCACGCCCATCAGCACGGCGAGGCCGGCCGTGGCCGGTCTGCCGCCCACCAGGGGGAGCTCTGCCAGGTAGATGCCCTCCAGGAGCAGCGCGGTCAGCCCGGCGGAGACCAGCGCCGCCCTCAACTCCGCGCCGGTCTCTGCCTGATAGCGCCCGGAGTAGAGCCCACAGACAGTTCCGGCCACTACCGCTGCCATGCCTGTGACACCGCAGACGATGACCAGATCGCCGGGTCCTACGTGCGGGTCGGAAGCGCCGCTGCTGGTCAGGTCGGCGATCAACAGGCCGCATGTCCAGGCGATCGCGTCTATGGTGGCTCGCACCACCGGTCGGCGATACCGAGCGACGACGCCAGACCGACCGCTCGGCCGTGCCTGCGTTTCCTGTGCGGTTTGGAGAACGGCCGGTTGAACCGCTGTCAGCTTTTCGTTGCTGGCACATTGCCCACGCAAGGTGAACCCCGATCAGCAGGATGTCAATTTCCCGGGATCTATTTGGACATTTCGCTGACGGCCTGTCCAAAGACGCTACCGCGTCCTTTTGGGTGGTCATCAAAAAGTTCTTCGCCTCGCGGACTGCTTCTCGTGTGGGCTCTTCGTGTTCGCTCAACATCCACAGCCAGCGAGAACCCGACTCGGACGGTCGGACTACTTCGCGCACGGTTGGCCAAGCACCTTGGTCGTCTGCGGCCGCGCCAACGGCTGCACCGGGACCACGGGGGTGCGCTCCGAAGCCGGTTCCAGCAGACGAACATCCACCTCTCGTGTCTGACCGGGCAGGAGTTCCACCTGTGCGCCCACTACCAGGTGACCGCGCTCCTCGGTCGACGACAGCAGAAGCCGCTTTCCGTCCAGGGTCGCGCCGGTGAACCGCGCACCGGAGCTGGCGTACAGGGAAAGCCAGATCCGTGTGGAACCCGGCGGGTGCGGGTGCTCGGGATCGTCGGAGCGGAGAGTGACCAAGGCAGGCAGACCCGCGGCGGGAGCGGAATTGGTCAGCCTCATCCGCACCACGCTGGGACGGGAACCGCCTTCGCAAGGACCGAGTTCGTAGGTCAGCGAACGTCCCAGATAGTAATCCATCTTGTTGCCCGCGAAATTGTTGACCACGAGATGAGCGAAGGGTCCTGTCGCCTCGGGGACTTCGCCTGCCAGCCCGGCTTCTTCCAAAGCCGACTCGGTGGAGGCGTCTCTGCTCCACATGCGCAGTCGGCCGTCATCGGCGTTCTGCCGCAGGGCCTGGAAGAGGGCCATGGAATCGGGGTGGTGATTCAGCAGGGCGGCAGCGACGGACTGCGCGACCTGTACCAGGAAACGTTTGCGTTCGATGTTGTTGTACGACGCGTAGAGGGTGCTCTCCGTGAGCTCTACGGTGTTCGCCGCCGTCAGCCGTTTTCCGTCCGGAAGGTGGACCGGTCCTGTGGCTTTGAGGACATGGGCGAGTCCGACGGGATCGGTCGCGATGGCCCCGTCGAGTCGCTGTCCCGTGTGCCGCTCCCACAGTCCCACCCAGATCTGCGCCGCAAAAGGGAAATGAGCGGACAGATTCGAATTGGCCAGCCCCTGTGTGCTCTCAGCAGGTCCGTAGCGACCATCGAACGCCGGTCCGAAGTCCGCCACGGGAGTGGTGGTATTCGGCAGCATTCCATCCGAGGCGAAGTCGTGCAAAGTGATGCGGCCACGATCGGCGGTCAGGATGCCGAAGGTACCAACGAGCCCACCGGTGCCCCGGGCCTCGGCATTGTTCTGGAAGGCGACAAAGTAGGAGCGTGGCCCCGAGGCGCCCAGAACAGGCATCAGCAACCGCGTCGTCGACTCTGCCTTGGAGACCGAGTCGGAAAGGCTCGCCACCTGGTCGAACATCCGCTGCCGTGCCGTATCAAGGCGACGGACCGCCGTCGAACCGGGCAGGCCGCTCAATCCCTTCTGGATTCCGGTCAGTTGCCGGTGCACATTCCCCAGCAGGTCCGTGGCCGCCGAAAGCCGGCGGAGATCGACACGATCTTTGTGCACAATCTGACCGGACGACAGCATCTGATGCAGTCGCACCGCCTCCGGCAGCACTCCGGTGGCCATCTCGTCGGCGGCGACACTCAGCCCCCGGGCAGAGCGGAGCGGTGGGCTCATCAGTGGAAGTCTCTCGGCTACGCCCCACACCGGCGTGGCGGCCGCCCTCCGGGCGACCGCTGTGTGTTTCTGGATGGAGCCCAGCGCCTCGGCCGAGGGCAGGCGATGCCGGACCATGTCCATACGGATTCGGTCAGTCGCCACCTGGGCGGCAGCAAGATTGCTCTGGACCTCGTGGACCTCCCACAGCAGGCAACCGACCGACGCGACGGACAACAGACCGCCAACCGCTGCAGCCCAGACAATTGCTCGACGGTGGCTGCGCCGGACCATCACGGCCACAAATGCCCGCGCACTCCTTTTACCTCGCTGAAAGGCCCACCTGCGTGGTTGCTCTGCAGGATCCCTCTCCACGGCGCCCTTCAGGCCGTCCGCCGGGTCCCTTCCTGCCGTCATTACCTACCCATGAATCGAAGGAGTTCGTTTCCACCCGAACCGAGCATGTGGGTTCCATCAGTAATGACAGTCACGACTCGTTGCAAACTTCACCGCGTCAGATAACCGAAAACTGGGTCCATACGGCCCAACCCCGAGCATTTATGACGGGCCGTGAGCTTGCCGTCGGTCCGTTTCGTGGTGGCCTTGCCCGGATCGCGCACTGTCGCGGCTTGCGCCACGGCGACACCGCCGTCGTCGCTCGGGAGACCCGGGAGGAGCGGGACAGTCCGGAGCACGGTTCGAGCGGGCGATGCGACGGGGCGCGACACCGCCTCCCACCACGCGCTGGGCGAGACTGGCTCCCATGACAGTTGACGCTCTGACAGACGTCGCCGGCTTGCGCGTGGGACACGCCACGCGCACCGGCGACGGTTGGCTCACCGGCACCACGGTCGTCCTCGCGCCGGAGGGCGGCGCCGTGGCCGCCGTGGACGTGCGCGGCGGCGGTCCTGGCACGAAGGAGACCGATGCCCTCGATCCACGCAACCTGGTGCAGCGGGTAGAGGCGGTCGTGCTGACCGGGGGCAGTGCGTACGGGCTCGACGCGGCGTCCGGGGTGATGGCCTGGCTGGAGGAGCAGGGGCGCGGCGTGCCCGTGGGGCCCGACCCCGCGCACGTCGTGCCGGTGGTGCCCGCCGCCTGCGTCTTCGACCTGGGCCGGGGCGGCGACTTCCGTGCCCGGCCGGACGCGGCCACCGGCCGGGCGGCGGTCGAGGCGGCCGCGGCGAGCGAGCCTGGCGCGCGGGTGCGGGAAGGGTGCGTGGGCGCCGGGACCGGGGCTGCGGTCGGCCCGATGAAGGGCGGGGTCGGCACCGCCGCCGTCGTCCTCGACTCGGGGATCACGGTGGCCGCGCTGGTGGTGGCCAACGCCGTGGGGTCGGTGCTGGATCCCGAAACGGGGGTGCTGTACGGGGAGTTGTTCCAGGGGCGCGTGACGTACCCGGAGGCGCAGGTGCACGAGGCCGCTTGCCGGCGGCTTGCCGAGAGCGCGGCGAGGAACGCGTCGCCGCTGCTCAACACCACGCTCGCGGTGGTCGCCACCGACGCGGACCTGTCGAAGGCGCAGGCGCAGAAGCTCGCGGGCACGGCGCACGACGGGATCGCACGCGCCGTGCGGCCGGTCCACATGCTCAACGACGGGGACACGGTCTTCGCCCTGGCGACGGGCGCCCGCTCCCTCGACCCCGCCCACCCGCTGGCCCTGAACGACATCCTCGCGGCAGGCGCGGACATGGTGACCCGCGCGATCGTACGAGCCGTCCGCGCCGCCGAGTCGGTGGACGGGCCGGGTGGCCTGTGGCCCTCCTACGAGGAGTTGTACGGGGGTCGGTGACGCGTCGCGGGTCCGAGGCGACTCGCCCTCGCGGAGGGTGTCCGAAGGGGGCCTGAAGGGGGATTGTCCCGGTTCTGTCACGTGATGGTGCCAAGGGTCGGTGGGGGGAACCTCACGGGCCGTCGGGTCCCTCCTTGTTCACGTACTCCACGTACTCCACGTACCGGAGCGGATCACTCACCTCACATGAAGCTGGAGCAGCCCGTGACAACGGCGGACATAGCAGCGCGGCGTGTACTGGGAGCCTGTGCCGTCCTGGTGGTCGGTGCCCTGACACTGACCGCCTGCGGGGGCAGTGCCACCGCCAAGGACGATGGCGCCAAGGACGGCAAGAGCTCCGCCAAGACGTCCACGGCGAAGATCGTCATCTCGGCGCAGGACGGCTCGACGGGCGCGTCGATCAACGCGACCGGTGTGAAGGTGAGCGACGGCCGGCTCACCGAGGTGAAGATGACGGTGGCCGGGTCGGGACAGGCCGTCGAGGGCTCGCTGTCGGCCGACGGCGGCAACTGGAAGCCGAAGGAGCAGTTGGAGCGCGGGACGAAGTACCAGATATCGGCGATCGCGAAGGATGCGAGCGGTAAGACCGCCGCCGCCAACTCCATCTTCACCACGGTCACTTCGGCCAACAGCTTCATCGGGACGTACACGCCGGACAACGGCACGACGGTCGGCGTCGGGATGCCGGTGTCGTTCACCTTCGACAAGACCATCGGCGACAAGAAGGCCGTGCAGTCGCACATCACGGTCACCTCCAGCAGCGGTCAGCAGGTGGTCGGGCACTGGTTCGGGGCACAGCGGCTCGACTTCCGGCCCGAGGAGTACTGGAAGGCCGGCTCCAAGGTCACGATGAAGATCGACCTGGACGGCGTCGAGGGCGCGAACGGTGTCTTCGGGGTGCAGAAGAAGACGGTCACGTTCACCGTCGGACGGTCCCAGGTGTCCACGGTCGACGTGAACACGCAGACCATGACGGTGGTGCGGGACGGGCAGACCCTGAAGACGATCCCGATCTCGTCGGGCAGCCCGGACCACACCACGTACAACGGGCAGATGGTGATCTCCGAGAAGTTCACGCAGACCCGCATGAACAGCCGGACGGTCAACCTGGGCGGCGAGTACGACATCCCGGACGTGCCGCACGCGATGCGTCTGACGACGTCCGGCACCTTCATCCACGGCAACTACTGGTACAACCAGGGCAATCCGCCCTTCGGTCGCACCGGCACCAGTCACGGCTGCGTCGGCCTCGCGGACGTGCGGGGCGCGCAGGGGGACACGCCCGCCAAGTGGTTCTACGACAAGTCGCTGATCGGTGATGTCGTGATCGTCAAGAACTCCCCGGACAAGACGGTGGCCCCGGACAACGGCCTCAACGGCTGGAACATGTCCTGGGCCGAGTGGACCGCGGGAAGCGCAGGGAGCGCGGGGAGCGCGGGCTGAGCGCCCGGTAGGCGAAGATCGCGGGGAACGCCGTCTGACCGGCGGTTTCTGTCAGGTCGCCGGGCCGTGCGGGAACATTTCGCGCGGCCTGCGCGTTTTCCCGGCATACGTTTTCTCGGTTCCCGGACATGATGTCCGACCGAGGGGCTACGGTATGCACCCACAAGGTGACATGCAGCAACGCCGGGAGAAACCTTGAGCGTTCCGTACGAGACAACAGCGTACGAACCAGCCGAGTCGCCCGAGTCTCCGGAGGAGCACCTCGCGCGACTGCTCGGTCGCGCCCTGAACTCGTTCGAGCTGCCCGACGAAGCTCTGCGGCGGCTCGACTGCGCCCTGGCCCACGACAGCTCCCTGCACTCCGCGCACCACAGCGCGGGTCTGCACCGGGAGACGTACCGGCACACCTGGCTGCTGGCCGACGGCTGCGCGCTCACGCTGTGGGAGCTCGTGCACAACACCGCGCCGGGCAGCGAGCCGCAGCACGAGGTGTACGTCGACGAGGAGGAGCTGCGCACCGCCACAGCCCGGCTGCCGCTGCCGGCGGACGCGCCGGACTTCGAACTGCCGGTACTGGTGCAGCTGTCGCCGGTCCCCGCGCCCCGGCATGTGTACGTGCCGGACGACTCGGCGGACCACGCGCGCCGGCTGCTGCGCCGCGCGGAGAACCCAGACCGGCCCGGCACGGACACGGCCGCGCTGCTGACGTCGGCTTTCGCGCACCAGATCACCCAGGCCTTCGGGCGCCCCTGCCGTGCGGGTCGTATCGGCCTGGGCTACTCGCTCTACGAGCACGCGTTCCTGCTGCGCGACGGCCGGGAGATCTCCCTGTGGGAGGTCGAGCACACGGCGACGCCCGACGGGCGGCACATGTGCGAGGTGTATCCGTCCGAGACGGCGGCCCGGGACGCGATGGAACGCCGGGCGGCACAGGTCTCCTGAACAGGGGCGAGTCAACGAGCAGGGGCGGGTCGCCTGAGCGGCGGCGGGCGGGCGCGGGTGTCAGCGGCCGCCGTCGAGTTGCCGTACGAGGCCTGCGAAGGCGTCTCGCTCCGCGGGGGTCAGTTCGACGCTCTCCAGGTGGGGGCCGGTCTGCCGTTGGTGCGGGAGGGCCGACAGGTCGGGGCGGGCGGGGAGCGCCGGACGGTTGTCGGCGCCGGAGCGGATGCGGCGCAGGATCCGGGTCAGGACGAGCAGCCAGGCGACGGACGCCACGGCGAGGACGGTCAGGGCCGTCAGCTGAGTGGGCGTGAAATGCACAGGCATACCGCCCAGTACACACCACGGTCCGGGACGTTGGCCCCGGACCGTGACGTATCTCGCAGGCCACGCAGATCGCGCTAAGGGCCTTTTTCGTGTGCAGAGTTGCGAATCACCGCAGACAGCCGCAGAGAGCGGACGCCTACCACCGCGGCCCTTACGCGGCCACCGGCTGCTTCGTCTCCGCCGCGGTGGCGGCCGCGGACTCCTCCGTCGTCCCGGGTTCGGCGGCCCCGGGGGCCGGCTTGCGCAGGCCCTTGAGGACGACGACCACGGCCGTCGTCACGCACACGCCCGCCGCGATGGCGACCAGGTAGAGGAAGGGGTTGCCGATCAGCGGGATCACGAAGACGCCGCCGTGCGGAGCGCGGAGTGTGGCGCCGAACGCCATCGACAGGGCGCCGGTGACCGCGCCGCCCGCCATCGAGGCCGGGATGACGCGCAGCGGGTCGGCGGCGGCGAACGGGATCGCGCCCTCGGAGATGAAGGAGGCGCCCAGGACCCACGCGGCCTTGCCGTTCTCGCGCTCGGTCGAGGTGAAGAGCTTCTTGCGGACGGTCGTCGCAAGGGCCATGCCCAGCGGCGGGACCATGCCCGCGGCCATCACGGCGGCCATGACCTTCATCGCGGAGTCGCTGGGGTCCTGGACGGCGATGCCGGCCGTGGCGAAGGCATACGCGACCTTGTTGACGGGGCCGCCGAGGTCGAAGCACATCATCAGGCCGAGCAGGACGCCCAGCAGGACGGCGTTGGTGCCGGACAGGCCCGACAGCCAGTCCGTCATGCCCTTCTGGGCCTCTGCGATGGGCTTGCCGATCACGACGAACATCAGGAAGCCGACGACCAGCGAGGAGATCAGCGGGATCACCACGACCGGCATGATGCCGCGCAGCACCGGAGGGATCTTGATCCGCTGGATCGCGAGGACGGTGCCGCCGGCCAGCAGACCGGCGGCCAGACCGCCGAGGAAGCCGGCGGCGATGTTGGAGGCGATCATGCCGCCGACGAAGCCGGGGACGAGTCCGGGGCGGTCGGCCATGCCGTAGGCGATGTAACCGGCGAGGACCGGGATGAGGAAGCCGAAGGCGACCCCGCCGATCTGGAACAGCAGGGCGCCCCAGCTGTCGACCTGGGTCCAGGAGAAGTGCTCCATGACGGAGGGCGCCTTGTTGATCTGCCAGCCGCCGATCGCGAACCCGAGGGCGATCAGCAGACCGCCCGCGGCGACGAACGGGACCATGTAGCTCACGGGCTATCTTTAGCCAGACACTTGACCTTGGGAGGGAAGGCTAGCAGTGGCCAAAGCGTCATCCAAGTGGCAGTTGCACCCCGATCTTCAACGGGCACTTGCCGACGGGCAGACCTTCGAGGAGTGGCTTGGGGACCGTCGGCCGTGCTGCTCGTACGCCCGCATCACGCAGGACCGACGGAACGAAGTCGGCGTGGGGCGTCAGCACCGGAACTGCGACGAGTTCGCCGAGCAGCACCAATGTGCCGTCGTCTACCGGTACACCGACAACCACATCACAGCAGCCGACCCCGACATCGAACGGCCGGCGTTCCTACGGCTCGTGCGGGATCTTCGCGCCCGCAGGGTGGAGGAGGGCTATCCCGTCCACGGCCTGTTCGTGGTCGAGGAAGAACGGGTGGTACGCCTGCCCGAGGACTACCTGAAGCTTCACCGCGCGCTCACCGTGGACAATCGCGGCCTGTACGCGGTGACCGACACGAAGACCATCTTGGACGTGCACAGCGACGCCGAGATGATCCGGGGTCTCCTCACCTCCGCCATGGGTGAGCGAGAGGTGGTCAAGGTCAAGCGCCGGGTCAAGCGCAACGTCCGGGACCAGGCGCTAGAAGGGCACCCGACTGGGCCGCGCCGGTTCGGCTGGCTGGGTGCGGACGCCACGGCCGGACGCAAGGTCAACGAGAAGTCGCACCCCGAGGAGTCGCCGGTACTGCGGAAGGCGCTCGACATGGGCCTTGAGGGCAAGCACTGGTCGACCATCGTTGAGCACCTGGACAAGAGCGGGTTCCTCACCGTGCGCGGCAACCGTTGGTCGACCACGCCCGTGCAGTACATGCTGACGAACCCGGCGTTGTGCGGCTACCGCGTGATCAACGGCGAGTTGGTGCGCGACCCGAAGACCGGGGAACCGGTCAAGGGCAAGTGGGACACCATCTGCACGCCGGAGGAGTGGCTGAAGATGGTGAGCCGTTGCCCCGTGTGGTTCAACCTCGAAGGCGACACGGCCAGCACCCGCTACCGGGAGAAGGTCAGGCGTGAGGGAAGGAAGGACTACCGGGGACTCGCCGAGGCAACGCGGCGGTTCTTCCTGACGAACCTGGCTCGCTGCGGCTACGTGGACGCCGAGGGCAACCGGTGCTACGCGAAGATGAAGGGCAATCCGCCTACCGGGACGAACAAGCAGGACCGCTACCGGTGCGGCGACCCGCGTTGCAACAAGGTGAGCCGTCGGGCCGACTACGTGGACAAGGCCATAGAGGCGCTGGTGACCAAGGTCTTGGAGGACCAGTTCGCCGCGTTGGTGCCGGACGAGCGTACGTGGTACGGCGAGGAGACGTTGAAGGCACTGCTGGCCCAGCGTGAGGAGTACAAGCAGCTCCACAAGGACGGCAGGCTGAGTGTCGCCGAGTACCTGGAATTCCGGGACAAGATCCATGAGCAGATCAGCGAGTCCCAGAAGGACCGGGACGAGTTCTATGCCGAACAGGCCGCCAAGAACTTCCTTGCCGGGTTCACATGCAAGAAGTGGGAGGACTTCGACATGCGGCAGAGGCGCCAGGCCGCTGCGACCGTCCTACAGGCGGTGATCATCCACCCGATTCCCGAAGGCCGCTCACGCAGCGCGGAGTTCGACCCGGATTTGTTGGAACCGGTCTTCCGGACACCTCACTGAAACAGGTCTCGCAGGATCTCAAGCTGCCCTTCGCCCAAGCGGGGGGCAGCTTTTGCTTGCCGTGCGGCCCAGGCATCCAGGCGGCGCATGACGGGATCCTCGTTCTCCCCGCGTGAGCGGTTGTCCACGACGACGGGGTCGATCACAGCCATGGGGCTCCCTCCGTCTTCACTCGTTCGGCATGGGCGATGTCGTGGCGCACTTGTGCTGCGAGGAGTTCTTCGCCGGGGCGATAGCCAGTGGCCAGGTACGCCCAGGAGGAGGCGGTGACGAGGGTCGTCTCGTCGGTGGCGGGGAGGCCGGCGCGGGCGCGGGCGGCTTCGGCCTGGGCGAGACGCCAGGCGCGGCGTACGTCGCGAAGTGCGCCGAGGGTGGTGGAATAGGCGCGGGACTTGGTGGAGAAGTGGCCGCGGAAGCCGAGCATGTGGGCCCACTTCCAGAGCTTGAGTTCGGCGAACTCCGGCAGGTGGCCGAGGGCCCAGGCGGTACGGATCATCTGCCGTACGTGCCGCTGGACGGGCAGGGCCTTGATGAGCTCAGCCTGTCCGGTGCCGTCGCAGTCGGCGCACACGTCGTGAAAGCGGTCAGGGCCGCGTACGTAGCCCCGTCCGGCGCAGGGGCGGCACATCAGGGTGCGGTCCACGGTGCCGGTGCCTTCTGCGTTCTTGGTGGCGTACTTGGCGACGTATCCGGCGACCTTGGCGTCTGTGTACTCGGCAACGCGGGCGTCGGTGAGTTCGCCGTCGCCCAGGGCGGTGATGGGGTCGACCTTGTACCGGCCGCCCCAGGCGATGACGCGTTCGCCGATGGCGTCGGACTCGATGGTGAGCCGAGCGCTCTTCACGGCCAGGCCCACGGCGGCGCTCAGGGCGTCGAAGGTGGCCCAGGCCGGGGGCGGGCTGGTGTGTCCGTCGGGGCCGTCGGATCACGGCGTGGAAGTGGACCAGGCCGCGCTTCTGGTACTCGGCGACCTTGGCGAAGGAGACGCGCAGGGCGGAGTTCAGGGCCTTTTGCGTCATGCCGAAGTGCTTGGCCAGGGCGCGGCGGAGGTAGGTGGTGAAGCGGGCCCAGAGCTGTCCGGCGTGGGCGTTCCAGAGCACGGCGCCGGTGTAGTCGTAGGTGGCCGGGTTCAGGGGGGTGCCGAGTTCGGGGGCGTCTTCGGCGTGGGTGTCACCGCAGGCGCAGGGGCGCTTGTTCGCGTTGGTGGTGGGGCGGTTGTGGACGGGACCGAAGGAGGGGGCGGTGAGGGTGACGAAGGCGCGGGGGTGGTCGCGGACGGTTTCGGCGACGTTCTTGCCGCCGGAGAGTCCGGCCTTGATGAGGTGGTAGGTGTCAGCGGCGTAGACGCGGGAGCAGGCGGGGCAGCGTGAGGAGCGGCGGTTGCCACAGGTGGTCAGCAGGCGTCCGGAGGGTTCGTCTTCGGAGCGGTAGGAGCGCACCACTTCCTTGGTGGTCTGGTCGGTGGTGACGGTCCAGCCATGGAGGTTGACGGGGCTGGTGCAGCCGCGCAGGTCGCGTACCTGCTGCTGTACGCGGTCGAAGTCGAGGGTGTTGGCCAGTTCGACCAGGTCCCGCAGGCCGGGGCTGATCACGTGGCGCAGGTCGAGGGGGCGGCGCATAGGTGGCGGAGTCTCCTTTCCGGCGCGGGGGTGGGACCTGCGGGCAGCAGCGATCAGCGCTCGGGCTGCTGCCCGCAGGCATGGCAGGTCGGGCCTAGGCCGTGTCTTCAATTGATCTTGAGTAGTGGATCATGGTCGTGTGATACGTCGCCATGAACTGTCTGATCAGGAGTGGGAGTTCCTCCGTCCGCTGTT
>NZ_JBITCT010000014.1:0-171531 GCF_044453465.1 Streptomyces sp. NPDC051677
ACCACCCCCCAGGTCATGCCTTCGACAGGGGGACACAGTCATGCCGGGCCCGGAGGCCAGCGGCCCCGTTGCAGGACCGCGAAGAACATAACGGGGGTGGGGGTTGTCGCCGGGGGCGGGCGTGCGGTTTCGGCTGGTCCGGGGTTTGGGGGCGGGGCGGTCTCCGTCCCGATCCCCCACCCACCCGCTGGGGGCGGACCTGCCTCTTCAGCCTGTCCGGCGTTTGAGGACGAGGCCCCTCAAGGGCCGACAGCGGGGGTCTGGGGGCGCAGCCCCCAGGGACGGATGGGAATGGGTAGGGGCGGCGGGGGCGAGAAAAACCGCCCCCTCAGACCCCTTCCGCCCGCCAGGGCAACTCCGCGGTGATCCGAGTGGGCCCGCCCACCGGCGAATCCACCACCAGAATCCCGTCCACCGAGTCCAACCGCCCCGCAAGCCCGGCCAACCCCGACCCACCCCCGGCCCCCCCGCCGGAGGCATCCGCTCCGCCCACCCCGTCATCCACCACCTGCACCATCAACCGATCCTCCACCCGCCACACATCCACCGCGGCCGACCGCGCCCCACTGTGCTTGCTGATGTTCTGCAACAGCTCCGACACGGTGAAGTACGCGATCCCCTCGATCGCCGGCGCCGGCCGCTCCACCAGGTCCACCTCCACCCGCACCGGCACCACGCACCGCGACGCCACCGCCGACAACGCCGCGTCCAACCCCCGGTCCGTCAGCACCGCCGGATGAATCCCCCGCGCCAGATCCCGCAGCTCCTGCAGCGCCGTCTTCACCTCACCGTGCGCGTCGTCCACCATCCGCGCCGCCTCCCGCGGATCCTCCCGCAGCTTCTCCTTCGCCAGCCCCAGATCCATCGCCAGCGCCACCAGCCGGGCCTGCGCCCCGTCGTGCAGATCACGCTCGATGCGCCGCAGATCGGCGGCCGCCGTGTCCACCACGACCCCCCGGTCCGACTCCAGCTCCACCACCCGCGCCCCCAGCGACGACGGCCCGAGCAGCCCGTGCACCAGCAGCCGGTCCACCGTCGTCAGCGCCCGCACGATCCACGGGGTGGCCAGCGTGATCAGCAGGCCCACCAGGGCCGTCACGGCGATCTCGAACGGGTTGTCGAGGTAGACGCTGTGCTGCTCGTCGCCGTACAGCTGAAGGCCGCCCTGACCGCCGTAGAGCGGAAAGACCCAGAACCACAGCGGATACGTCAGCATGCTCCAGCCGAACGACCACACGGTCACGGCGACGCCGAAGGAGAACACCGCCCACGGGAACTGCACCACCGCGTACAGCACGTTCCGCCACGACGTGCCGCTCTTGAGGACGGCCCCCATCCAGGCCATCGGGCCGCTGCCGCGCGGCCGCAGCGGCTCGGGGGCGGCGACCTCCAGGCCGAGCAGCCCGCGCGCCCGCGCCCGTTCCACCGCCCCGAAGCCCCGGCACGCGGCCAGCCCCGCCGCCAGCACCGGGATGCCGAGGAACGTCACCAGCAGGCCCGCACCCAGCGACAGCATCGTGACCGCGAAGGTGAACAGCACGATGCCGATCGGCAGACCGAGCAGGACGTAGAGGAGCTCACGCCAGTGACGAGCCGTGAGCGGCTCACGCAGCCCGGACGGCAACAGATGCCGGCGTTCCCCGCCCCGGCGCCCGTACCCAGGTCCGTGCTCGTCGTACCGGTCGTACTGGTCGTACTGGTCGTGCTCGTCGTAGTACTGCCCGTACTGCCCGTACTGCGTGGCCATCGGCGTCGTCCGTTCTACTCGTTCGTACCTGCTCGTCGCGCAGCTGTCGATCCGTACCTCCAACCCTCCTCGGCGGCCGGCGCGCGGACCATGGAGGCCGTCGGCCTCTTGAACGGGGGGTTTTCCCTACCTCGGACGGTCACGGCGCTCCAGGATCACGACCCCCACGGTCACCGACCCCCACGGTCACAGGCCCCCACGGTCACCGACCCCCAGGTCACAGGCCCCCACGGTCACCGGCCCGTACGGTCCCCGGCTCCCCGGTCCCGCCAGGGCAGTTCCGCGGTCACCGTCGTCGGACCGCCCACCGGCGACTCCACGACGAAGATCCCGTCGACGGCGTCCAGCCGCTCCGCCAGCCCGCGCATCCCCGACCCGCCGTCGAGCCGTGCCCCGCCCCTGCCGTCGTCCCACACCTGGACGAGCAGCCGGTCGTCCGACCGCCACACGTCGACCGACGCCGACCGGGCCCCGCTGTGCTTGCTGATGTTCTGCAGCAGCTCCGAGACGGTGAAGTAGGCGATGCCCTCGATGGCCTGCGCCGGCCTGGACGCCAGGTCGGCGGTCACCTTCACCGGCACCGTGCAGCGCGAGGCCACCGACGACAGCGCCGCGTCCAGCCCCCGGTCCGTCAGCACGGCCGGATGGATCCCGCGCGCGAGGTCCCGCAGCTCCTGCAGCGCGAGCTTCACCTCGCCGTGCGCCTCCTCCACCATCGCCGCCACGGCGTCGTCGGCCTGCCCCTCCAGCAGCTTCTCCTTCGCCAGACCCAGCCCCATCGCCAGATTCACCAGCCGGGCCTGCGCCCCGTCGTGCAGATCACGCTCGATGCGCCGCAGATCGGCGGCCGCCGTGTCCACCACGACCCCCCGGTCCGACTCCAGCTCCGCGATCCGCCGCTCCAGCTCGTCGGAGGGGGACAGCAGCCCCCGCACCATCGCCCGGTCCACGTTGGTCAGCCCGCGCGCCAGGAACGGCAGCACCGGCCACAGCACGAACAGCGAGGGCACGACCACGCTGAACGTCAGAATCCCCCAGGGCAGCCGGACGAGGTCGTACAGCACCGTGCGCCAGGCCACCGGATCCTTCAGCACCAGCCACATCCGCTGGAAGAAGCCGCCCGCCCTGCGCAGCGGCAGCGGGCTCGGCTCGTCGATCCGCACCCCGAGCAGCCGACGCGCCCGCCCGCGCTCGAACCGGCCCATCAGCCGCGCCCCGGCCAGCCCGAGCGCCAGCAGCGGGAACCCGACCACGGTGACGGTCATCGCGGAGCCGGTGACGATCATCGTCATCACATACGTGAACCCGATCAACGACATCGGCAGGTTGATCAGAAGATGCGCGATCTCCTTCCACGTCTGCGCGTCGTAGGCGAAGCGGGCCGGCGGCGGACGATCGTCGTCGTGCCCCGTTCCGCCCAGGTGGGAGGAGGGCTGGGAAGTGGTCATATGGGCTAGCGTGCCGCGCCGCGCGCCGCCGCGCCATGAGGTCATCCGCCTCCGTCCCCTGGGGAAAACCCCCGCCCCGCATCCCGAAGCGTGACGGGCTGCTTACCGTCCCTTTATCAGGGCCTAGACTCCCGTCCGTACAGATCGTCGAAGACGCTGAGGTCAGGGAGCGAGGGGACGGACGTGCGGGAACCGACCGTCGAAGTCGCGGCGGACTACTTCGAGTCCTATTCCGTCGTCGGACTGCTCGCCCTGGTCGGCGTGCTGTTCGTAGCCGTCGCCTTCGGCGCGGGACGCCTGCTGCGCCCGGTGGTCCCCACCCCCGAGAAGCTCCTGACGTACGAGTGCGGCGTCGACCCGGTCGGCGAGGGCTGGGCCCACACCCAGGTCCGCTACTACGTCTACGCCTTCCTCTACGTGATCTTCGCGGTCGACTCGATCTTCCTTTTTCCCTGGGCGACGGTGTTTGCTGGAGATGGGTACGGCGCGACGACGCTCGTCGAGATGTTCATCTTCCTCGGCTTCCTGGCCGTGGGACTGCTGTACGCATACAAGAAGGGCGTCCTGACATGGACGTGACCCCAGAAGCGACTTCCCCGGACGTGACTTCTCCGGAAGCGACGTCCGCCGAGCCGGTGCTGCTGCCCGAGCCGAAGCGCCTGGGCACCCTGGCCCGCCTCGCCCCCGAGCCGATGAAAGTGGTCCTGAACTGGGGCCGCCGCTACTCGCTCTGGGTCTTCAACTTCGGCCTCGCCTGCTGCGCGATCGAGTTCATCGCCGCGTCGATGGCCCGCCACGACTTCATCCGCCTCGGCGTCATCCCCTTCGCGCCCGGCCCGCGCCAGGCCGACCTGATGATCGTCTCCGGCACGGTCACGGACAAGATGGCCCCGGCCGTGAAGCGCCTCTACGAGCAGATGCCCGAGCCGAAGTACGTCATCTCCTTCGGCGCGTGCAGCAACTGCGGCGGCCCCTACTGGGACTCCTACTCCGTGACGAAGGGCGTCGACCAGATCATCCCGGTGGATGTCTACGTCCCGGGCTGCCCCCCGCGCCCGGAGGCCCTGCTCCAGGGCATCCTCAAGCTCCAGGAGAAGATCGCGCGCGAGTCCCTGGACGACCGCTACGCCACGCCCGCTACCCGCCCGACCGCGCCCCGCCCGTCGACGGCGGCCTTGCAGAGCGCCCTGGTACAGCCGCCCCCGGCCGCCCCTTCGCCCTCGGTACCGGAGGAGGGCCGATGAGCACGGTCGGCTGGCTCCCGGCCCCCGCCGAGGAACTCTTCGGCCCGCAGGCCACGGCCGAGGAGTCGTACGACGTCCTGACGGTGGACGTCCCGCCGACGTCCTGGACCGCTGCCCTGCGCGTCGCCCGCGACCGCCTGTCCTGCACCTACTTCGACTGGCTGAGCGCGGTCGACGAACCCGGCACCGGCTTCCGGGTCTCGGCCCACCTGGTCGCCCTGTCCCCGGTCCGCCGACTCCTCGTGCGCACCACGATCCCCCACGAGGCGCCCACTCTCGCCTCCGCCGTCGACGTCTACGCCGGCGCCGCCTGGCACGAACGCGAGACGTACGAAATGTTCGGCGTCACCTTCGAGGGCCACCCCGCCCTGAACCACCTCCTCCTCCCGGAGACCTTCGAAGGCCACCCCCTGCGCAAGGACTTCGTTCTCGCAGCCCGCGTCGCCAAGGCCTGGCCCGGCGCGAAGGAACCCGGTGAGTCCGAGCACGGCGGCCCCAAGCGCCGCCAGATGCTCCCCCCAGGCGTCCCCGACCCCAACGAATGGGGCCCCCTGAAAGGCCAACTCCCACCCGCCCCGGCCCGCCCGGCCCGAGCAGCAGCCCGCCCGGTCGGCGAGCGCCCGGTCCGCCGCGCCCGCACCACAGCAGAGGGCTCAGCAACCCAGACCCCGACGCCGACACCCCCGACCGAGACGCCCGCAACACCCCCGCGGCCCCCCTCGACCGGCCCCCGCCGAGCCCGAAGCGCAACCGCAGGCTCAGCATCACAACGGCCGGCGACTGCGGCGACTGCGGAGGCTGCTGCGACTGGGGAGGCTGCTGCGACCGCGGGGGCTGCGGCGACTGCGGCCACTGCGGGAGCTGCGGAGCCCGAGTCCGCCGCAGCCACGACGTCCGCCGCAGCCACGACGTCCGCCACGGAACCGACGGAACCGACGGCCCTCGAATCCCCGGCGCCTTCGCAGCCCCCGGCCGGCTCCCGCCGCACCCGAAGCGCAAGCGCCGGTTCGGCGTCACAGCGGGCGGCCGGCCCGGAACCCGCAAGTGCTCCGGAAACCGCGGAGGCCGCTGGTGCCGAGAGCGCCGCGGAAGCGGGGCCCACGGGTCCCGAGCCGACCCCGCAGCCCCCGGCCGGCCCCCGCCGCGCGCGCAGCGCCTCCCAGGGCTCGGCCTCCCAGCGCACCCAGCCCCCGACGACCGCCCCCGGCACCCCGACCCGCCCCGCCACGGCCCCCCGCAGCTCCGACGCCCCGTGGCACCACGCCCGCCCGGCATTCGACGAGCCGGAGCCACACCCGAAGCCAGAGCCAGACCCGGAGCCGAAGCCAGCTCCGGCTCCGGATCCGGATCTGGCTTCGGATTCGGAGCCCGAGCGGGAGCGGGAGCGGCAGCCGAAGCCACAGCAGAAGCCGGACCCGGAGCCGGATCAGAACGCACAGGCCGGGACTGGCACAGAGCCCAGGCCCAAGCCAGAGCCAGAGCCCAGGCCCAAGCCAGAGCCAGAGCCCAGGCCCAAGCCAGAGCCAGAGCCAGAGCTCAGGCCCAAGCCAGAGCCAGAGCCAGAGCCCAGGCCCAAGCCAGAGCCCAGGCACGGCGCACAGCCCGAGCAAGAGCCGGGGCAGTCCCACGCCGAGCAGTCCCACGCCGAGCAGTCCCACGCCGAGCAGTCCCACGCCGAGCAGTCCCGCGCCGAGCAGTCCCGCGCCGGGCAGTCGCCTACCGGGGAGAAGTCGGCGCCCGCTGAAGAGACCGAGCGCCCCCGCCCCGACGACCCCGCAGGAGGCCCGCAGTGAACGACGCTCTCGACGTCGCCCTGCGACTCCTGGTCGTGTTCGTCGTCTTCCTCACCTTCCCCCTGATCGTCGGCCAGACCGAGCACAAGGTGATGGCCCATATGCAGGGCCGCCTGGGTCCGATGTACGCGGGCGGCTTCCACGGCTGGGCCCAGCTCATCGCTGACGGTGTGAAGTTCGCGCAGAAGGAGGACATCGTCCCCGCGGGCGCGGACCGCCGTATCTTCCAACTCGCCCCTGCCGTGGCCCTCCTCCCGTATCTCCTCGTGCTTCTCGCCATCCCCGTCGGCCCCGGCGAGGGCGCCGTCGGCCAGGTCCTGGACGCGGGCATCTTCTTCGTGCTCGCCGTGATGGGCGTCGGAGTCCTCGGCTCCCTCATGGCCGGTTGGGCCAGCGCCAACAAGTTCTCCCTCCTCGGCGGCCTGCGCACCGCCGCTCAGCTTCTCGCCTACGAGCTCCCGATGCTGCTCACCGCCGCCTCGGTGGCGATGGCGGCCGGCACGGTCTCCCTGCCCGGCATCGTCGACGCCTTCGAGTGGTGGTGGCTGCCCTGGCAGATCACCGGCGCGATCGTCTTCTTCGTGGCCGGACTCGCCGAACTCCAGCGCCCGCCCTTCGACATGCCGGTCGCCGACTCGGAGATCATCTTCGGCGCGTACACCGAGTACACCGGTCTTCGCTTCGCTCTCTTCCTCCTCGCCGAGTACGCCGGAATCGTCGTCCTGTGCGGCCTGACCACCGTCCTCTTCCTGGGAGGCTGGCACGGCCCCTGGGGCGCCGACGGCCTCGGCTGGGTCTGGACCCTCCTCAAGACGGCCGTCCTCGCCTTCGTCGTGATCTGGCTCCGCGTCACCTATCCCCGCCTGCGCGAGGACCAGCTCCAGAAACTCTCCTGGACCCTCCTCGTTCCCCTCTCCCTCGCCCAGATCGCCCTCACCGGCGTCGTCAAGGTGGTGATCCAGTAACCATGGCCCCCATTCCCGGTAGTGGCCTCGCCAAAGGCCTGGCCGTCACCCTTCGCACGATGACGCGCAAGACCGTCACCGAGCAGTACCCGGACGCCCAGCCCGACCTTCCGCCCCGAACCCGAGGCGTGATCGGCCTGTTCGAGGAGAACTGCACGGTCTGCATGCTGTGCGCCCGTGAGTGCCCCGACTGGTGCATCTACATCGACTCCCACAAGGAGACGGTCCCGCCCGCCGCCCCGGGCGGCCGCGAGCGCAGCCGCAACGTCCTCGACCGGTTCGCCATCGACTTCTCCCTGTGCATGTACTGCGGTATCTGCATCGAGGTGTGTCCTTTCGACGCCCTGTTCTGGTCCCCGGAGTTCGAGTACGCCGAGACCGACATCCACGAACTCACCCACGAACGCGACAAGCTCCGTGAGTGGATGTGGACCGTCCCGGCCCCGCCTGCCCTCGACCCCGCCGCCGAGGAGCCGAAGGAGATCGCGGCCGCCCGCAAGACGGCCGAAAAGCTCGCCGAGAAGCTGGCGGCGGCCGAGGCCGAGCCGAACGAAGCCCAGGGAGGAGCATCGTGACCCTCGCTCAGGCGCCCCACGGCTTCCTCTCCCCGACCGGCGTGGAGATAGCGTTCCTGCTGGTCGGCCTGGTCACCTTCGGCGCCGCCCTCGTTACCGTCACCACCAAGCAGCTGGTGCACGCCGCCCTGTGGCTCGTGGTCACCCTCGGAGGTCTCGCCGTCGAGTACCTCCTGCTCACCGCCGAGTTCATCGCCTGGGTGCAGGTCCTCATCTATGTCGGTTCCGTCGTCGTGCTCCTCCTTTTCGGTCTGATGCTCACCAAAGCCCCCATCGGCCGCTCTCCGGACGCGGACTCCGGCAACCGCTGGGCCGCCCTCACCGTCGCCGTCGCTGCGGCAGCCGCCCTGATCTGGGTGGTCGTCGACGCCTTCCGTGCCACCTGGATCAACCTGGACGGCCCCGCCGCCGGCTCCACCGAGGTCACCGGTGCGAGCCTCTTCCAGAACTGGGTGCTTCCCTTCGAGGCCCTCTCCGTGCTTCTCCTCGCGGCACTGGTCGGCGCGATCGTCCTGTCCCGCAAGGCGAAGGCGGAGTCGAGCTCTCCCCCTGTGAACGCCCGGACCGCGACCAAGAGTTCCCCTCCGGTCACAGAGAGTTCCGAAAGATCGGCGAGTGCGTCGACCAGCCCGGACAGCCGTGAGAACCCGGCCGAGCAGGAAGGCGCCCGCTGATGCACCTCGCCTATCCCGCCGTCCTCTCCGCCCTCCTCTTCTGCACCGGCCTGTACGGCGTCCTCGCCCGCCGCAACGCGATCCTGATCCTGATGTCGGTCGAGCTGATGCTCAATGCCGTCAACCTCAACCTGGTCGCCTTCGACGTCTGGCTCAGCAAGGCCGCCGAGGAGACCCTGCACTCCGGCCAGGCCCTGACTCTGTTCGCCATCGCCATCGCCGCCGCCGAGATCGGCATCGGCCTGGCGATCGTCCTCGCCGTTCACCGCAATCGCGGCACCGCGGACATCGACCGGCTCCGCGACACCGCCGAGGGCCACGAGAGCCCCGTAGCCGACGGCCCCGACAGCGACGCCCCCGCGACCGGAACGGCCGTCGAGAAGGCTGAGGCCACTGCGTGACCACGACTACCCTCGCCGTCCTCGTCCCCCTCCTTCCGTTCCTGGGCGCCGCCGCCGGACTGCTCCTGGGCCGCACCGCTCCCGGATTCGTCCGCCCCCTCGCCGTCCTGCCGACCCTCGCCGCACTCGCACTGGCCGCGGTCGTCGCCGTACGCCAGGGCGGGGACGCCTCCGTCGACGCGGCCACCGAGCTGACCCCCACCGGGTCCGTCCCCGTCGAGCTCGCCCTGCACATCGACGGCTTCGCCGCGCTCGTCGCCGTCCTGGTCGCACTGGTCGCCACCTGCGTGCAGATCTACTCGATCGGCTACCTGCGCGAAGACCCGCGCTACCCCTCATATGCCGCGCTCGTCTCCTTGTTCACCTCGGCGATGCTGCTGGTCGTCTACTCCGGAGACCTGATCGTGCTGCTGGTCGGCTGGGAAGTCATGGGCATCTGCTCCTACTTCCTGGTCGGCCACTACTGGGAGACCCCGGAGGCCCGCGCCGCCTCCATCAAGGCCTTCCTGGTCACCAAACTCGGTGACGTCCCCTTCCTCATCGGCCTGTTCGCCCTCGCCACCGACGCGGGCTCCTTCCGGATCACGAAGGTCCTCGGCGCCGTCGCGCACGGCGAACTCGACCATCCGACCGTGGTCGCCCTGCTGCTCCTCGCGGGTGTCGCCGGCAAGTCCGCGCAGTTCCCGCTGCACACCTGGCTCCCCGACGCGATGGCGGGCCCCACGCCCGTCTCCGCGCTGATCCACGCCGCGACGATGGTCGCCGCCGGTGTCTACTTCATCGCCCGTCTCCTCCCCGTCTTCGAGGCCTCCTCAGCCGCGATGGTGGTCCTCGCCGTGATGGCCTCCGTCACGATGGTCGGCTCGGGCCTGGCCGCGCTCGCCCAGGACGACATCAAACGCGTCCTCGCCTACTCGACGATCGGCCAGCTCGGCTACATGACCGGCGCCCTCGCCGTCGGCGACCGCGGTGCCGCCGTCTTCCACCTCCTCTCGCACGGCGCCTTCAAGGCGCTGCTGTTCCTCGCCGCCGGCGTGATCATCCACGCCGCCGGCACCAACTCGCTGGCCGCCATGTCCCGCATGAGCCATCTGCGCGACCGCACCCCCGACGCCTACTGGACGATGACCGTCGCGCTCCTCGCGCTCGCAGCGATCCCACCGTTCAGCGGCTTCTTCTCCAAGGAGTCCGTCCTCGGCGCCGCCGAGCACGTCACGGCCGGCCACACCGAGCACGCCCCCGGCGCCGCAGGCTGGACCGTCCTCGTCGCCGGCCTGTTCACCGCCCTCCTCACTGCCGCCTACGCGACCCGTCTGTGGCTGCTGGCCTTCCGCGGCCGGGGCGCCGAGGCCCCCGACCACGGCCGCCAACCCCTGACCATGACCGTGGTCCTGTGGGTCCTGGCCGTCCCGTCCCTCGCCCTCGGCGGGTTCGCCTACCGCGTGCTCCCCGACTGGTTCGACGGCAACGACCTCGCCCCGGCCCTCACCACCTCCGTCCTCGGCACGGGCGTGGCTCTGGCCGGCGGACTCGTCACCTACGCCGCCTGGCGCCACCTCACCGGACTCGCCGCGCGCGTCCCGATCGGCGCGGTCGCCGCCCACCCCGAGGGCGACGCGGCCCAGGTCGAGGCCGAGGCCATCGCGACACACGCGCCCGCCTACGGAGACGTGGCCTCAGCCCCTGACCCGGCGGACCCCGGACGGCTCCTGCTCGGCCCGCTGCACCGCCACGCCGCCGTCGGCTTCCACCTCGACGCCGTCTACCAGGCGCTGTTCGTCCGCCCCGTCCAGGCCGCCGCGAGCCTCGTACGATTCCTCGACCGCGAGGTCGTCGAAACCTACGTACGCGGCGCGGGCGCCCTGCCGCGCTGGCTGGGGGCCGCCGTACGGCGCGCCCAGACCGGCAACGTCCAGACCTATGTGAGCGCGCTGCTCGCCGGCACCGTCGTCCTGGCGGTCGCCGCGCTTCTCGTCGCCTCGGGAGCGTGAGCAGTCGTGATCGATATCAACGAGTCCGTGATGCAGTTCCTTCTGGCGTTCATCGTGGTCGGCCCGCTCCTCGGCGCCGCCGCCGCGCTCCTGCCGGCCCCGCCCGGACTGAAGGGGAAGTCACCCGAGCAGGCCGTGCTGCGGCACGGCGTGACCGTGACCGGTGTGATCCTCATCGCCGCGATCGTCCTCGCGGTCGGCTTCGACCACGACCATCCGTCGAAGATGCAGGCCAGCACGGACATCAGCTGGATCCCCGCACTCGATGTGCGCATCCACCTCGGCATCGACGGCATCTCCCTCCCCCTGCTGGTCCTGACCGCGCTGCTGACCTTCCTCTGCGCGCTCTACTCCTACTTCAAGATGCCCGCGGGCCCGTCCCCGAAGGCCTTCGTCGCTCTCGTGCTCGTCCTCGAGTCCGGCACCCTCGCGACCTTCGCCGTCCTCGACCTGCTGCTGTTCTTCCTCGCCTTCGAGATGGTCCTCATCCCGATGTACTTCCTCATCGCCCGCTGGGGCGGCGAGGGCCGGACCCAGGCGGCCTGGAGGTTCATCCTCTTCACGCTGCTCGGATCCGTCGTCATGCTGCTCGGCCTGCTCCTGATCGGAATCAACGCGGGCACCTTCGACATGGTGGCACTCGCCACTGACAACGGCCGGTCGCTGACTACATCCGTGCAGGTCATCGCCGTTCTGGCGATCGGGATCGGGCTCGCGGTCAAGACGCCGATGTGGCCGTTGCACAGCTGGCTGCCCGACGCCCACACCGCCGCCCCGACCGTCGGCTCGGTCCTGCTGGCCGGCGTTCTGCTGAAGATGGGTACGTACGGGTTCGTCCGGATTCTTCTCCCGATTGCGCCCGACGGCTTCCGCACCTTCGCGCCCTACCTCGCCGCGTTCGCCGTCGTCGGGATCATCTACGGATCCCTCGCCTGCCTGGCCCTCGCCAAACAGGGCGCGAAGGGCGACCTCAAACGCCTGATCGCCTACTCCTCCGTCGGCCACATGGGCTTCGTCCTCCTCGGCATCGCGACCATGACCCCGACCGGCGTGAACGGCGCCCTGTTCGCCAACATCGCCCACGGCCTGATCACCGGCCTCCTCTTCTTCCTGGTCGGAGCCCTGAAGGACCGAACGGGCACGACCGACCTGGACACCCTCGCCGAGCAGACCGGCGCCGCCCTGTACGGCAGGACCCCCCGCCTCGGCGGCCTCCTCGCCTTCGCCGCCGTCGCCTCGCTCGGCCTACCGGGACTCGCCGGGTTCTGGGGCGAGATGCTGGCCCTGTTCGGCGCCTTCGACCCCGCCCACGACCTCAGCCGCCCCGCTTTCCTCACCTTCACGGCGATCGCCGCGTTCGGCACCCTGCTGACGGCCGCCTACCTGCTCGTCGTGGTCCGCCGCGTCTGCATGGGCACCGTCCCGCAGGACGCCCCGCACCTCGCCGACGTGCAGACCTACGAGTTCGCGGCCTGGACCCCGCTCGTCGCCCTCACCGTCGTCGCCGGCCTGTGGCCCAAGGCCCTCCTCGGCCTGACCGACCCGGCCGTGCAGCAGCTCCTTGCAGGAGGCACCCGATGAGCTCCCTGGCCCAGCCTTCGGCTGCCCAGCCCCTGGCCGAGTCGGTGGTCCAGTCCGTCGACTGGCAGGCCATCGCGCCGCCCACCCTCGCGGCGGTCGTCGCGCTCGTCGTCCTCGTCGCCGACCTCTTCGTCGGCGACGCCCGCAAGCCCCTTCTCGGCTGGCTCTCCGTCGCAGGCCTCACGGCTTCCACGGCCCTCCTCCTGCCCCTCCTGGACGGAGACCGCTCCACCTTCTGCCTCACCGGCGACCCGAGCGCATGCAGCTACACCGCCGACCGCTTCACCCTCGTCATCCAGTTCCTGGTGCTCGGGGGAGCGCTGCTGGCGGCCCTCCTGTCGGTCACCGCCCTGAAGGACGCGCGCGGGAGACTCCCCGAAGGGGAGTTCTGGTTCCTGCTGCTGTCCTCCGCCGCCGGCGCCGCCCTGCTGCCCGCCTCCCGCGACCTCGCCACCCTCGTCGTCGCCCTGGAGGTCGCCTCCCTGCCCGCCTTCGCCCTCGTCGGCATCCGACACGGCGACCGCAGGTCCTCCGAGGCGGCCCTGAAGTTCTTCCTGTCGTCCGTCACCGCGACCACCGTCAGCCTCCTGGGCATCAGCTTCGTGTACGCGACGACCGGCACCCTGTACCTGACCCAGGTCGCCGACCGCATCCAGCACGTCGACGGCCAACTGCACACCCTGCCCCAGACCGGCGTGGTCCTCACCCTCATCGGCTTCGCCTTCAAGACGGCCGCGGTCCCCTTCCACTTCTGGGTCCCCGACACCTACGTCGGCGCCCCCCTGCCCGTCGCCGCCTACCTGTCGGTCGTCGGCAAGGCCGTCGGCTTCTCCGGCCTCATCCTCGTCACCGTCATCGGCTTCCCCTCGTACGCCGACGTCTGGGGCCCCGCCCTCGCCGCGCTGGCCGCCCTCACCATGACTGCCGGCAACGTCGGCGCCCTCCGCCAACGAGCCACGCGCGCGTACAGCGCCGTACGTCTCCTCGCCTGGTCCTCCGTCGGCCAGGCCGGCTACCTCCTCGTACCGATTGCCGCCGCCGCGTACTCCGACGACGCCGAACACGCGATCGGCTCCACCGTTGCGTACGCCCTCATGTACGCCGCCGTGAACCTCGGCGCCTTCGCGGTGGCCGCCCTGGTGGGCCGTACGAGCACGACGAACCGGATCACCGACTACCGGGGCCTCTACGCCAGAAACCCCGCGGCAGCCCTCCTCCTGGCCTTCTTCCTGCTCTGCCTCGCAGGACTGCCGCCCGGCATCATCGGCCTCTTCGCGAAGGTCACCGTCTTCTCTGCGGCCGTCGACGCCGGCCTCGGCTGGCTTGCGGTCGTCATGGCCGTCAACGTGGTGATCGCGCTGTACTACTACCTCCAGTGGACGGCCCTGCTCTTCCGCGCCCCCGAGGGCGAGCTGGAGAAGCATCGCGTCCCCGCCCCCCTCACGGCCGCGATCAGCCTCACCGCGACCCTCGGCATCGCCCTGTCCGGAGCACCCCAACTGGTCCTGCGCTTCGCCGACACCGGCCTCTTCTGAGCCCCCACGCGCGCGTACGCCCCCGTCCTCACCCGGACGGCCCACGCCCCTGCCCGCAAGCACAAGGGAACTAGTGCCTCCCGCCTGGCGTTGACCAGTACGGGAAGGTGCACTGGGTGTGACACCACGACACCAGTGCCACCGGAGAACAGCAAGATCCGCAAGCAAAGGGTTCCCCTGCTGCACGACTTGGAGGGCGTACCGTGCACCGCCGGCACAACGGGCTCAGGACCGCAGTACTCCTCGGGGGACTGTCCGCACTCATCATCGTCATCGGCAGTTTCTTCGGCCGCACCGGGCTCGTCGTCGCGGTCCTGATCGCGCTCGGCACCAACGCGTACGCGTACTGGAACAGCGACAAGCTGGCGCTACGCGCGATGCGCGCCCGTCCGGTCAGCGAGTTCGAGGCCCCCGCCCTCTACCGGATGGTCCGCGAGCTCTCCACCCAGGCCCGCCAGCCCATGCCCCGCCTGTACATCTCCCCGACCGAGGCTCCCAACGCCTTCGCTACCGGCCGCAACCCGCGCAATGCCGCCGTGTGCTGCACGGACGGCATCCTGCGCCTCCTCGACGAACGCGAACTACGCGGTGTCATCGGCCACGAGCTCAGCCACGTCTACAACCGCGACATCCTCATCTCCTCGGTCGCCGGCGCGCTCGCCTCCGTGATCATGTTCCTGGTCAACTTCGCCTGGCTGATCCCGATCGGCCGCTCCGACGACGATGACGGCCCGGGCATCCTCGGCATGCTCCTGATCATGATCCTGGGTCCGCTCGCCGCAAGTCTCATCCAGCTCACCATCAGCCGCTCCCGGGAGTACGAGGCGGACGCCTCAGGAGCCCAGCTCACCGGTGATCCACTTGCCCTCGCGAGCGCCCTGCGCAAGCTGGAGAGGGGCACCAAGCAGCTCCCGCTGCCCCCGGAGCCCCGCATCGAGACCGCGAGCCACATGATGATCGCGAACCCCTTCCGCCCGGGCCAGGGAGTCTCCAAAATGTTCTCGACGCACCCGCCGATGGCGGACCGCATCGCCCGGCTCGAGAAAATGGCAGGTCGCCAACAGTGAAGACCATTCTGAACGTCATCTGGCTGATCCTGAGCGGCTTCTGGCTGTTCCTCGGCTACGTGCTCGCGGGCGCGCTGCTCTGCATCACGATCATCGGCATTCCGTTCGGCATTGCTGCCTTCCGTATCGGAATCTTCGCCCTCTGGCCCTTCGGCTACACGACGGTCGAGCGCCGTGACGCGGGCGCGCCCTCCTGCCTGGGCAACGTGCTCTGGCTGGTCCTCGCCGGCTGGTGGCTGGCCATCGGCCACATCGTCACCGGTTTCCTCCTCTGCCTGACCATCATCGGCATTCCGTTCGGCATCGCGAACTTCAAGCTGATTCCGGTCTCGCTGTTCCCGCTCGGCCGCGAAATCGTGCCCACCGACGAGCCGTTCGCCTCGCGCTGACGGCGCGAGCCCGACCTGCTCGCCGTCCACAACCGGACCGCGTCCGCGGCAGGCGGTTGTCCACAACGGGCGAGTTATCCACAGGCCGGCCCGATTGTCAGTGGCGGCTTGCATCATGAACGCATGACCGAGAACGAGCAGTTGCTGGCAAGGGTGGCGGCCAAGGCGGCCACCACCCGCCCGTGGGGCTGGCCTTCGCTCCCCGACCCCGTGGACGAGGCCACCCTCTCCCGCGCCGAGGCCGCCCTCGGCTTCCGCCTGCCCCCACTGCTCGCAGACCTCTACCTACGCGTAGGAGACGGCGGATTCGGCCCGGAGTACGGCCTGCTGCCCCTGTTCGACAGCCCTCCGGCCGGCGAACCCGCCGCCGTCACCCAATACCTCGCCCACCGCGAGAGCGGCCGCCAGGACCCCGACTGGCCCTGGCCCGAGGGCCTCCTGCCGATATCCCACTGGGGATGCGCGATGTACGCGTGCGTGGACTGTCACTTTCCACAGGCGACGGTCCTGCTTTTCGAACCCAACCCGGGCGACCCCGACCACGCCTGGTTCGTCGACGCCCCCAGCCTCACGGACTGGCTGCACGCCTGGCTCGACGGCACCGGCTGGTACGACGTCATGGACGAGGACCTGAGTCTGACTCCCTGGACCGAGTTCCGAATACGCACCTCGGCAACTCGGGCCACGACGCCGTAGAAAACACAGGAGAGGGGGCGAGGCAGAGGCCATAGAAGGATTCGGCGCCGTGGACGACGACGGCGGCAGCCGGCTGCCGCGCACGCGTTGAGCGGAGGCTTCCCACCGCCGTCCGGGCGACTGCACATCCGCCGAGCGCCGCCCCACGGGAACCCGCTCACATGCCGCCCCACCGGAACCGCACAGCCCACCCTCGGCCACGTTGCCCCACCCTCGGCCACGCTGCCCCGACCTCAGCCTCCGTTCCGGCCTCCGGCCTCCGGTCCCGGCCTCAGCCTCCAGTCCCGGCCTCCGGCCTCCGGGCGTGGCCTCCGGTCCCGGCTTCCGGCCCCCGCTCTCGGTCCACCCCGCCCTCGTACGGCTATCGCGCGCCCGCCCGCCGCCGTACCCCGTACGCGACCACGCCCACAGTCAGCACCCCCGCACCCACGACCACCGAAGTCCCCGGCAGCGCGAACGCGAGGACCGCGCAGCCCATGAGCCCCACGGCGGGCAGCACCCGCCGTGCGGGGGCCGAATCCAGCGTCCAGGCCGATGCGTTGGCCACGGCGTAGTACGCCAGCACACCGAAGGAGGAGAACCCGATAGCGCCCCGGACATCCACCGTGGCGGCCAGGACCGCGACCACCGAGCCCACAGCGAGCTCGGCCCGGTGCGGTACCTGGAAGCGCGGATGGACGGCCGCCAGGGCGCCGGGCAGATGCCCGTCTCTCGCCATCGCCAGCGTGGTCCGCGAGACGCCCAGGATGAGGGCGAGCAGTGAGCCCAGCGCGGCCACGGCCGCCCCGACCCGCACCACCGGCACCAGTCCGGGCACTCCCGCCGCCCGCACCGCGTCGGCCAGCGGCGCGCCCGCCCGCCCGAGGCCGTCCACTCCCAGCACGGAAAGGACAGCCACGGCCACACACGCATACACGGCCAGGGTGATGCCCAGGGCCAGTGGGATCGCGCGGGGGATGGTGCGCGCCGGGTCCCGCACCTCCTCGCCGAGGGTCGCGATGCGCGCGTACCCGGCGAAGGCGAAAAACAGCAGGCCGCCGCCCTGCAGCACCCCGCCGACGCCCCCAGAGACCCCGATATCCAGCCGCCCCGCGTCGGCGACGTCGGACGACAGGCACACGACCACCACGGAAGCGAGGACCGCCAGGACCACCGTCACGATCGCCCGCGTCAGCCAGGCCGACTTCTGGATGCCGCCGTAGTTCACCGCGGTCAGCGCCACCACTGCCCCGACCGCCACCGCGTGCGCCTGCCCCGGCCAGAGGTACGCCCCGACCGTCAGCGCCATCGCCGCACAGGAGGCCGTCTTCCCGACCACGAACGACCAACCCGCCAGATACCCCCAGAATGCGCCGAGCCGCTCGCGCCCATACACGTAGGTGCCACCCGAGGCCGGATACAGCGCGGCGAGTCGAGCCGACGACATGGCGTTGCAGTAGGCGACCAGCGCGGCGAGCGCGAGTGAGAGGAGCAGTCCGGAGCCCGCTGCGTGCGCGGCGGGAGCGAGGGCGGCGAAGACGCCGGCGCCGATCATCGAGCCGAGCCCGATGACGACGGCGTCGCCGACGCCCAGTGTCCGCCGCAGCTCGGCGGGCGATGCGGCAGGCGATCCGGGGGGCGATCCGGGCTGAGTCATGGGCCGCACCCTACTGATCGGCGGAACCACCGGGTGTCGTCGTGACGTCGTCCACATCAACACGGCACGAACCCGCGTGCGACGAAGGACGCGGGCAGCGCGGGGCGCGGCGAAAAGAGCACGGCCCGTCCGGAGCGAGCGACATCACAGTGCCCGGACAGCACGGGCACAGCACGGAAGGGCAGGTTCAGGACATGAGCATCATCAGCTGGATCATCCTGGGGCTGTTGGCCGGAGTCATCGCCAAGGTCCTGCTGCCTGGTCGTGACCCGGGCGGCTTCATCGGTACGACCCTCATCGGCGTCGCGGGCGCGTTCATCGGCGGCTGGATATCGGCCCGCTGGCTGGACCACCCGATCACCAAGGACTTCTACGACGGCGCCACCTGGGCGGCGGCGATCGGCGGTTCGCTCGTGCTCCTGATCGTCTACCGCCTGCTGTTCGGCAACTCGCGCGACTGAGCTCAGCCCTGAGCAGAGCAGTCCCTGACTGCGGCCGGGACGACCAGAAGGGTGGGCACCCGACGGGCGCCCACCCGGCCGACTACCGGTAGTTCACGAACTGCAGTGCGAAGTCGAAGTCCTGGCCCTTGAGAAGGGTGATGACGGCCTGCAGGTCATCGCGGCTCTTGGAGCTGACGCGCAGCTCCTCGCCCTGCACCTGGGCCTTCACGCCCTTGGGGCCCTCGTCGCGGATGAGCTTCGCGACCTTTTTCGCGTTGTCCTGGGAGATGCCCTCCTTGATCTCGGCGAAGAGCTTGTACTCCTTGCCGGAGAGCTGGGGCTCGCCCGCGTCCAGCGCCTTCAGCGAGATGCCGCGCTTGATCAGCTTGGACTGGAAGACGTCGAGGACAGCGTTCACCCGGTCCTCGGAGTTCGCCTCCATGAGGATCTTGTCACCGGACCACGAGATCGAGGCGCCGACGCCCTTGAAGTCGTAGCGCTGTGAGATCTCCTTGGCGGCCTGGTTGAGGGCGTTGTCGACCTCCTGCCGCTCGACCTTCGAGACGATGTCGAAACTGGAGTCGGCCATGTCCTGTGGCTCCTTGTATCGGGGTTGTATCGGAGTGCGTGTCGGGTGGGTATCGGCGTACGTGGGGGTGACCGCCGAGCCCGGCGTGATCCCGGGCCGCATCCGGACAAGCCTAGCCACCCCGCTCGCTCCGGGCGGCGAGGAATCAGGTGGCGGAGCACCCCTGGGCATCGGGTATCGTTTACGTCGTTGCCAGGGAGCACCGCCGAAAAGCGGTTCGAATGGGCAGCAAACCCGGCGGTGTGCCCGAGCGGCCAAAGGGAGCAGACTGTAAATCTGCCGGCTCAGCCTTCCCAGGTTCGAATCCTGGCGCCGCCACGCTGAGAGAGGGAACCCCTCCGTACTGCGGAAACGCAGCACGGAGGGGTTTCTTCGTGTGTGTGGGGGAAGTGCGCGGGGCGACGCGCTTCACTCTCCCTCAGGGGGTGTTTCCGAGGTGTCTCCCGGTGTCTTCGCCGCCCGTTTCACCTCCGCCTCGACGTCGGTGCGCGGTTTGTTCTCGTCCTTGGCGTGCTCGGTCACCGAGGCCTGCACGTCGCGGGCGAGGTCGCGCCAGGCGCGCCAGGCGGTTTCGTAGGTGTCGGTCTGGATCTCCGACCAGGGGGTGGCCGTGGGCGCGCCGTACGCGTCCCGCAGCTCTTCGACCCTCGCGTGTGCCTCGTCGGCCGCGCGTTGCTTCTCCACGAGTTCCTCGAAGGTATGTGCCACGTGTACGGATGCTAAGCAGGTGACCGCACTTCCGCGCGGCGAGCGGGGCGCGTTCCGCCACGGGGTACCCGCGTGGCCCACTGGGGCAGACTGGCTCCATGTCCAGCGCGTCCAGCCGTCGTAGAACCTGCCCCGAGTGCCGTCGCGAGATCGCCGTCGTCGCCGGACGGTTCGCCCGGCACGACCCGCCGGGGGCGCGGGAGAGCGGGGAGCTCGTCTCCTGCCCCGGCTCCCGTAGGACGGCGCAACTCGGCGCCGCCCAGCCGTCGTTGGACGGGTATGTGGTCCCGGAGTTCCCGGGACAGCTGCCTCTCTTCTAGCCCTTGCGGCGTGCGGCCGCCTCTAGCCCTGGCGGCGTGCGGCTGCCCTCAGTTCCCCGCCACCGCCTTCACCGCCACCGACACCGGCGCCGAGCCGCTGATCAGCTCCAGCGTGAGGCCGGACGTCGCCGGGGTGTCCAGCAGCTCCGCCAGCACGGCGGCCACGTCGTCGCGCGGGACGGGACCGCGGCCCGTACGAGCCTCCAGACGGACCAGACCGGTGCCGGCGTCGTCCGTCAGCGCGCCGGGACGCAGGATCGTCCAGTCGAGGGAGTCCAGGCCCTGCACATGCGCGTCCGCCTCGCCCTTGGCGCGCTGGTAGACGTCGAAGACATCGTCGCCCTGGTGAGCGGGGTCCGCGCCCATGGACGACACGACCACGAAGCGCCGTACGCCCGCCCGGACCGCGGCGTCCGCGAACAGCACCGCCGCGCCCCTGTCCACCGTGTCCTTGCGGGCCGTTCCGCTGCCCGGGCCCGCGCCCGCCGCGAACACCGCCGCGTCCGCGCCGCGCAGCCGCTCCGCGACCTCCTCGACGGACGCCGACTCCAGGTCCAGGACGACCGGTTCGGCACCGGCCGCCCGCAGGTCGTCGGTCTGTTCGGCCGTGCGGATGATCCCCGCGACCTCGTCTCCGCGCGCGGCGAGCAGTCGCTCCAGCCGCAGCGCGATCTGACCATGTCCACCAGCGATGACAATGCGCATGCTTCCGACCGTACGCCCGGACAGCCCCATCCGCCGCATGACTTCGGCCAGACCCCGCCCGTGTCCCCGACCACCCCACGAACCACCCCACGAACCCTCAAGCGCGCCCCTCCCGGCTGGGCGGCGGCCGCCCCAACTCCGCTGCGTCGCCGGCGTCCTCCGCGCCCTCGGCGCGCTACGAAAGCTCCCCCCGGCCCTGCCTCGGCAGGCCCAACTCCGTTGTGGCCGTCGAGTTCGTCGAGTTCGTCGAGTTGCAGTACTCGCGGGCCGCGCTCGTGCGGGCCACCACGCGCCCCCGGTGGATCACGATCCGGCTGTACGCCAGCGACAGGACGCCCGCCAGCCGGTCTCCGCGGACGGCCAGCAGGTCGGCCGGGAACCCTGCCTCCACACGGACCTCGGGCAAACCCAGAGCCGCCCGTGCGGACGTGCTCACGGCGTCATAGGCGTCCTCGGGGCGCAGGCCGTGGCGGGAGGCGAGCAGGTAAGCCGCATCCAGGGGGTCGCCGCGGCCGACCGGGTTGGAGACGTCCCGCAACGCCCCGCTGCCGGCCGCCACCCGCACCCCGGCCGCGCGCAACAGCCGTACGGGCGCGGCGCCCCGGTGTTGGGCGGCGCCGCAGCCTCCCTGGGGGAGGCAGACCACCGTCACGCCGACGGCGGCCAGTTGGTCGGCGGCGCGGCCGGCCGTCTCGACGGAGAGACGGTCGAGACCGCCGCAGGGGCTGAGGGTGACGCCGGGACGCAGACCGCCGGCCATCGCGGCGAGACGGGCGAGACGCGCCGGGTCGGCGGCGTCGGTGTGCAGGTCGACGGGGCAGCCGTGCTCGGAGGCGACCTCCAGGACGGCTTCCACGTAGCCTGTCGGATCGGGGTCCAGGTCCGGGCAGCCGCCCACCACCGAGGCCCCCATCTTCACCGCGTCGCGCAGCATCGCCAGCCCGTCCGCCCCGGCTGCCCCTGTCAGCACCCGGGGAACGGCCACCGCCGTCAGCTCGGCGAGCCCGCGCAGCGAACGCCCGGCCTGGAGGACGGCGGCCAGCGTGCCGAGGCCCTGGACGTCGCCCACCCGCACGTGGGCGCGCAGCGCGGTCGCGCCATGGCCGAGCTGCAACAGCGCGCCCTCCGTGGCACGGCGCTGGACCTCCAGAGGGGCGTACGAAACGGGGCCGTCGATGTCGGCCGTGAGCGCGGTGTCGGCGTGCGCGTGCGGCTCGGCGGGGGCGGGGAGCAGGAGGTAGCCCCCGAGGTCCAGGCGCGTGCCGCCGCGGGACGGATCGGCCGCCGGGCCCACCGTCAGGCTGCCGGCCGTGCCGACCGCCTCGATGCGCCCGCGGCCCAGCCGTACGTCCACGGTCCGGCCGTCCGTCAGAAGCGCCCCGCACAACAGGAGGTCGGCCGGATCCGGCGAGCCTCCCGAGGCATCGGACCAGGACGACCAGGACGACCAGGACGACCACGAGGGGGGCGGCTGCGGCTGACTGTCGGGCATCGCGCTCCAGGGGCTCGGCGACTGTGTCGTACGAGATCACGCGGGACGCAAGATCACGCAGAGTGAGTCGAGCCTAGGACGGCGGTTCGGCGCGGGCGGGGAGGAGCGCAATAGTCGTACCGGTGTGGTCCGCCGTGCCGGAGGCGCTCAGGAGACCGCCGGGACCTTGGGGAAACGGCCCTCCGAGCGGCCCCGGAGGGCCCCGCGAAACGGATTTGGGTGAACGGCTGCGGACCGTGTAATGTCTTCATCGCTCGCCCCAATAGCTCAGTCGGCAGAGCGTCTCCATGGTAAGGAGAAGGTCTACGGTTCGATTCCGTATTGGGGCTCTGGTGGGTGAGGTTCCCGTCGCAAGGCGGGACCTGATCCCATCAAAGCGGTGTAGCTCAGTCGGTAGAGCAAGCGGCTCATAATCGCTGTGTCACCGGTTCAAGTCCGGTCACCGCTACTGACAGTAGCCGATTGTGGGGTCGGTCCTTCGATCGGCTACTCTTCTATGCGTTAATCGTCCCATCCGTTCGTCAAGGAGCACTCCTGTGGCTGCCACCGACGTCCGCCCGAAGATCACGCTGGCCTGCGTGGAGTGCAAGGAGCGGAACTACATCACCAAGAAGAACCGGCGTAACAACCCGGACCGACTGGAGATGAAGAAGCACTGCCCGCGTTGCAACGCGCACACCGCGCACCGCGAGACGCGATAAATCAGGCTCGTATGCGAGGCCGTCCCCGAGTGATCGGGGGCGGCCTCGTGTCGTTGAGTGACCTGTACCGGTCGGTAAACCTGGTCGGTAAGGCTGATCAGTGAAGTCGGTCGGTAAAGGTGATCAGTGAAGCCGGTCAGTAGCCCGGTGGGTGTAGCCGGTCGGTGAAGTCGGTCAGTAATGCAACGCAGCGCAACCACGCAGAGCAACCAGGAGGTGCCGAGGCCCATGGCGCTCGATCAGTCCTTCGTAGGGCGGACCTATCCGCCCACCGATCCCTATGAGGTCGGCCGGGAGAAGATCCGCGAGTTCGCCGAGGCGGTGGGCGACGCCAACCCGGCGTACACCGACCCGGACGCCGCAAAGGCGCTCGGATACGCCGATGTGATCGCGCCGCCGACCTTCGTGTTCTCGATCACCTTCAAGGCGGCGGGACAGGTCGTGCGGGACCCTCAGCTGGGCCTCGACTACAACCGCGTGGTGCACGGCGACCAGAAGTTCGCCTACAAGCGTCCCGTGCGCGCCGGTGACCGGCTCACGGTCACCTCGACCATCGAGGCCGTCAAGTCCATGGCCGGCAACGACATCCTGGACATCCGTGGCGAGGTCCACGACGAGTCCGGCGAGCACGTCGTCACCGCCTGGACCAAACTCGTCGCCCGCGCGGCGGAGCCCGCAGAAGCAGATGGGGAGGCGTGAGGAACCGATGACGGCGAAGATCGCTTACGACGACGTCGAGGTCGGCACCGAGCTGCCGGGCCAGTCCTTCCCTGTGAACCGCGCCACACTCGTGCAGTACGCGGGTGCCTCGGGGGACTTCAACCCCATCCACTGGAACGAGAAGTTCGCCAAGGAGGTGGGCCTGCCGGACGTCATCGCGCACGGCATGTTCACCATGGCCGAGGCGATCCGCGTCGTCACCGACTGGACCGGCGACCCGGGCGCGCTCGTCGACTATGGCGTCCGCTTCACCAGGCCGGTCGTGGTCCCGAACGACGACCAGGGCGCCGTGATCGAGGTCGCCGGCAAGGTCGGCGCCAAGCTCGACGACAACACCGTGCGGGTCGACCTGACCGTGACCAGCGGCGGACAGAAGGTGCTCGGGATGTCCCGGGCGGTCGTGCGGCTGGGCTGACGGCAAGCGGCTGACGTCGAGCAGCTGACGGCAAACGACTGACGTCGAGCGCTGACGTCGGGCCACTGGGCCGGTGTCGGGCGGCTGCGATCGCGTATGTGAGTCGCGTAGGTGAGTAAGGGGCGTTCTCCAATTGTGGGGCGCTCCTTACTTGTTTGCGGCCCCCTACCTGCCCCAACGGGCGAGCTCGGGACGGCGTTCCGTCAGGTCCTTGGCCGCAGCCCCTCGCGGGCCCCTCCATGGCTCCTCGACGGCTCCCGGCTCCTCGACGGCTCCCGGCTCCTCGATGACTCCTGGTTCCGCTACGGCTCCTGGTTCCGCGACGGCCTCCTGGTTCCCTACCGCACCCTTGACGAAGTTAGTGATTGAGTACTAACTTATTTCCATGGTCAGGATGAGCGCAGAAGAGAGGCGTGAGAGCGTCATTCGGGCGGCGACCGCCGAGTTCGCCCGGGGCGGCTATCACGGCACCTCCACCGAGGCGATCGCCAAGCGTGTGGGTGTCTCGCAGCCGTATCTCTTCAGGCTCTTCCCGGGTAAGCGGGCGATCTTTCTCGCGGCCTCCGAGCGCTGCATGGACGACACCGTCCGTACGTTCGAGGAGGCCGCCGACGGGCTGAAGGGCCAAGAGGCCCTGCATGCCATGGCGAACGCGTACACCGCGGTCATCGCGGAGCGGCCCGAGTTGCTGCTGATGCAGATGCAGACGTACGTCGCGGTGGCCGCCGCCGAGGCGGAGGGCGACCGTGAGTTCGGCGAGGCCGTGCGGGCCGGGTGGATGAGGCTGTGGGAGACCGCCCATCTGCCGCTCGGCGCCGACGTGAACGAGACGACCACCTTCATGGCGTACGGCATGCTCGTCAACTGCCTGGTGACCATGGGGTTCGCGCCCGAGCACCGGATCTGGGAAGGGCTGTACCCGTCGGCTCGGAGCAAGGGCCGACTGGAGAAGTAGGGGGGCGGGCGGGGAGGGTGTGAGCGCTCTTTCCTGCCCCCAAAAGTTAGTCATCAATTACTAACCGAAATGATCCAACCGAAGCTCGATCAACCGCTTGGGGGAGCGATGTCACAACAGACCGCACGTCGCGGGGGAGCCGTCTGGGCCCTCGTCATCACCAGCGTCGCCGGATTCATGGCGGCCCTCGACAACCTCGTCGTCACCACCGCCCTGCCGTCCATCCGCGAGGACCTCGGCGGCGGGCTGGGCGACCTCGAATGGACCGTGAGCGCCTACACCCTCACCTTCGCCGTGCTGCTCATGTTCGGCGCGGCGCTCGGCGACCGGTTCGGCCGCCGACGGATGTTCCTCGCCGGCCTCACCGTCTTCACCGCCGCCTCCGCCGCCGCGGCCATGGCGCCCGGCATCGGCTCCCTCATCGCCGCCCGCGCGGTGCAGGGCGTCGGCGCGGCCGTCATGATGCCGCTGACGCTCACCCTCCTCACGGCCGCCGTGCCCGCCGCCAAACGCGGGATGGCGTACGGCATCTGGGGCGCCGTCAACGGACTCGCCGTCGCCTCCGGTCCGCTCATCGGCGGCAGCCTCACCGAACACGTGTCCTGGCACTGGATCTTCTGGCTGAACGTTCCGCTGGGCCTCGCCCTGCTGCCGCTCGCCCGGCTGCGCCTCGCCGAGTCGTACGGCGCCGGCGCCCCGCTCGACGTCCCCGGCACCCTGCTCGCCAGCGGCGGTCTCTTCGGGCTCGTCTACGGCCTGGTGCGCGGTCCGGCCGACGGCTGGACCAGCTCACTCGTGCTGACCGGCCTGTTCGCGGGCGGCGCCCTGCTCGTCGGGTTCGTCCTGCACGGGCTGCGGGCCAGGAACCCCATGCTGCCGATGCGGCTGTTCCGCTCCCGCGCCTTCGCCGGGATCAACGCCGCGAGCCTGCTGATGTTCCTCGGGATGTTCGGCTCGATCTTCCTGCTCAGCCAGTACATGCAGGGCGTCCTCGGCTACTCGCCCACCGAGGCCGGCCTCAGGATGCTGCCGTGGACCGGCATGCCGATGCTCGTCGCGCCGATCGCCGGCATCCTCTCCGACCGCGTCGGCGGCCGACCCGTCGTCGCCGCCGGCCTGTTCTTCCAGGCCGCCGGCCTCGGCTGGATGGCCGCCGTGGCGACCGTCGACGCTTCCTACGCAATCCAGCTGCCCGGCCTGATCGTCAGCGGCATCGGCATGGCGCTGTTCTTCGCCCCGGCCTCCAACCTGGTGATGTCCAGCGTCCGTCCGCAGGAACAGGGGATCGCGTCCGGCGCCAACAACGCACTGCGGGAGGTCGGCGGCGCCCTCGGCATCGCGGTCATGTCGTCGATCTTCTCGGCGCAGGGCGGCTACGAGTCCGGCCAGGCCTTCGTCGACGGACTGCGGCCCGCGCTGGTCACGGGCGCGGCCGTGGTCGCTTTCGCCGGGGTCGCGGCCCTGATGATACCGGCCCGGCGGCGAGCGGCCCAGGTCGAGGCGGTCACCGAGGGCGAGTCCCGGCCGGTGCCCGTCCTGGAGACCGCCGCCCACTGAGACACCAGCGGTCACCGGCACGCGCGCGCGTACGGCCCCGTCCACCTCGGCCGGGGCCGTACGCGCGCGTGCATCGACGGGCGGATGGCGGATGGCGGATGACGGACGACGAGTGGACGACGGGTGGACGACGGAGGTGCGGGCAGGACGGCGGGTGGGGCTGTCGGTGGTGTCTCGTAGGCTTGGGCGCGTGCAGGAACTCCAGGACGCCCCGCTCGCCCCGCTGACCACCTTCCGGCTGGGCGGTCCCGCCACCAGGCTGGTGACCGCGACGACCGACGCAGAGGTGATCGCCGCCGTGCGCGAGGCCGACGCCGACGGCACGCCGTTGCTCGTCGTCGGCGGCGGCTCCAACCTCGTCATCGGTGACAAGGGCTTCGAGGGCACCGCCCTGCGCATCGCCACCCGCGGCTTCGAACTCCTCGGGACCCGGCTGGAACTGGCCGCCGGCGAGGTCTGGACCGACGCCGTCGCCCGCACCGTGGAGGCCGGGCTCGCCGGCGTCGAGTGCCTGGCCGGCATCCCCGGCTCGGCAGGCGCCACGCCGATCCAGAACGTCGGGGCCTACGGCCAGGAGGTCTCCTCGACGATCACCGAGGTCATCGCCTACGACCGCCGCGAGGGCGAGACGGTCGCGCTCAGCAACGAGGAGTGCGCCTTCTCCTACCGCCACAGCCGCTTCAAGGCCGACCCCGAGCGGTACGTCGTCCTGCGCGTCCGCTTCGAACTGGCCGATGAGCACGGGCTGTCGGCGCCCCTGAAGTACGCCGAGACGGCACGCGCGCTGGGCGTCGAGCCGGGGGACCGGGTGCCGCTCGCGCAGGCCCGTGAGACCGTGCTGAAGCTGCGTGCCGGGAAGGGCATGGTCCTCGACGCCGAGGACCACGACACCTGGTCGGCCGGTTCGTTCTTCACCAACCCGATCCTCACCGACGCCGACTTCGCCGTGTTCCACGCGCGCGTGCGGGAACGGCTGGGCGACGGAGTGGAGCCGCCCGCCTATCCGGCCGGCGAGGGCCACACCAAGACCTCCGCAGCCTGGCTGATCGACAAGGCGGGCTTCACCAAGGGGTACGGCAGCGGGCCCGCCCGTATCTCCACCAAGCACACCCTCGCCCTCACCAACCGCGGCACGGCCACCACGGAGGACCTGCTGGCGCTGGCCCGTGAGGTCGTGGCCGGCGTGCGCGAGGCCTTCGGGATCACCCTCGTCAACGAGCCGGTGATGGTGGGCGTCGGCCTGTAGGCGCCTGAGCGGCCCTGAGCGGTGCCGAGCGGGCCCTGGACAAGCCACCCCTAGTAAGCCACTCCCACCCCCTGTTTCACCGTCCCCGCGTCTCCCACCATCGCCAGCATCGCGTGCGCCACGTCGGCCCGCCCGATGAACCGGCCCTTGCGCGGGAAGCCGCCCACGACGGTCCGGTAGGCCCCGGTCACCGGCTTGTCCTGCAGCCGGGGCGGCCGCACCGTCGTCCAGTCGGTGGCGCTGCGCGCCAGTTCCGCCTCCATCTCCCGCAGGTCGGCGTACACGTCCTTCAGGGCCGCCGAGACGATGCCGCGCACGGTGCGGTCCAGGGCGCCGTCGCCCTCCGGCTCGGGGCCGATCGGGCCGGCGCTCACCACGAGGAGCCGGCGCACGCCCTCCGCCTCCAGGGCTGACAGGACCGTGCGCGTGAGCCGGGCGGCGACGCCGGCGTCCTTACGGCGGCGCGCGCCGAGCCCGGACAGCACCGCGTCCCGGCCGGTCACGGCGGGGCGCAGCGCCTCCGGGTCGGTGAGGTCCGCGCGGACCACCTCCAGACGGGCGCCGGTGACGGCGAGCCCGGCCGGATCCCGTACGACGGCCGTGACCTCGTGGCCCGCGTCCAGGGCCTGTCGGACGAGCTCCCGGCCGATGCCTCCGGTGGCGCCGAAAACGGTGAACTTCATGGCGTGCTCCCACTCCCCGTCAGGTGGGTGAGCATTCACTCACCCCTGCTTCCTCTAGAGTGTGGGTAAGCGTTCACCCACCCGTCAAGAGGGGAACCCGCATGGATCGACCGGCCCGCGTCCGCATCCTCGACGCCGCGCACGAGCTGATGCTCACCGTCGGACTGGCCCGTGCCACCACCAAGGAGATCGCCAAGGCGGCCGGCTGCTCCGAGGCGGCGCTCTACAAGTACTTCGCGAGCAAGGAGGAGCTGTTCATCCGCGTCCTCGCGGAGCGGCTGCCCCGACTGACCCCGATGCTGAGCAGCCTGGCCGCGGAGCCCGGCCGGGGCACGCTGGAGGGGAACCTGACCGAGATCGCCCGCCACGCGGCTCACTTCTACGAGCAGAGCTTCCCGATCGCGGCCTCCCTGTACGCCGAGACCCAGCTCAAGCGGCGGCACGACGAGGCCATGCGGGACCTGGGCGCGGGCCCCCACGTGCCGATCGAGCAGCTGGCGGCGTATCTGCGGGCCGAGCAGGGCGTGGGCCGGGTCCGGCAGGAGGCGGACGTGTTCGCCGCGGCCTCGCTGCTGATGGGAGCCTGCGCACAGCGGGCGTTCGCCTACGACGCGCTGGGGGAGCGGCCGGACGCGGCCGACTTCGCCGCCCGACTGGCCCGCACCCTGCTGGCCGGCATCGCCGGCTGAGCGCTCAGGACGCCAGCCAGTCCTCCACCCCCGACAGCAGCTTCGCCTGCACGTCCTGCGGCGCCGCCGATCCCCGTACCGACTGCCGGGCCAGTTCCGCCAACTCCTCGTCCGTGAAGGCGTGGTGGTGGCGGGCGATGTCGTACTGGGCCGCCAGCCGCGAACCGAACAGCAGCGGGTCGTCGGCGCCCAGGGCCATGGGGACGCCCGCGTCGAACAGGGTCCGCAGCGGAACGTCGTCCGGCTTCTCGTAGACGCCCAGCGCCACGTTCGACGCGGGGCACACCTCGCAGGTCACGCCCCGGTCGGCGAGCTTCTTCAGCAGCCGCGGATCCTCGGCCGCCCGCACGCCGTGCCCCAGCCGGTTCGCGTGCAGATCGTCCAGGCAGTCGCGGACCGACGCAGGCCCCGTCAACTCGCCGCCGTGCGGGGCGGACAGCAGACCGCCCTCCCGCGCGATGGCGAACGCCCGGTCGAAGTCCCGGGCCATGCCCCGGCGTTCGTCGTTCGACAGCCCGAACCCGACCACCCCCCGGTCCGCGTACCGCACGGCCAGCCGGGCCAGGGTGCGGGCGTCCAGCGGATGCTTCATGCGGTTCGCCGCCACCAGCACCCGCATGCCGAGCCCCGTGTCGCGTGAGGCCGTCTCCACCGCGTCCAGGATGATCTCCAGCGCCGGGATCAGCCCGCCCAGCCGGGGCGCGTACGACGTCGGGTCCACCTGGATCTCCAGCCAGCCCGAGCCGTCCTTCAGGTCCTCCTCCGCGGCCTCCCGCACCAGCCGCTGGATGTCCTCCGGCTCCCTGAGACACGACCGAGCCGCGTCGTACAGGCGCTGGAAGCGGAACCAGCCCCGCTCGTCCGTGGCCCGCAGCTTCGGGGGCTCCCCGCTCGTCAGCGCCTCGGTCAGCGCCTCGGGCAGGCGCACGCCGTACTTGTCGGCCAGTTCCAGCACGGTGGCCGGGCGCATCGAACCGGTGAAGTGCAGGTGCAGATGGGCTTTCGGCAGCTCAGAGACATCACGTACACGCTCCATCTGGGAATCCTGCCGCACGTTCCCGTCGTCCTGGTACCACTTTCCCCGATAGTGGTCTTGCTCGCACAAAGCAGCGGGCCGCCTCCCGAAGGAGACGGCCCGCAACCTGCTCTTGAGAGCAGGGTCAGTCCCTGGCCTCCGCCAGCAGCTTCTGGATGCGGCTCACGCCCTCGACGAGGTCCTCGTCGCCCAGCGCGTAGGACAGGCGCAGGTAGCCCGGCGTGCCGAAGGCCTCGCCCGGCACGACCGCGACCTCGGCCTCCTCCAGGATGAGCGCGGCGAGCTCGACCGAGTCCTGCGGGCGCTTGCCGCGGATCTCCTTGCCGAGCAGCCCCTTCACCGACGGGTACGCGTAGAACGCGCCCTCGGGCTCCGGGCAGAGGACGCCGTCGATCTCGTTGAGCATCCGCACGATGGTCTTGCGGCGCCGGTCGAAGGCCTCGCGCATCTTCGCGACGGCCTCCAGGTCACCGGAGACGGCGGCCAGCGCGGCGACCTGCGCCACGTTGGAGACGTTCGACGTGGCGTGCGACTGCAGGTTCGTCGCGGCCTTGACGACGTCCTTCGGGCCGATGATCCAGCCCACCCGCCAGCCGGTCATCGCGTACGTCTTGGCGACGCCGTTGACGACGATGCACTTGTCGCGCAGCTCGGGGAGGATCGCCGGCAGCGAGGTGAACGTCGCGTCGCCGTAGACGAGGTGCTCGTAGATCTCGTCCGTCATCACCCACAGGCCGTGCTCGACGGCCCAGCGGCCGATCGCCTCGGCGTCCTCGGCGCTGTAGACCGCGCCGGTCGGGTTGGACGGGGAGACGAAGAGCACGACCTTCGTGTTCTCCGTGCGTGCCGCCTCCAGCTGCTCGACGGAGACCCGGTAGCCGGTCGTCTCGTCGGCGACGACCTCCACCGGGACACCGCCGGCCAGCCGGATCGACTCCGGGTACGTGGTCCAGTACGGCGCCGGGACGATGACCTCGTCGCCCGGGTCGAGGATCGCGGCGAACGCCTCGTAGATCGCCTGCTTGCCGCCGTTGGTCACCAGGATCTGGGACGCGTCGACCTCGTAGCCGGAGTCGCGCAGCGTCTTCGCGGCGATCGCGGCCTTCAGCTCGGGCAGCCCGCCGGCCGGCGTGTACCGGTGGTACTTCGGGTTCTTGCAGGCCTCGATCGCGGCCTCGACGATGTAGTCCGGAGTCGGGAAGTCGGGCTCGCCGGCGCCGAAGCCGATCACCGGACGCCCGGCGGCCTTCAGGGCCTTGGCCTTGGCGTCCACGGCGAGAGTGGCGGACTCGGAGATCGCGCCGACTCGGGCGGAGACCCGGCGCTCGGTGGGAGGGGTTGCAGCGCTCATGGGGTCCATGGTTTCAGACCGGAAACCGGCCCGGCACACGGGTTTCACGGACTGGTCAGCCGACGGGCCATCAGCGTGAACATCGCGGTGAACAGCGAAGCGAATCCGATCAAGAACGCTTTCCGTTCGACGAGGGGCCCAAGAGCACGTACACTCACACGTCGTTGGCCTTCAACAGCCGCGCCACAACAGGTGCACACCGAGCACCCGGTCGGATGCGGTACGTTGGGGAACACAACAAAGGGTCGTAGCTCAATTGGTAGAGCACTGGTCTCCAAAACCAGCGGTTGGGGGTTCAAGTCCCTCCGGCCCTGCTACACACACCATCACCAGGATGTGTGCGCAGCGCATGTACGTACAGCAGCAATGCACCGCCGTGCGGCTCAGACCGGGCGCGGCACGGCCACGACCCGGGAACAGGTGAGGACGAATGGCGGACGCCGTGGGCTCCATCGACACGCCTGATGCCCAGGACGAGGTGCCTGAGGCGCAGAAGAAGACCCGCAAGGGCGGCAAGCGCGCCAAGAAGGGCCCGCTGAAGCGTCTCGCGATCTTCTATCGACAGATCGTCGCGGAGCTCCGCAAGGTCGTATGGCCGACGCGGAGCCAGCTGACGACGTACACGACCGTGGTGATCGTCTTTGTCGTCATCATGATCGGCCTGGTGACCGTGATTGACTATGGACTCAGCCACGCCGCCAAGTACGTCTTCGGCTGATCCAAGAGCGAAGGGCGCCGAGGTATCCGGCGCCCCTTTCGCATGTTCCACCCCTATGTATCCAGGAAGAAGCAGCCACCGTGTCTGACCAGAACCTGAACGAGGACGTCGAGTCCGTGGACGACGAGCTCGACATCGTCGAGGGCGCGGACGAGGACCTGGACGAGTTCGAGGCTGCCGAGGCCGAGGCGGGCGAGCCCGCTGAGGAAGCCGCGCTCCACGTCGAGGACGAGGAAGCCGAGGGCGAGGAAGCCGACGAGGACGTCGAGGACGAGGACGTCGTCGCCGACGAGGCCGAGGAAGAAGAGCCGGCCGAGCCCGTCGACCCCGTCGTCGCCCTGCGCGAGGAGCTGCGCACTCTCCCCGGCGAGTGGTATGTGATCCACACATACGCCGGTTACGAGAACCGCGTGAAGACCAACCTGGAGCAGCGCGCCGTCTCGCTGAACGTCGAGGACTACATCTTCCAGGCCGAGGTGCCGCAGGAAGAGGTCGTCCAGATCAAGAACGGCGACCGCAAGACCATCCGTCAGAACAAGCTCCCCGGCTACGTGCTGGTGCGCATGGACCTGACGAACGAGTCCTGGGGCGTCGTCCGCAACACCCCCGGCGTCACCGGCTTCGTGGGCAACGCCTACGACCCGTACCCGCTGACCCTGGACGAGATCGTCAAGATGCTCGCCCCGGAGGCCGAGGAGAAGGCCGCCCGTGAGGCCGCCGAGGCCGAGGGCAAGCCGGCTCCGGCCCGCAAGGTCGAGGTCCAGGTGCTGGACTTCGAGGTCGGCGACTCGGTCACCGTCACCGACGGCCCGTTCGCCACGCTGCAGGCCACGATCAACGAGATCAACGCCGACTCGAAGAAGGTCAAGGGCCTCGTCGAGATCTTCGGCCGCGAGACCCCGGTCGAGCTCAGCTTCGACCAGATTCAGAAGAACTAGACCTCAACTCTTCCGACCAGGTCAGGCGGGCTGCCTCAGCTTGCCTGACCTGCTCGGTTTTTGGCCGCGCATCTATACCCGTTATCGTTGTGCGGTATGCCTGCGTTCGGTTGGTTCCCTGGCGCGGGCATGGACCCGAATGAAAGGACCCGGAGAGCAATGCCTCCCAAGAAGAAGAAGGTCACGGGGCTCATCAAGCTCCAGATCAACGCCGGTGCGGCGAACCCGGCCCCGCCGGTCGGCCCCGCGCTCGGTCAGCACGGCGTCAACATCATGGAGTTCTGCAAGGCCTACAACGCCGCGACCGAGTCGCAGCGTGGCTGGGTGATCCCGGTGGAGATCACGGTCTACGAGGACCGCTCCTTCACCTTCGTCACCAAGACGCCGCCGGCCGCGAAGATGATCCTCAAGGCCGCTGGCGTCGAGAAGGGCTCCGGCGAGCCGCACAAGACCAAGGTCGCCAAGATCACCGAGGCGCAGGTCCGTGAGATCGCCACGACCAAGCTGCCCGACCTGAACGCCAACGACCTGGACGCCGCGTCGAAGATCATCGCCGGCACCGCCCGTTCCATGGGCATCACCGTCGAGGGCTGACCTCACCCCCCCGTACCAAGCAGACGTGTGGAAGGGCCTGCTCGGCCCGTACCACGACTCCTCAGAATCACCAGGAGCAGTAGTGAGCAAGCGCAGCAAGTCTCTCCGCGCTGCGGACGCCAAGATCGACCGGGAGAAGCTCTACGCCCCGCTCGAGGCCGTCCGTCTCGCCAAGGAGACCTCCACGAGCAAGTTCGACGGCACCGTCGAGGTCGCCTTCCGCCTGGGTGTCGACCCGCGCAAGGCCGACCAGATGGTCCGTGGCACCGTGAACCTGCCGCACGGCACCGGCAAGACCGCCCGGGTCCTGGTCTTCGCGACCGGTGACCGTGCTGCGGCCGCGGAGGCCGCTGGCGCCGACATCGTCGGCTCCGACGAACTGATCGACGAGGTCGCGAAGGGCCGTCTGGACTTCGACGCCGTCGTCGCCACCCCGGACCTCATGGGCAAGGTCGGCCGCCTCGGCCGCGTGCTCGGTCCGCGTGGTCTGATGCCGAACCCGAAGACCGGCACCGTCACCCCCGACGTGGCCAAGGCCGTCACGGAGATCAAGGGCGGCAAGATCGAGTTCCGCGTCGACAAGCACTCGAACCTGCACTTCATCATCGGCAAGACGTCGTTCGACGACACCAAGCTGGTGGAGAACTACGGCGCGGCCCTGGAGGAGATCCTCCGTCTGAAGCCGTCCGCCGCCAAGGGTCGCTACATCAAGAAGGCCGCTCTCAGCACCACGATCGGCCCCGGCATCCAGCTCGACCCGAACCGCACCCGCAACCTCCTCGTCGAGGAGGACCCGGCCGCGGTCTGAACCTGACGGTTCGCCCTGAGTCGGCGACGAGCCCCGCAACCTTTCGAGGTGCGGGGCTCGTCCCTTTCCTCGTACGGGTGTCAGTGCTGTGCGTTAGCGTGCAGTCACGGGAATCCTTGGGGGTGGGGCGAGTGAAGCGTGCGACCGTGCGCCGTACGAGTCTGTCGATCGTTGCGATGACGCTGTTCGCGGGGGTGGCCGCCTGCAGCTCCGGCGGGTCGGGCGGGTCCGCAAGCTCCGAAAGCTCCTCAAGATCCAGCGGCTCCGACAAGGGCGGTGGGGACGGCAGCCCGCGGCTCAGCCCCATAGCGGCCCTGCGCACCGCCGAGAAGTCCACCGACGGCGCCGACTCCGCGAAGGTCGAGTCGACCACCACGATGGGCTCGGTGATGTCGATGACCGCCGACGGCGCCCTCGGCTGGGGCGACGGCCTCACCGGCACCCTCACCATCGTCTACACCGGCGGCACCATGGCCGACACGATGCGCCAGACTGGCACCACGTCGATGGAGGCCCGCTACCTGCCCGACGCCTACTACGCGAGGATGGGCGACACCTTCGCCGCACAGGCCGGCGGCCGGCACTGGATCAAGTACGCCTACGACGACCTGGAGAGCCTCGGCGGCAGCTCCGGCGCGTATCTGAAGGACCAGATGCAGAACACCACCCCGAACCAGTCGGTGAGGCTCCTGCTGGCCTCCGGGGACGTGCGGGAGGTCGGCGAGGAGAAGGTGCGGGGCCAGCACACCACGCACTACTCGGGGACGCTCGACGTGGCCGACCTCGCCGAGAAGAACTCCAGCCTCACCCGCGGCCAGCTCGACGACCTGCGCAAGACGCTGCAGCAGGCCGGCGTCACCACCGAGACCGTCGACATCTGGGTCGACGACCGGGACCTGCTGGTCAAGAAGATCGAGAAGGGCGAGAGCACGGCGGGCGCCTACTCCCAGACCGCGTACTACACCGACTACGGCACCAAGGTCTCCGCCCAGGCGCCCCCGGCGAGCGACACCGCCGACTTCACGGAGCTGCTGAAGCAGCAGAAGGGGGCGGGCGTCGGCTCGTAATTCACGGGACCTCCCCGGCCCCTCTGGGATACCTTCACGGTCTTGCTGTGCATCGACCGTGTGTTCTCTGTATGGGGTTCTGGGGGAAATGAATGAGGTCTTCCGTAGGCGTCCTCGGGCTGTCCGCGCTGCTCGTCACCGGGTGCGCGGCGACGACGGGCGGCACGGACGGCGCCGGTGACTCGGAGGCCGCGGCCGCCGTCACCCGCGCCGCGAAGAAGGCGGAGCAGCCCGTCTCCCTGCGCTACCGCATGACCGGCCGGACGCCGGAGGAGGGCCGGATCAAGGCCGAGGCCGCCATCGGCGTCAAACCGCCCATCATGAGCCTGAAGTCCACCGTGCTCAGCGGGCCGGACAAGGGCACGGGCGAGTACCGGATGGTCGACGGAGCGCTGTACGTGGGCACCGACACGGCCAACGAGGACGGCAAGCACTGGGTCAAGTTCGGTGCGCCGGGCAAGTCCGACACACCGAGCGGCATCAAGGTCGACACCGGCACGGCGGCCGACAAGGTCCGCGAGAACCCCTCCCGCGAGAGCGGCTTCCTCACCGCGGCCGACGACCTGAAGAAGGCCGGCGCCGAGACCGTCGAGGGCGTCCGCACCACCCACTACACGGGCACGGCCACCCTCGACGACATCCGCGCCGCCTACAAGGACGACGCCGCCGACGTCCGGCAGCGGACCGAGAAGAGCCTCGCGCAGTACGAGAAGCAGGGCGTCGACGAGCTCACCATGGACCTGTGGGTCGACGCCGAGGACCACACGCGGCAGTTGCGCGTACAGGGCATGGGGCGGCACGGCCAGCTCGACCTCACCATCACGTTCCTCGACTTCGGAAAGCCCGTGACCGTGAAGGCGCCGCCCGCCTCCGACACGGTGGACATGGCCAAGGAGCTGAAGAAGTCCCGCGGTTGAGCGGCAAGAGGGCCCGTCCGGGCGGATTTGCTTGACGGTGACCCGTTCACGTACTCTCCTACAGAAGCCAAAGACCGCTGGTCGTTGCCGTGCTCTCGGACAGAGGGGGCGGTGGCCGAAGGATCCGCTGCAATGCGGACGACCCGCGCAGGTGTCAGTGGATGCGCTCCCGGACTGAACTCCTTTCACGGAATTCATTCGGTCGAGCTACGCCCCGTGCGCCTGCGCCGGGGCGTTTCGTCTGTCACAGCCCCTTCTGAGCGGTCCTCATCACCCGGAAGGAGGCCGACGCTCTATGGCAAGGCCCGACAAGGCTGCCGCGGTAGCCGAGCTGACGGACGCGTTCCGCAGCTCGAACGCCGCCGTGCTGACCGAGTACCGGGGTCTCACCGTGGCGCAGCTGAAGACGCTGCGTCGTTCGCTCGGTGAGAACGCCCAGTACGCCGTGGTGAAGAACACGCTGACCAAGATTGCGGCCAACGAGGCCGGGATCAACACGCTCGACGACCTGTTCAACGGTCCGACGGCGGTCGCCTTCATCACCGGTGACCCGGTGGAGTCGGCGAAGGGTCTTCGTGACTTCGCCAAGGACAACCCGAACCTCGTCATCAAGGGCGGTGTCCTTGACGGCAAGGCGCTGTCCGCCGACGAGATCAAGAAGCTTGCGGACCTCGAGTCCCGCGAGGTTCTGCTCAGCAAGCTGGCGGGTGCCTTCAAGGGCAAGCAGACTCAGGCTGCTCAGCTCTTCCAGGCGCTTCCCTCGAAGCTCGTCCGCACCGTGGACGCTCTTCGCGCCAAGCAGGCCGAGCAGGGCGGTGCCGAGTAATTCGGCTCCCGAAATGACCGTCGCCTTCAGGCAGCCCGCCTGAAGCAGCGGTCGTAGCGGGCCGAACGTACGCCCGCCAGACATGTACATACCGGCACCAGCCGAATTAGTGGAAGGAAAGCCGTCATGGCTCTCACCCAGGACGAACTGCTCGCCGAGTTCGAGGGTATGACCCTCATCCAGCTCTCCGAGTTCGTGAAGGCGTTCGAGGAGAAGTTCGACGTCACCGCCGCCGCCGCGGTCGCCGCCGCCCCCGCGGGCCCGGCCGCCGTTGCCGAGGTCGCTGAGGAGCAGGACGAGTTCGACGTCGTCCTCACCGGCGCCGGCGAGAAGAAGATCCAGGTCATCAAGGTCGTGCGTGAGCTGACCTCCCTGGGTCTGAAGGAGGCCAAGGACCTCGTGGACGGCGCCCCGAAGCCCGTTCTCGAGAAGGTCGCCAAGGAGGCCGCTGAGAAGGCCGCCGAGTCCCTCAAGGCCGCCGGCGCCTCGGTCGAGGTCAAGTAAGTAACCATTTGCGGCTACCGCCGCGTGGCTGCCGGTCGGCGACGACCGTACGCAAAGGCTGAATCAGTCCCTCCGGGGCTGTAACGCCCACGCACCGAAGAGCGATCATCCATCTGGGTGGTCGCTCTTCGTCGTTCCTGGGGGCGCGGCCACGGTTGCCTGGTACCCCTGTGAGCGGGGGGTATGGTGATCTTCGTCGTGTCTCCGAGCGTCCCGGTCAGCGCAGGGGGGCCTTGACGAACCGCACGCAGCGCGCAATTCTCAGGACGCGTCGTCACAAGGATCCGAATCCGAGGCATGGATCGGCGACGAAGAGGGCAGTATCACCGTGCGTTGAGGACGAGCAGACCGAGGGCGTTGAGAACCACGAGGGTCTCGAAAAACCCGCACTGGACATCAGTGTGCCAAGTGGCTACACTGACCCTTTGCGCTGCCTGTTAGCTGTCCCCTGCCCGTCACCAGGGGCATGCCCTCCCTTGAGCTCGGACGACCAGACCTCTCTGACCTGGCCCTTTTCGCCAGATCCGGAAAGCTGTCTCCGTGCACAGGAGAGGGGCCGGTACGCGCGTAGTGAGTCCGAGCCCTCGGAAGGACCCCCTCTTGGCCGCCTCGCGCAACGCCTCGACCGCGAATACGAACAACGCTGCCAGCACCGCCCCGCTGCGCATCTCCTTTGCAAAGATCAAGGAGCCCCTCGAGGTTCCCAACCTGCTCGCGTTGCAGACCGAGAGCTTTGACTGGCTGCTCGGGAACACCGCCTGGCAGAGTCGGGTCGAGGCGGCTCTGGAGTCGGGTCAGGACGTCCCCACGAAGTCCGGTCTGGAGGAGATCTTCGAGGAGATCTCCCCGATCGAGGACTTCTCCGGGTCGATGTCGCTGACCTTCCGCGACCACCGTTTCGAGCCGCCTAAGAACAGCATCGACGAGTGCAAGGACCGTGACTTCACGTACGCGGCCCCGCTCTTCGTGACGGCCGAGTTCACGAACAACGAAACCGGCGAGATCAAGTCCCAGACGGTCTTCATGGGCGACTTCCCGCTCATGACGAACAAGGGCACCTTCGTCATCAACGGCACCGAGCGTGTCGTGGTGTCCCAGCTGGTCCGTTCGCCGGGTGTCTACTTCGACTCCTCCATCGACAAGACGTCCGACAAGGACATCTTCTCCGCCAAGATCATCCCCTCCCGGGGCGCCTGGCTGGAGATGGAGATCGACAAGCGCGACATGGTCGGTGTGCGCATCGACCGCAAGCGCAAGCAGTCCGTCACCGTTCTCCTGAAGGCTCTCGGCTGGACGACCGAGCAGATCCTCGAGGAGTTCGGCGAGTACGAGTCCATGCGCGCCACCCTGGAGAAGGACCACACCCAGGGCCAGGACGACGCGCTGCTCGACATCTACCGCAAGCTGCGTCCGGGCGAGCCCCCCACGCGTGAGGCCGCACAGACGCTGCTCGAGAACCTCTACTTCAACCCCAAGCGCTACGACCTCGCGAAGGTCGGCCGCTACAAGGTCAACAAGAAGCTGGGTGCGGACGCTCCGCTGGACGCCGGCGTCCTGACCGTCGAGGACGTCATCTCGACGATCAAGTACCTGGTCAAGCTGCACGCCGGCGAGACCGAGACGGCCGCGGACAACGGCCAGACGATCGTCGTCGAGACCGACGACATCGACCACTTCGGCAACCGTCGTCTGCGCAGCGTCGGCGAGCTCATCCAGAACCAGGTCCGTACGGGTCTGGCGCGTATGGAGCGCGTCGTCCGCGAGCGGATGACGACCCAGGACGTCGAGGCGATCACGCCGCAGACCCTGATCAACATCCGGCCGGTCGTCGCCTCCATCAAGGAGTTCTTCGGCACCAGCCAGCTGTCGCAGTTCATGGACCAGAACAACCCGCTGTCGGGTCTCACCCACAAGCGCCGTCTGTCGGCGCTCGGCCCGGGTGGTCTCTCCCGTGAGCGGGCCGGCTTCGAGGTCCGTGACGTGCACCCGTCCCACTACGGACGCATGTGCCCGATCGAGACCCCCGAAGGCCCGAACATCGGTCTGATCGGCTCGCTCGCCTCCTACGGCCGCGTCAACGCGTTCGGTTTCGTGGAGACGCCGTACCGCAAGGTCGTGGACGGCCAGGTCACCGACGAGGTCGACTACCTGACGGCCGACGAGGAGGACCGCTACGTCATCGCGCAGGCCAACGCCACGCTGAACGACGACATGCAGTTCACCGAGGCCCGCGTCCTGGTCCGCCGGCGTGGCGGCGAGGTCGACTACGTCGCCGGTGACGACGTGGACTACATGGACGTCTCGCCGCGCCAGATGGTGTCGGTCGCGACCGCCATGATCCCGTTCCTCGAGCACGACGACGCCAACCGTGCCCTCATGGGCGCGAACATGATGCGTCAGGCCGTGCCGCTCATCAAGAGCGAGTCCCCGCTCGTCGGCACCGGCATGGAGTACCGCTCCGCCGTCGACGCCGGCGACGTGGTCAAGGCCGAGAAGGCGGGTGTGGTCCAGGAGGTCTCCGCGGACTACATCACCACCACCAACGACGACGGCACGTACATCACGTACCGTCTGGCCAAGTTCGCCCGCTCCAACCAGGGCACCTCGGTCAACCAGAAGGTCATCGTCAACGAGGGCGACCGGATCATCGAGGGCCAGGTCCTGGCCGACGGTCCGGCCACCGAGAACGGCGAGATGGCGCTGGGCAAGAACCTGCTCGTGGCGTTCATGCCGTGGGAGGGTCACAACTACGAGGACGCGATCATCCTGTCGCAGCGCCTCGTGCAGGACGACGTCCTCTCCTCGATCCACATCGAGGAGCACGAGGTCGACGCCCGTGACACCAAGCTCGGCCCCGAGGAGATCACCCGGGACATCCCGAACGTCTCCGAGGAGGTCCTCGCCGACCTCGACGAGCGCGGCATCATCCGCATCGGCGCCGAGGTCGTCGCCGGCGACATCCTGGTCGGCAAGGTCACGCCCAAGGGCGAGACCGAGCTGACCCCGGAGGAGCGCCTGCTGCGCGCGATCTTCGGTGAGAAGGCCCGTGAGGTCCGTGACACCTCGCTGAAGGTGCCGCACGGCGAGATCGGCAAGGTCATCGGCGTCCGCGTCTTCGACCGTGAAGAGGGCGACGAGCTGCCGCCGGGCGTGAACCAGCTGGTTCGTGTCTACGTGGCGCAGAAGCGCAAGATCACGGACGGTGACAAGCTCGCCGGCCGGCACGGCAACAAGGGTGTCATCTCCAAGATCCTGCCCATCGAGGACATGCCGTTCCTCGAGGACGGGACCCCGGTCGACATCATCCTCAACCCGCTCGGCGTGCCGTCCCGAATGAACCCGGGACAGGTGCTGGAGATCCACCTCGGCTGGCTCGCCAGCCGCGGCTGGGACGTCTCCGGGCTCGCCGACGACTGGGCGCAGCGCCTGCAGGTGATCGGCGCCGACGCGGTCGCCCCCGGCACCAACGTCGCCACCCCGGTCTTCGACGGCGCCCGTGAGGACGAGCTGGCGGGTCTGCTGCAGCACACCATCCCGAACCGCGACGGCGAGCGCATGGTGCAGCCGACCGGTAAGGCGCGGCTGTTCGACGGCCGCTCCGGTGAGCCGTTCCCGGACCCGATCTCCATCGGCTACATGTACATCCTGAAGCTGCACCACCTGGTCGACGACAAGCTGCACGCCCGCTCGACCGGTCCGTACTCGATGATCACCCAGCAGCCGCTGGGTGGTAAGGCGCAGTTCGGCGGTCAGCGCTTCGGTGAGATGGAGGTGTGGGCGCTGGAGGCTTACGGCGCCGCGTACGCCCTCCAGGAGCTCCTGACCATCAAGTCCGACGACGTGACCGGCCGCGTGAAGGTCTACGAGGCCATCGTCAAGGGCGAGAACATCCCCGAGCCCGGCATCCCCGAGTCCTTCAAGGTGCTCATCAAGGAGATGCAGTCTCTCTGCCTGAACGTGGAGGTGCTGTCCAGCGACGGTATGTCCATCGAGATGCGTGACACCGACGAGGACGTCTTCCGCGCGGCGGAGGAGCTCGGCATCGACCTGTCCCGGCGCGAGCCGAGCAGCGTCGAAGAGGTCTGACGGGAGTCCGGTCCGGAGGTTCAGCGATGAAGATCCCTGAGCCTCCGGCCGGCCCCGGGACCCCCGTATCAGACCCCAAGACTTACAACCCTGAGAGGGATTGACGCATAGTGCTCGACGTCAACTTCTTCGACGAGCTCCGGATCGGCCTGGCCACCGCGGACGACATCCGTCAGTGGAGCCACGGCGAGGTCAAGAAGCCCGAGACGATCAACTACCGCACGCTCAAGCCGGAAAAGGACGGACTCTTCTGCGAGAAGATCTTCGGTCCGACCCGGGACTGGGAGTGCTACTGCGGCAAGTACAAGCGTGTCCGGTTCAAGGGCATCATCTGCGAGCGCTGCGGCGTCGAGGTCACTCGCGCCAAGGTGCGTCGTGAGCGGATGGGCCACATCGAGCTGGCCGCCCCCGTCACGCACATCTGGTACTTCAAGGGCGTTCCGTCGCGCCTCGGCTACCTGCTCGACCTCGCCCCGAAGGACCTCGAGAAGGTCATCTACTTCGCGGCGTACATGATCACGTACGTCGACGACGAGCGCCGTACGCGTGACCTGCCCTCGCTGGAGGCGCACGTCTCCGTCGAGCGTCAGCAGATCGAGAACCGTCGCGACGCCGACCTCGAGGCCCGCGCCAAGAAGCTCGAGACCGACCTGGCCGAGCTGGAGGCCGAGGGCGCCAAGGCCGACGTGCGCCGCAAGGTGCGCGAAGGCGCCGAGCGCGAGATGAAGCAGCTGCGCGACCGTGCGCAGCGCGAGATCGACCGTCTCGACGAGGTGTGGACCCGCTTCAAGAACCTCAAGGTCCAGGACCTGGAGGGCGACGAGCTCCTCTACCGCGAGCTGCGTGACCGCTTCGGCACGTACTTCGACGGTTCGATGGGCGCCGCGGCGCTGCAGAAGCGCCTGGAGTCCTTCGACCTGGACGAGGAGGCCGAGCGCCTCCGCGAGATCATCCGCACCGGCAAGGGCCAGAAGAAGACCCGTGCGCTCAAGCGCCTCAAGGTCGTCTCCGCGTTCCTGCAGACCAGCAACAGCCCCAAGGGCATGGTGCTGGACTGCGTGCCGGTCATCCCGCCGGACCTTCGCCCGATGGTGCAGCTGGACGGTGGCCGCTTCGCGACCTCCGACCTGAACGACCTGTACCGCCGTGTGATCAACCGCAACAACCGCCTGAAGCGCCTTCTCGACCTCGGTGCGCCCGAGATCATCGTGAACAACGAGAAGCGCATGCTCCAGGAGGCCGTGGACGCGCTGTTCGACAACGGCCGTCGTGGCCGTCCGGTCACCGGTCCCGGCAACCGCCCGCTGAAGTCCCTCAGCGACATGCTGAAGGGCAAGCAGGGTCGATTCCGTCAGAACCTGCTCGGCAAGCGTGTGGACTACTCCGCGCGTTCCGTGATCGTCGTCGGTCCGCAGCTGAAGCTGCACCAGTGCGGTCTGCCGAAGGCGATGGCGCTGGAGCTCTTCAAGCCGTTCGTGATGAAGCGCCTGGTCGACCTGAACCACGCGCAGAACATCAAGAGCGCCAAGCGCATGGTGGAGCGCGGCCGCACCGTCGTGTACGACGTCCTCGAAGAGGTCATCGCCGAGCACCCGGTGCTGCTGAACCGTGCTCCCACCCTGCACCGCCTCGGCATCCAGGCCTTCGAGCCGCAGCTGGTCGAGGGCAAGGCCATCCAGATCCACCCGCTCGTCTGCACTGCGTTCAACGCGGACTTCGACGGTGACCAGATGGCCGTCCACCTGCCGCTCTCCGCGGAGGCGCAGGCCGAGGCCCGCATCCTGATGCTGTCCTCGAACAACATCCTCAAGCCCGCCGACGGCCGTCCGGTGACGATGCCGACCCAGGACATGGTCCTCGGTCTGTTCTTCCTCACCACCGACGGCGAGCTGCGTGACACCAAGGGCGAGGGCCGGTCCTTCGGCTCCACGGCCGAGGCGATCATGGCGTTCGACGCCGGTGAGCTCGCGCTGCAGTCGCCGATCGACATCCGCTTCCCGGTGGGCACCATCCCGCCGCGTGGCTGGACGCCGCCGGCGCGCGAGGAGGGCGAGCCCGAGTGGCAGCAGGGGGACACCTTCCGCCTGCGCACCACCCTGGGCCGCGCGCTCTTCAACGAGCTGCTGCCCGAGGACTACCCGTTCGTCGACTACTCGGTGGGCAAGAAGCAGCTCTCCGAGATCGTCAACGACCTGGCCGAGCGCTACCCCAAGGTCATCGTGGCGGCGACGCTCGACAACCTGAAGGCGTCCGGCTTCTACTGGGCGACCCGTTCCGGTGTCACCGTGGCCATCTCCGACGTCGTCGTTCCCGAGGCGAAGAAGGAGATCGTCAAGGGCTACGAGGCGCAGGACGAGAAGGTCCAGAAGCAGTACGAGCGCGGTCTGATCACCAAGGAAGAGCGCACTCAGGAGCTCATCGCGATCTGGACCAAGGCGACCAACGAGGTCGCCGAGGCGATGAACGAGAACTTCCCCAAGACGAACCCCATCTTCATGATGGTTGACTCGGGCGCCCGAGGAAACATGATGCAGATGCGGCAGATCGCCGGTATGCGTGGTCTGGTGTCGAACGCGAAGAACGAGACCATCCCGCGGCCCATCAAGGCGTCGTTCCGTGAGGGTCTCTCCGTGCTGGAGTACTTCATCTCCACCCACGGCGCCCGTAAGGGTCTCGCTGACACCGCCCTGCGTACCGCCGACTCGGGTTACCTGACCCGTCGTCTGGTGGACGTCTCGCAGGACGTCATCATCCGCGAGGAGGACTGCGGCACCGAGCGCGGTCTGAAGCTGAAGATCGCGATCCGCGGCGAGGACGGCGTCCTGCGCAAGACGGACGACGTCGAGACCAGCGTCTACGCCCGCATGCTCGCCGAGGACGTCGTCATCGACGGCAAGGTGATCGCGCCGGCCAACGTGGACCTGGGCGACGTGCTCATCGACCAGCTCGTGCGCCACGGCGTCGAGGAGGTCAAGACCCGCTCGATCCTGACCTGCGAGTCCCAGGTCGGCACCTGCGCCATGTGCTACGGCCGTTCGCTGGCCACCGGCAAGCTGGTCGACATCGGTGAGGCGGTCGGCATCATCGCCGCCCAGTCCATCGGTGAGCCCGGCACCCAGCTGACGATGCGTACCTTCCACACCGGTGGTGTGGCCGGTGACGACATCACCCAGGGTCTGCCGCGTGTCGTCGAGCTCTTCGAGGCCCGTACCCCGAAGGGTGTCGCCCCGATCTCCGAGGCCTCCGGCCGCGTGCGGATCGAGGAGACCGAGAAGACCAAGAAGATCGTCATCACGCCGGACGACGGCAGCGACGAGACGGCGTTCCCGATCTCGAAGCGCGCCCGTCTCCTGGTCAGCGAGGGCGAGCACGTCGAGGTGGGCCAGAAGCTCACCGTGGGCGCCACCAACCCGCACGACGTGCTGCGCATCCTGGGTCAGCGTGCCGTCCAGGTCCACCTGGTCGGCGAGGTCCAGAAGGTGTACAACTCGCAGGGTGTGTCGATCCACGACAAGCACATCGAGATCATCATCCGGCAGATGCTGCGCCGGGTGACGATCATCGAGTCCGGCGACGCCGAGCTGCTGCCCGGCGAGCTCGTCGAGCGCTCGAAGTTCGAGGTCGAGAACCGTCGTGTGGTCCAGGAGGGCGGTCACCCGGCCTCCGGTCGTCCGCAGCTCATGGGTATCACCAAGGCCTCGCTGGCCACGGAGTCCTGGCTGTCGGCGGCGTCCTTCCAGGAGACGACCAGGGTGCTGACGGACGCGGCGATCAACGCCAAGTCCGACTCCCTGATCGGCCTCAAGGAGAACGTCATCATCGGTAAGCTCATCCCGGCCGGTACGGGCCTGTCCCGCTACCGCAACATCCGGGTCGAGCCGACCGAGGAGGCCAAGGCCGCGATGTACTCGGCCGTCGGCTACGACGACATCGACTACTCGCCGTTCGGCACGGGCTCCGGCCAGGCCGTTCCGCTGGAGGACTACGACTACGGTCCGTACAACCAGTAAGCGAGCAGTTCGAAGGGCGCCCACTCCGTCTCGTACGGGGTGGGCGCCCTTCGGCGTCTGCGGAACAGTCTGCGGAACCGGTCTGCGGACCGGTTCGCGGAACCCGGCTACGGGATGCCGAGCTCGAAGATCACGTAGTGCGCGTACCAGCCGGACGCTATGGACGCCGTCGCGAAGAACACCGCCAGGCTCGGCCACTTCAGCCGGCTCAGGGCCGCCGCCGGGGCCAGCAGCAGGGGAAAGGCCGGGAGCAGGTAGCGGCCCGTGTTGCCGAACATCTGCTGGGTGCCCAGCACGGTGATCACGCTCGCCAGCGTGTACGCGACCAGCACCAGCGGCGGCTTCTTGCGCAGCATCAGCGCGATCAGGAAGGGCAGCGCCAGGACGAGCTGGACGGCCAGCAGGTCGGGGACCGTGAACGCGAACAGGTAGTCGTGGCGGCCGACGGCCGTGTTGCGCAGCACGTCGAGGGTGTAGGCGCCGAAGTCGAAGTAGTGCGCCCAGCCGTCGCGCTGGAGCGTGAAGTACGCGGTGAGGTCGCCCATGCTGAGGCCGACCCAGGCGATGTAGGTGAGCAGGCCGAGCGGCGCGGCGATCATCGCGTACACGGGACCGGCGACCCCGTGCTCGCGCCTGCTGTCGCGCCGGGCGAGGGTCACGATCGCGGCCAGCCCGACGGCGCCGATGAGCGCGGCGGACGTCGGCCGGTTGAGCCCGGCCAGGAAGGCGAGGAGCCCGGCGGCCACCCAGCGGCCCTTCATCACGCAGTAGCAGCACCAGGCCGCTATGGCGACGAACACCGACTCCGAGTACACCGCCCACTCCACGCCCGCGCCGGGCGCCACCGCCCACAGTCCGGCCGCGATGGTGCCCGCCCGCACGCCGGCGAGGGTCGAGACGACGGCGTAGATGCCGGCGGAGGCGAGGAAGGAGGCCAGGACCGACACGAGGATCGCGGAGCCGTAGAGGCCCAGTCCTGTGATCTCGGACACGCCTCGGATCAGGCCCGGGTAGAGCGGGAAGAAGGCGACCGAGTCCTGCTTGACCTTGAACAGGCCGCCCGGATCGAGAGGTTGGAGCGGCTTGGGGTGGTAGCCCTTCTCGGCGACCTGCAGGTACCACCAGCCGTCCCAGGTGGCGAGCACGTCCCACCAGTGGGCGCCGCCGCCGAAGCGCGGGTTCTTCTTCTGGTACTCGTCGGCCCACTCCAGGAGCCAGGCGAACACGGTCAGCCCGACGAGCTTCATCGTGCCGTAGAGGAGCAGCGGGGCGAGGTACGGTCGTACACCGTCCGGCAGGGTGAGGCGGCGGAGCCTCGGGAGCCGCTCCCCTCGCCCGCCGGGCACGGCGGAGCCCGTCGCCGTGTCCTTGGAAGCCGTGCTCATGGCTGGGGTCCCCCCTCGGCCGATCGCCGGACACCAGGGCGGGGCGGCAGCGCTGTCCGGTTGATCGTGAAGTCTGGTCATAAGAATGTGGTCATAAGATCGCGCAACAGAGTCGCACATGTGCGCCACAGGTTGGGGGAGGACGGGTGACCGAAGCGCGAACCGCCGAGGACACGGCGACCGTGTTGTCGGTCGTCATACCCATGTACAACGAGGAAGAGGTCCTTCCGGCGCTGGTCAGCCGGTTGCGTCCGGTCCTTGCGGGTCTCGGAGTCCCCTACGAGGTCGTCGCGGTGGACGACGGCAGCGCCGACCGCACGGCCGAGCTGCTCGCCGCCTTCCGGCTCGGCTGGCCGGAACTGCGCATCATCGGTCTGCGCCGCAACTCCGGCCACCAGGCGGCCCTCACCGCGGGCCTCGACCGGGCGCTCGGGGCGTACGTCGTCAGCATCGACGCCGACCTGCAGGACCCGCCCGAGAAGATCGCCGACATGCTCGCGCTGGCCCGCGCCGAGAACCTCGACATCGTCTACGGCATCCGCGCGGACCGAGCCAGCGACACCGGGTTCAAGCGGTGGACGGCGGGCCTGTACTACCGTCTCGTGCGCCGGCTCGCGGGGGAGGACGTCCCGGCCCAGGCCGGTGACTTCAGGCTGCTGAGCCGGGCCGCGGTGGACGCCCTGAAGGCCCTGCCCGACCAGCAGCGCGTGTACCGGCTCCTGGTGCCCTGGCTGGGCTTCCCCAGCGGTGAGGTCACCTACGAGCGTGCGCCGCGGCCGGCGGGCGAGAGCAAGTACCCCCTGGGCCGGATGATCCGGCTGGCCGTCGACAGCGTCACCGGCTTCTCCGCGGCCCCCCTGCGCATCGCCACCTGGCTGGGCGGCTTCGCCTTCCTGGTCTGCCTCGCCCTGATGGGCTACACCCTGAGCGCCTACGCCCTGGGCCACACCGTGCCCGGCTGGACGTCCCTGTTCATCGGCGTGATGTTCGTCGGCGCGGTCCAGCTGATCTGCGTGGGGCTGCTCGGCGAGTACGTCGGGCGCATCTACACGGCCGTGCAGAACCGGCCTACGTACTTCGTCGGACGGGACACCGCGCACGACCCGGAGCCGGAGACTGCTCCGGTACCACAGACCCTGCGGCAGGGCTCGTAAACCTTCGGCGTGTCGGTGGCGGGGCCTTTGTTTTGACCGAAGTGAATGCGCTAGGTACGCTCAGACCTTGTGCCTGGGGTGTGCCCTGGCCCACGTGCGTGTCTGCAACCGCACAGGGGTCTAAGCAGTGGCCACCGCGATCTGCGCTTCTTTCTGCCTCGCGGCGGGAGTCCGCGGGTTCGACACACCCGACCGCGTGGGTCGGCGAAGTTCCAGGTTAGCTGTACAAATCGGCACACAGAAACCGGAGAAGTAGTGCCTACGATCCAGCAGCTGGTCCGTAAGGGCCGGCAGGACAAGGTCGAGAAGAACAAGACGCCCGCACTCGAGGGTTCCCCTCAGCGTCGCGGCGTCTGCACGCGTGTGTTCACGACCACCCCGAAGAAGCCGAACTCGGCCCTGCGTAAGGTCGCGCGTGTGCGTCTGACCAGCGGGATCGAGGTCACCGCTTACATTCCGGGTGAGGGACACAACCTGCAGGAGCACTCCATCGTGCTCGTGCGCGGTGGCCGTGTGAAGGACCTGCCGGGTGTTCGCTACAAGATCATCCGCGGCTCCCTCGACACCCAGGGTGTCAAGAACCGCAAGCAGGCCCGCAGCCGCTACGGCGCCAAGAAGGAGAAGTAAGAAATGCCTCGTAAGGGCCCTGCCCCGAAGCGCCCGGTCATCATCGACCCGGTCTACGGTTCTCCTCTTGTCACGTCGCTCATCAACAAGGTGCTGCTGAACGGCAAGCGCTCCACCGCCGAGCGCATCGTCTACGGCGCCATGGAGGGCCTGCGCGAGAAGACCGGCAACGACCCGGTCATCACGCTGAAGCGCGCTCTCGAGAACATCAAGCCGACCATCGAGGTCAAGTCCCGCCGTGTCGGTGGCGCGACCTACCAGGTTCCGGTCGAGGTCAAGCCGGGCCGCGCGAGCACCCTGGCGCTGCGCTGGCTCGTGGGCTACTCCCGCGCCCGTCGCGAGAAGACCATGACCGAGCGCCTGCTCAACGAGCTTCTCGACGCGTCCAACGGCCTTGGCGCCGCTGTGAAGAAGCGCGAGGACACCCACAAGATGGCCGAGTCCAACAAGGCCTTCGCGCACTACCGCTGGTAGTCGCTACCCACATCGAGACCGAGAGAAGACGAAAGCCTTATGGCTACCACTTCACTTGACCTGGCCAAGGTCCGCAACATCGGGATCATGGCCCACATCGACGCGGGCAAGACGACCACCACCGAGCGGATCCTGTTCTACACCGGCGTCTCCTACAAGATCGGTGAGGTCCACGACGGCGCCGCGACCATGGACTGGATGGAGCAGGAGCAGGAGCGTGGCATCACGATCACCTCTGCTGCCACCACCTGTCACTGGCCGCTCGAGGACGTCGACCACACCATCAACATCATCGACACCCCGGGTCACGTCGACTTCACCGTCGAGGTAGAGCGTTCCCTGCGTGTGCTCGACGGCGCCGTGACGGTGTTCGACGGCGTTGCCGGCGTCGAGCCCCAGTCCGAGACGGTGTGGCGTCAGGCGGACCGCTACGGCGTCCCGCGCATCTGCTTCGTCAACAAGCTCGACCGGACCGGCGCCGAGTTCCACCGCTGCGTCGACATGATCAGCAGCCGCCTCGGCGCGACGCCGATCGTCATGCAGCTGCCGATCGGTGCCGAGGCCGACTTCAAGGGCGTCGTCGACCTGGTCACGATGAAGGCCTTCGTGTGGTCCGCCGAGGCGGAGAAGGGCGAGATGTACGACGTCGTCGACATCCCGTCCACCCACACCGAGGCTGCCGAGGAGTACCGCGGCAAGCTCGTCGAGACCGTCGCCGAGAACGACGACGAGATCATGGAGCTGTACCTGGAGGGCCAGGAGCCTTCCGTGGAGCAGCTGTACGCCGCGATCCGTCGTATCACCATCGCGTCCGGCAAGTCCGACGGCGTCACCGTCACCCCGGTGTTCTGTGGCACCGCGTTCAAGAACAAGGGCGTCCAGCCCCTGCTCGACGCGGTCGTGCGCTACCTGCCCTCCCCCCTGGACGTCGAGGCCATCGAGGGCCACGACGTGAAGGACCCGGAGCAGGTCGTCAAGCGCAAGCCGTCCGACGACGAGCCGCTGTCCGCGCTGGCGTTCAAGATCATGAGCGACCCGCACCTGGGCAAGCTCACCTTCGTCCGGGTCTACTCGGGCCGCCTGGTGTCCGGCACTGCCGTGCTGAACTCCGTCAAGGGCAAGAAGGAGCGCATCGGCAAGATCTACCGCATGCACGCGAACAAGCGTGAGGAGATCGAGGCGGTCGGCGCCGGCGACATCGTCGCCGTCATGGGTCTGAAGCAGACCACGACCGGTGAGACGCTGTGCGACGACAAGGCCCCCGTGATCCTGGAGTCCATGGACTTCCCGGCTCCGGTCATCCAGGTCGCCATCGAGCCCAAGTCGAAGGGCGATCAGGAGAAGCTGGGCATCGCGATCCAGCGCCTGGCCGAGGAGGACCCGTCGTTCCAGGTCCACTCGGACGAGGAGACCGGCCAGACCATCATCGGCGGCATGGGCGAACTGCACCTCGAGGTGCTGGTCGACCGTATGCGCCGTGAGTTCAAGGTCGAGGCCAACGTCGGCAAGCCGCAGGTCGCCTACCGCGAGACCATCCGCAAGGCGGTCGACCGGGTCGACTACACGCACAAGAAGCAGACCGGTGGCACCGGCCAGTTCGCCAAGGTGCAGATCGCGATCGAGCCGATCGAGGGCGGCGACGCCTCGTACGAGTTCGTGAACAAGGTGACCGGTGGTCGTATCCCGAAGGAGTACATCCCTTCGGTCGACGCCGGTGCGCAGGAGGCCATGCAGTTCGGCATCCTCGCCGGTTACGAGATGACCGGCGTGCGCGTCACCCTGCTCGACGGTGGCTACCACGAGGTGGACTCCTCCGAGCTCGCCTTCAAGATCGCCGGTTCGCAGGCCTTCAAGGAGGCCGCGCGCAAGGCCAGCCCCGTGCTGCTCGAGCCGATGATGGCCGTCGAGGTCACCACGCCCGAGGACTACATGGGCGAGGTCATCGGCGACATCAACTCCCGCCGTGGTCAGATCCAGGCCATGGAGGAGCGGGCCGGTGCCCGCGTCGTCAAGGGCCTGGTGCCCCTGTCGGAGATGTTCGGCTACGTCGGCGACCTCCGCAGCAAGACGTCGGGTCGCGCGAGCTACTCGATGCAGTTCGACTCCTACGCCGAGGTTCCCCGGAACGTCGCCGAGGAGATCATCGCGAAGGCCAAGGGCGAGTAACGCACCGCGTTCACACGCTTTAGGCTTGACTCCGGAGCCTCTGGGGCAACCACCCGCATTCGTCACCGTTCGTGGGTGTTTGCTCCGGGCCCGGGCTATGACAGCAAAGATCACCTGGCGCCGATGAAGTAAGGCGTACCAGAACCACTCCCAGGAGGACCCCAGTGGCGAAGGCGAAGTTCGAGCGGACTAAGCCGCACGTCAACATCGGCACCATCGGTCACATCGACCACGGTAAGACGACCCTCACGGCCGCCATTACCAAGGTGCTGCACGACGCGTACCCGGACCTGAACGAGGCTTCGGCCTTCGACCAGATCGACAAGGCTCCTGAGGAGCGCCAGCGCGGTATCACGATCTCCATCGCGCACGTCGAGTACCAGACCGAGACGCGTCACTACGCCCACGTCGACTGCCCCGGTCACGCGGACTACATCAAGAACATGATCACGGGTGCGGCGCAGATGGACGGCGCCATCCTCGTCGTCGCCGCCACCGACGGCCCGATGCCGCAGACCAAGGAGCACGTGCTCCTGGCCCGCCAGGTCGGCGTTCCGTACATCGTCGTCGCCCTGAACAAGGCCGACATGGTGGACGACGAGGAGATCCTGGAGCTCGTCGAGCTCGAGGTCCGTGAGCTCCTCTCCGAGTACGAGTTCCCGGGCGACGACCTGCCGGTCGTCAAGGTCTCGGCGCTCAAGGCGCTCGAGGGCGACGCCGAGTGGGGTCAGACGGTCCTCGACCTGATGGCCGCCGTCGACGAGTCGATCCCGACCCCCGAGCGTGACGTCGACAAGCCGTTCCTCATGCCCGTCGAGGACGTCTTCACGATCACCGGTCGCGGTACGGTCGTCACCGGCCGTATCGAGCGTGGTGTCCTGAAGGTCAACGAGACCGTTGACATCATCGGCATCAAGCAGGAGAAGACCACCACCACGGTCACCGGCATCGAGATGTTCCGCAAGCTGCTCGACGAGGGCCAGGCCGGTGAGAACGTCGGTCTGCTGCTCCGCGGCATCAAGCGCGAGGACGTCGAGCGCGGCCAGGTCATCATCAAGCCGGGCTCGGTCACCCCGCACACCGAGTTCGAGGCCCAGGCCTACATCCTGTCGAAGGACGAGGGTGGCCGTCACACCCCCTTCTTCAACAACTACCGTCCGCAGTTCTACTTCCGTACGACGGACGTGACCGGCGTCGTGACCCTCCCCGAGGGCACCGAGATGGTCATGCCGGGTGACAACACCGAGATGAAGGTGGAGCTCATCCAGCCCGTCGCCATGGAAGAGGGCCTGAAGTTCGCCATCCGTGAGGGTGGCCGGACGGTCGGCGCCGGCCAGGTCACCAAGATCAACAAGTAAGTCTTGTTGTTCGACCTGGTAGCTCCAGCCTGAGCTGAGCACCTGAGAGGGCCCGTACGACTCCGGTCGTACGGGCCCTTTCGCCATGTCGCTGCGGGTTGCCGTGAGCTCAGATGCGCGCGAGCACCTGCCGGACGGGATGCCCGAGCGCCGCGCCGAGAGCGATCAGCTCCCCGTCGTCGAACGGCTCCCGGTCCGGATTCCACACGGCGATCTCGAACCGGGCGAAGCCGCAGGGACCGTCGTACTCCAGGGCGTCCAGCGTCTCGGCCGCCCCGCAGCAGGGGACCTTCACGGCGAGGCCAACGAAGCCGTCGTCGCCGTGGGCTTCGAGGAGGTCCTGGTACCACTCGTCGGAGATCGTCGCACCGCACTGCGGGCAGCCGATCCGTACGAGGTTCTCGCCGCAGTCGACGGCCATGACGGCGTCGTACCAGTCGACGTCGATCTCGGAGTCGAAGCCGCTGTCGTCCTCCGGGACGAGCCGGGCGACGAGTGCGGCGGTGCGGTCGGCCGCGGCTTGGTCGGGCTGCCAGTGCGGGTCTGTCGGAATGACCGAGAGGACGTTGTCGCTCATGAGTTCACTCGAATCGTCGAAGTCGTCAAGGGCCGTAGTCGTCGGGTGAAGTGTCGGCGAACCCTGCGCGACGGGCCGACGAGGGGTCGGTCAACCTTGCTCGCCGGGTGCGCGGAATGCTCACTTCTGCTCCCTGTGTGGTGATTGTGACGGCCGTAATGTCACGCGGGTGACTGGCCTGGCTCTCCCCCCGCTCGCCGTCCAGCCGGAGCAGCGCCCCGGCATCCCCGGCCGGCGGCAGGAACGTCCCCGTCTGTACGCCGTCGACGGAATCCGCCTGCTGGCGGCGCTCATGGTCGCCCTCCACCACTACGCCGGGACCCGCCGCGCGAACATGCCGGACAACCTGATCTGGGACCGCCCGGTGTCGGACATCATGCCGACGGTGTTCCATGTGGCGGCCTACGGCTGGATCGGCGTCGAGATCTTCTTCGTGATCAGCGGCTTCGTGATCTGCATGTCGTGTTGGGGCCGCACGCCGAGGCAGTTCTTCGTGTCGCGGGTGATCCGCCTCTACCCGGCGTACTGGTTCGCGGTGCTGTTCACGACGGCCGTGCTGGCGGCGCTGCCGGGCGTGTGGGAGCAACTGCGGGCGCGGGATGTCCTCTTGAACCTGACGATGCTGCAGTCGGGTTCGGGGGTGCGGAACGTCGACGGCGTGTACTGGACGCTCTGGTCGGAGCTCCGCTTCTATCTGCTGTTCCTGGCGGTCGTGTGGAGGGGCCTGACGTATCGCAGGGTGGTGGTGTTCTGCTGTGTGTGGGGTGCGGCGGCGATGCTCGCGCCGGTGGCGGACTTCCCGCTGCTGGACCTGCTGGCGGCCCCGGAGAGCGCCTGGTACTTCATCGCCGGCCTGGCCCTGTACCTGATGCACCGCTTCGGCCAGGACCTGCTGCTGTGGGGCATCCTCGGCATGGCCTGGCTGATGGCTCAGAAGGAGCTCGGCGACCGCATCGACGAGGTCGAGCACGTGTCCAGTTGGCGGGGGGCGGTGCTGATCTTCACGGTCTTCCTGCTGGTGATGGTCGCGGTGGCGCTCGGCTGGACGGACCGCGTCCGGTGGCGGTGGCTGGTGACGGCGGGCAGTCTGACCTACCCCCTCTACCTGATGCACTACGCGGCGGGCACGGCGGTGATCAACCGCCTGCGCGACGAGATGGACGCGCGGTTGCTGGTGGCGGTGGTCCTGGCCGGGTTCCTGCTGTTGAGCTGGGCGGCGCACCGGTTCGTGGAGAGGCCGGTGGCGGGGGCGGTGAAGCGGGGGCTGGAGGGGGCGTTCGTGCGGCTGCGCGCCGATCAGGCGGGGTAGCGGGGGAGGTCTTCGGTGGAGATCGTCCACTCCGCGATGGTGACGTCCTCGCCGTAGACGAAGTCCTTGCGGGTCGCGTAACGGGGGCCGTCGGGGGTGGGGTGGATGTCGGTGAGGACGGCGCCGGAGCCGGTGCGGGGGTCGAAGATCGCGTAGACGGGGATACCCATCAGGGGGTAGTCGCGCACCTTGCTGACCCAGTCGTTGTCAGGGTTGGAGCGGGAGACGACCTCGATGGCGGCGACCAGGGTGCGGGGGTCGAAGGAGCCCTCTCCCTGCATGTCCGCCTCGGCGATCACCATGAGGTCAGGCCGTCGCAGGATCCCTTCGGGCTCGCACTCGACATCGGGTTTGCCCGTGTGGGCGACGATCTCTTCCGGCATCGCCTTCTCAAGGCGCTTACGTAGATGGAGAGCAGTGAGCTCGTGCCGGCCGACGGGTGGAGATCGTGGACGATGCCTTCTGCGGTGACCTCGAACTTGCCGGGCAGGGTGTCGTCCACGGACTGAACGAAATCGCGCATGGCCCGGTAGATGTGGGAGGGGTGCTGGCGGATCGGCATGTTCAGAAACGGAGACAGGTGATCTGGACGATGTACACGCGTTCGCTACGCACGACGATCTGGTAACCGAACCAGCCGCCGGAGACGATGATTTCGCCGCCCTTGGGGTCGATCCCCTCGTGGGCACGACCGTGAATGTGTAGGGCTTCGGCTGCCCTCACCAGTTCGTCGGCCTTGCGTTCCACGGCGGTGAGGAAGTCCGCAGGGGCGGCACGAGCAGATTCTTCGGCAGCGAAGGCGTATTCCCACTTCCAGCTCACTCGCGCACTGCTTTCAGGGCCTCGTCGAGGATCGCGCTCAGCTCGCGGAGCGCTTCCCGCGCGATCACCGGATCCTCATGTTCCAGATCGCTCTCCGCCTGGGCGTAGCGGGTGGAGAGGTCCGGGCGGCGGGCGATCTCGATCTCCTTGGCCCAGATCAGGACCCAGCTCTGTACCGGGCTGAGCGATTGCCACTCGACCGCCTTGGCGAAGGCCTCGTCCTTCATGGCCTGCATCTCGTCCAGGCGACCTGGGGCAACGACGGCGAGAGCTGCGTGCAGGGCATCGGGAGTCAGCTCGGGACGGGGGATCAGCTCGTGCCCGTGGTCGGCCTGAGTGCTCATGATGTCCTCCTGGGGGTGCCCCGGCCAGAGTATCCGGTCTGAGGGCAGAGAACGGGACAGAACGGGCTCAGGGGGCGGTGGTGACACGGGAAGCGCGGCAGTCACGGCAGTCACGGCAGAGGAGTCCAGAGGTCGGCGAGCGGAAGGGGCGGTCGCAGCCGTCGCAGGTCGGCGAGGGGCCTCGCGTGGGCGGCGGAGGCTCCGGCGCTCGGAAGGGCGGTGGGGGTGGGAGTTGGGCGGCCAGGCGGTGGGCCAGGAGGGCGGCCGGTCGGCGTAGCGGGTCCGGGAGGTCCGCGGTGAGGGCTTGCACCACGGCTACGGAGCCGACGTCCCGTTCCAGCCAGGCGGCGACTCCGGGGGCGAGGTGCTCCACGTCCGTGGCGGAGAGCAGGAGGCGGGAGTCGTGGCGGCGGAGGCGGGCGAGGAGGTCGGTCGCCGTCTGGAGGAGTGTGGGGTGGGGGTGTGCGGGCTTCGGTACGGCGGGGAGAGCCTTGCGGGGTGCCGTCGCCGGCTTCCTGGGAGTGTGGTCCGCTGCCGGACGGCGGTCCAGGTGGCCGGGCTGGTTGCAGGAGACCGTGCGGGTGACGATCCGGCCGCCGGGGATGCGGGAACGCTCGCGGCGGAGGTAACCGTGGGACTCCAGCTCACGCAGAGCGGCGGCGATGCGGACCGAGCCCTCGGGGAAGCGGGCGGTGAGGGTCTTGATGTCGACTCGGGCGCCCTTGGGCAGCGACTGGATGTGCACGCCCAGGCCGATCGCTAGGAGCGACAGCTCCTGGTGCTGGGCGAGGTGGTTGCCGATCACTGTGAAGCGTTCGGTGTGGCGGGTGTTGTCGTGGGTGAGTCCGCCCGCGTGGGGGTGGTTTTTGCCCGGGATGCGGGACTCGGCGCATGGCGGCGCGCTAGGGTTTTCCGTGTCCATCAGGAAGGTGCTTCTTCCTCGGTGGTCAGGCCCTCGCACTGGGATTGCAGTCCCGGCGGGGGCCGTCGCATGTCTGCGGTTGTGTGGTGGTGATGCTGCGCTGAGCGTAGGGCAGGCAACCCGCCCCAAATCCACTCCAGTTGGCATATTCACTCGCGGGAGTGAGTTTGCGCTGCGGGCGGGAGGGGTGGGGCTTGGTGGGGTCATTTCACCTAGGTGGTCCTTGGGAAAGACCGCCCCTGCGACCGAAGTGCAGGGGATCGGGTTCCGGTGCCGATGACATGCGGACCTCCGCCCAGACCGTCTTGCGAGGCCGCCGCCCCTCGGTCACTCCCCAGCCGTCGGCGAGCGCGTCTACGAGGAGCAGGCCCCGGCCCGACTCGCTGTCGCCGGGGTCCTGTCGCAGGCGCGGCATCCGGTCACCGCGTGTGTCCGTGACCTCGATGCGGAGGGCGTCGCCGATGACGTACAGCACGAGCTGGAAGTCACGGCCGGGGACGCGGCCATGGGTGACGGCATTGGCCGACAGCTCCGCGACGACATGGGCTGCCGGGTCCAAGGGCAGCCCCCAGGAGCGGAGTTGCTCTGTGGCCAGCAGACGGGCGAGACGGGCTCCGCGGGGCGTGGGGGACAGGCGCACGTCGAAGTTGCGGATGGGGGAGTCAAGGCGGGGGGTTTTCTGAATCACGTCACTCAGCGTGCTGGCGCATGCGTACCGTTAACAGTGACAACGCGGTTGCGTAGGGTCACTGTCCATCTCTTGTCCGGCCGTGTCCAGGCCTGTCGAGGGCGGGCGTACGGGTAGCGCCGTGGTGGCAATGACGGGACGACGGAGGGGCGCGGAATGTCGGTCGACGGGCAGGCGGTACGGCTCAAGGACGAGACGGACGAACCGGGTTGGGAGGTGGACCCGGACGACGAGTGGGGCGTCGCGGTCGTCGCCACGGTGGGACGGCAGCTGAAGCTGCGGCGCGAGGCGGTGGGGATGCGCGTCACCGACTTCGCGGTGGCGGTGGGGTACGGCGAGGACATGGTGTACAAGATCGAAAGCGGAAAACGGATCCCTCGGCCCGAGTATCTGGACAGGGCGGACGAGATCCTGACGGCCGGCGGGTTGCTCTCGGCCATGAACGAGGACGTGAAGCGGGTCCAGTACCCGAAGAAGGTGCGGGAGATCGCGGAGCTGGAGGCGAAGGCGGTCGAGATCCAGCTCTACGATCCGCTGAGTATCCACGGCCTGCTGCAGACGCCCGACTACGGGCGGGCGCTGCTTTTGATGCGGCGGCCCGCGTACACCGAGGCGGAGGTGGAGCGGTTCGTCGCCGCCCGCGTGGGACGCAAGTCGGTCTTCGAACGAGACCCGATGCCTGAGCTCAGCTTCGTGCTCGAGGAGTGGACGCTCCGCCGTCCGCTCGGAGGGAGGGCGGCGTTGCGATGCCAGCTCGAACACCTGCTGGAGACAGGGCGGTTGCGCAACGTCGAGCTTCAGGTGATGCCGATGGATCGTGAGGAGCACGCCGGAGTCGACGGTGGCATCGAGGTGCTGAAATTCGGTGACGGGTCTGCCGTAGGGCGTTCGCCCGTGGTGGCCAACGGCCGGGCCGTATCCGACCTGAAGCAGCTCCGTATCCTGGAACTGCGGTATGGCATCATCCGAGCTCAGGCACTCACTCCGCGTGAGTCGTTGGCCTTTATTGAGCAACTGCTGGGGGATACATGATCCAGGAACTCGTGTGGTTCAAAAGCAGCTACAGCAGCGGCTCCGAGGGCGACTCCTGTGTCGAAGTCGCCGCCACCCCCGCCGCCGTCCACGTCCGTGATTCCAAGAACCCGGAGGAGGGTCCCACCTTTCACGTCGCCCCGGCCGCCTGGGCTGCCTTCATCGCCGCGGCGCGCTGACCGCGTAGCCCTTAACCGCCCTCTGTCTCAAGGGTGTTGGGCGCGCCTACCATGGGCCGCAGGGAGTGGCTCGGCCGTGCGTAGAGGGGATCTTGCTGGGCGAGATTTTCGTGGCACTCATCACCACTGTGGGCACGGTGTGGGTGGCCTTCATATCGCTCCGTGCCGGTTCGCAGCGGGTGAGCAGGCGCTACAACAAACCGTTGATGGACCTGTGTGCCCTCTGGGGGTGTACCAGAGGCGTGGCCGAAGCCGCCGTCGACAGCTGCGTCCAGGCATGGGAGGAGCGACGGGAGGAGGCGGCCTCCCGAATCACACTGACGGCCAACCAGCGCGACGAGCTGTTCTGTGCGGAGACGCGGCCGAGCCCAGAACTTCATGAGTCGCTGCGCGGCGAGTTCTCCATGTCCAGAGACGGGCTGCTCGCCGAGTTCGGCATGTACGAGGATGCCGTGAAACAGTTCCGGACGGAGCTTCGCAGGTTCGGCGATCGGATCGACGCCATGAGCTCTGCGCCGCGGCTTTCCGAGATCGGCATCGATCGCTATCTCCCAGCTCTGCAGTCCGCGCTGCAGGAGTTCGATGCAGCGTTCGAGCGGTGCCTGAGCAGCTACCTGCAACGGAAGAACGGCGCTTCCCTCTCACCGGAGCGGCGTAGGCTCCGCAAACAGGCAGAAGACCGCAACAAGAACTTCCGGCACAGCGGCAGGAGCGCCTTCGCCAGTCAGCCCGAGTCCGAGTCCGCCGACGGCTCTGGTCAGGGCGGAGGTGCGCCATCCGGCGGAGCCGAGCCGCCGCCCTGCGGGTAGTGCATCTGGCGCTGCCCTCACGCACCGGCCCATACGCCAGCGCCTGCGTCCGGCGTCCCCGCGACTGCCGACCTGACAGGCGTGCGAGCAGCACTCGCCGCGCCCCGCGTTTGACCTGCGTCACGTGCGGGGTATTCTCTCCGGCTCGATTGGCCAGGCCCCTGCCCCATATGGCAGACTGTCGGAGTTGCTCGGTCGAGTGTTGATGTTGCGCGCCTCCCGCCGGGAGGACCGGAAGCGAGTCCCACAGTACTCGTCGCCCTAACTGCCTGATGGCAGCGCTGGGGCGGACGTACGGGAATCTTCCGGGAAGTGTCAGTGCAGCACCGACCAGGCACCCGGTGGGCCTCTCGTCCCCGGCTTGCGGTTCCGGAAGGGCCGTGCTTTCCCAGCAGGGATGTTCGAACAAGGGGCATCTGTGTCGGTGAGAGCGCGACACACCCGACCGCGTGGGTCGGAGGATCGAGTGAACGGACCACCCGGTTCCAGAGCGTTAGAAGAGACAGGACTACTGAGTAGCCATGGCGGGACAGAAGATCCGCATCCGGCTCAAGGCCTACGACCACGAGGTCATCGACTCCTCGGCGAAGAAGATCGTCGAGACGGTGACCCGCACTGGTGCGTCGGTCGCGGGCCCGGTGCCGCTGCCCACTGAGAAGAACGTGTACTGCGTCATCAAGTCGCCGCACAAGTACAAGGACTCGCGCGAGCACTTCGAGATGCGCACGCACAAGCGCCTGATCGACATCCTCGACCCGACGCCCAAGACCGTTGACTCTCTGATGCGACTCGACCTCCCGGCCGGTGTCGACATCGAGATCAAGCTCTAGGGGTCGGTGATCTGAGAATGGCTAAGCAGATCAAGGGCATCCTGGGCGAGAAGCTCGGCATGACGCAGGTGTGGGACGAGAACAACCGTGTTGTTCCGGTCACCGTCGTCAAGGCCGGCCCCAACGTCGTGACCCAGGTGCGTACGAACGACAGTGACGGCTACGAGTCGGTCCAGATCGCCTTCGGCGAGATCGACCCGCGCAAGGTGAACAAGCCCCTCAAGGGTCACTTCGCCAAGGCCGACGTCACGCCCCGTCGCCACCTCGTCGAGATCCGGACGGCCGATGCCGCCGAGTACACGCTCGGTCAGGAAATCACCGCCGAGGTCTTCGAGGCCGGCGTGAAGGTCGACGTGACCGGCAAGAGCAAGGGCAAGGGCTTCGCCGGTGTCATGAAGCGTCACAACTTCAAGGGCCTCGGCGCCGGACACGGCACCCAGCGCAAGCACCGCTCTCCCGGTTCCATCGGTGGCTGCGCCACCCCGGGCCGCGTGTTCAAGGGCCTCCGCATGGCGGGTCGCATGGGCAACGAGCGGGTCACCACCCAGAACCTGACCGTCCACGCCGTTGACGCGGAGAAGGGTCTGCTGCTCATCAAGGGCGCTGTCCCCGGTCCGAACGGCGGCCTCGTCCTGGTCCGCACCGCGGCCAAGGGGGCCTGAGGTAACCGATGAGCACTGTTGACATCCTTTCGCCTGCCGGCGAGAAGACCGGTAGCGTCGAACTCCCCGCGGAGATCTTCGGCGTGGAGAAGGTCAGCATCCCGCTGATCCACCAGGTCGTCGTCGCGCAGAACGCTGCTGCCCGTCAGGGCACGCACAAGACCAAGACCCGCGGCGAGGTTCGTGGTGGCGGTAAGAAGCCTTACCGTCAGAAGGGCACCGGCCGTGCGCGCCAGGGCTCTACCCGCGCGCCCCAGTTCGCCGGTGGTGGCGTCGTGCACGGTCCCGTGCCGCGCGACTACTCGCAGCGGACCCCGAAGAAGATGAAGGCTGCCGCCCTGCGTCACGCCCTCACCGACCGGGCCCGCCACAACCGCATTCACGTCGTCACCGGCGTGATCGAGGGCGAGACCCCCTCCACCAAGGCCGCTCGCACGCTGTTCGGCAAGATCTCGGAGCGCAAGAACCTGCTCCTGGTCGTCGACCGCGCCGACGAGGCCGCGTGGCTGTCCGCCCGCAACCTGCCCCAGGTGCACATCCTGGAGCCGGGCCAGCTGAACACGTACGACGTGATCGTCTCGGACGACGTGGTCTTCACCCAGGCCGCTCTCGAGTCCTTCGTCGCCGGCCCGAAGGCCAACGACACCGAAGGGAGTGACGCCTGATGGCTACGCGTCACCCGAGCATTGCCGCCAAGGCCGCCAAGGCCGCCAAGGCCGCGCGCGTCGCCAAGGCGAAGCGTCACGCCACCGAGGGCAAGAACACCGTCGTCACCGCGCCCAGCAAGGCGTACACGGACCCCCGTGACGTGCTGCTGAAGCCGGTCGTGTCGGAGAAGAGCTACGCGCTCCTCGACGAGAACAAGTACACGTTCATCGTCGACCCGAACGCCAACAAGACCCAGATCAAGCAGGCCGTCCAGGCGGTCTTCTCGGTCAAGGTCACCGGGGTCAACACGATCAACCGCATCGGCAAGCGCAAGCGCACGAAGACCGGTTTCGGTCAGCGTGCCGCCACCAAGCGCGCGATCGTGACCCTTGCTGAGGGCGACCGTATCGACATCTTCGGCGGTCCGACCGCCTAAGGGCGGTCCGGATCGTCCGATATCGGACGAGGACTGAAAAATGGGAATCCGCAAGTACAAGCCGACTACGCCGGGCCGTCGTGGCTCCAGCGTCGCCGACTTCGTCGAGGTCACGCGGTCCACGCCGGAGAAGTCGCTGGTCCGCCCGCTGCACAGCAAGGGCGGCCGTAACAACGCCGGTCGTGTGACCGTTCGCCACCAGGGTGGCGGACACAAGCGCGCCTACCGTGTCATCGACTTCCGTCGTCACGACAAGGACGGCGTGCCGGCGAAGGTCGCGCACATCGAGTACGACCCCAACCGCACCGCGCGCATCGCGCTGCTGCACTACGCCGACGGCGAGAAGCGCTACATCCTCGCCCCGCGCAACCTGCAGCAGGGCGACCGCGTCGAGAACGGTCCCGGGGCCGACATCAAGCCGGGCAACAACCTGGCGCTCCGCAACATCCCGGTCGGTACCACGATCCACGCGATCGAGCTCCGTCCCGGTGGCGGCGCCAAGTTCGCCCGCTCCGCCGGCGCCTCCGTGCAGCTGCTCGCGAAGGAGGGCTCCATGGCCCACCTCCGCATGCCGTCCGGTGAGATCCGCCTGGTCGACCAGCGCTGCCGCGCCACGGTCGGCGAGGTCGGCAACGCCGAGCAGAGCAACATCAACTGGGGCAAGGCCGGCCGCAAGCGCTGGCTGGGCGTCCGCCCGACCGTTCGCGGTGTGGCGATGAACCCGGTTGACCACCCCCACGGTGGTGGTGAGGGCAAGACCTCCGGTGGTCGCCACCCGGTCAGCCCCTGGGGTCAGAAGGAGGGTCGTACTCGTTCGCCGAAGAAGGCTTCGAACAAGTACATCGTCCGCCGCCGCAAGACGAACAAGAAGCGCTAGGAGCGGGTTTAGATGCCGCGCAGTCTCAAGAAGGGGCCCTTCGTCGACGACCACCTCGTGAAGAAGGTGGACGCCCAGAACGAAGCCGGTTCCAAGAACGTCATCAAGACCTGGTCCCGTCGCTCGATGATCATTCCCAGCATGCTGGGCCACACGATCGCGGTGCACAACGGCAAGACCCACATTCCGGTGTTTGTCACCGAGTCGATGGTCGGCCACAAGCTCGGCGAGTTCTCGCCGACGCGCACCTTCCGGGGTCACGTCAAGGACGACCGGAAGTCGAAGCGCCGCTAGTAGCGGGGTGGAATGACCATGACAGACACTGGAAGGACAACCATGGAAGCCAGGGCCCAGGCGCGGTACATCCGCGTCACGCCCATGAAGGCCCGCCGGGTGGTGGACCTTATCCGTGGCATGGACGCCACGGAGGCTCAGGCGGTCCTGCGTTTCGCCCCGCAGGCCGCGAGCGTGCCGGTCGGCAAGGTGCTGGACAGCGCCATCGCCAACGCCGCGCACAACTACGACCACACTGACGCCGACAGCCTCTTCATCTCCGAGGCGTACGTCGACGAGGGCCCGACCCTGAAGCGGTTCCGTCCGCGCGCCCAGGGCCGCGCCTACCGGATCCGCAAGCGGACCAGCCACATCACCGTGGTCGTCAGCAGCAAGGAAGGGACCCGGTAATGGGCCAGAAGGTTAACCCGCATGGGTTCCGGCTCGGCATCACCACGGACTTCAAGTCCCGCTGGTACGCCGACAAGTCGTACAAGGAATACGTCAAGGAAGACGTCGCCATCCGTCGGATGATGACGTCCGGCATGGAGCGCGCCGGCATCTCGAAGGTGGAGATCGAGCGCACCCGTGACCGTGTCCGCGTCGACATCCACACCGCGCGTCCGGGCATCGTCATCGGCCGCCGCGGCGCCGAGGCCGACCGCATCCGCGGCGACCTGGAGAAGCTGACCAAGAAGCAGGTCCAGCTGAACATCCTCGAGGTCAAGAACCCCGAGGTCGACGCTCAGCTGGTGGCCCAGGCCGTCGCCGAGCAGCTCTCCTCCCGCGTCTCCTTCCGTCGCGCCATGCGTAAGAGCATGCAGTCGGCGATGAAGGCGGGCGCCAAGGGCATCAAGATCCAGTGCGGTGGCCGCCTCGGCGGCGCCGAGATGTCCCGCTCGGAGTTCTACCGCGAGGGCCGTGTGCCCCTGCACACGCTCCGCGCGAACGTGGACTACGGCTTCTTCGAGGCCAAGACGACCTTCGGCCGCATCGGTGTGAAGGTCTGGATCTACAAGGGCGACGTCAAGAACATCGCCGAGGTCCGCGCCGAGAACGCTGCTGCCCGCGCCGGCAACCGCCCGGCCCGTGGCGGCGCTGACCGCCCGGCCCGTGGTGGCCGCGGTGGCGAGCGTGGCGGTCGCGGTCGCAAGCCGCAGCAGGCTCCCGCTGCCGAGGCCCCCAAGGCCGAGGCTCCGGCTGCCGCTCCGGCTGAGAGCACCGGAACGGAGGCCTGACCGACATGCTGATCCCCCGTAGGGTCAAGCACCGCAAGCAGCACCACCCGAAGCGCCGTGGTCAGGCCAAGGGCGGTACGACGGTCTCGTTCGGCGAGTACGGCATTCAGGCCCTCACGCCGGCGTACGTGACCAACCGCCAGATCGAGGCGGCCCGTATCGCGATGACCCGTCACATCAAGCGTGGCGGCAAGGTCTGGATCAACATCTACCCGGACCGCCCGCTGACGAAGAAGCCTGCCGAGACCCGCATGGGTTCCGGTAAGGGTTCTCCGGAGTGGTGGATCGCGAACGTGCACCCGGGCCGGGTCATGTTCGAGCTGTCCTACCCCAACGAGAAGATCGCCCGTGAGGCCCTGACTCGCGCAGCCCACAAGCTGCCGATGAAGTGCCGGATCGTCAAGCGCGAGGCAGGTGAAGCGTGATGTCGGCCGGTACCAAGGCGTCCGAGCTGCGCGAACTGGGTGACGAGGAGCTTCTGGCGAAGCTTCGCGAAGCCAAGGAAGAGCTGTTCAACCTCCGCTTCCAGGCGGCGACGGGTCAGCTCGAGAACCACGGCCGGCTCAAGGCCGTCCGTAAGGACATCGCGCGGATCTACACCCTGATGCGTGAGCGCGAGCTGGGCATCGAGACGGTGGAGAGCGCCTGATGAGTGAGAACAACGTGACTGAGCAGACTGCAGAGGCCCGCGGCTTCCGCAAGACCCGTGAGGGTCTCGTCGTCAGCGACAAGATGGACAAGACCGTCGTCGTCGCTGTCGAGGACCGCGTCAAGCACGCGCTGTACGGCAAGGTCATCCGCCGTACGAACAAGCTCAAGGCGCACGACGAGCAGAACGCTGCGGGCGTCGGCGACCGTGTCCTCCTCGCGGAGACCCGGCCGCTGTCCGCGACGAAGCGCTGGCGCGTCGTCGAGATCCTCGAGAAGGCCAAGTAATTTCCTGCGGGCAAACCCGCAGGACAGTTCCGCCAGGCTCCGACGCGGGGTTGTCGTAACAACCCCGCGTCGGGGAACCGGCAGACAAACAGGAGATAGACGTGATCCAGCAGGAGTCGCGACTGCGTGTCGCCGACAACACTGGTGCGAAGGAAATCCTTTGCATCCGTGTGCTCGGTGGCTCCGGTCGCCGCTACGCGGGCATCGGTGACGTCATCGTCGCCACCGTCAAGGACGCGATCCCCGGTGGCAACGTGAAGAAGGGTGACGTCGTCAAGGCGGTCATCGTTCGCACCGTCAAGGAGCGCCGCCGTCCGGACGGCTCGTACATCCGCTTCGACGAGAACGCCGCCGTCATTCTGAAGAACGACGGCGACCCTCGCGGCACCCGCATCTTCGGCCCGGTTGGGCGTGAGCTGCGCGAGAAGAAGTTCATGAAGATCATCTCGCTGGCTCCGGAGGTGCTGTAAGCATGAAGATCAAGAAGGGCGACCTGGTCCAGGTCATCACCGGTAAGGACAAGGGCAAGCAGGGCAAGGTCATCGCGGCCTTCCCCCGTGAGGACCGCGTCCTGGTCGAGGGTGTCAACCGGGTCAAGAAGCACACGAAGGCCGGTCCGACCGCCAAGGGCTCGCAGGCCGGCGGCATCGTGACCACCGAGGCCCCGATCCACGTGTCCAACGTTCAGCTGGTCGTGGAGAAGGACGGCAACAAGGTCGTCACGCGCGTCGGTTACCGCTTCGACGACGAGGGCAACAAGATCCGCGTTGCCAAGCGGACGGGTGAGGACATCTGATGGCTACCACCACGACTCCGCGTCTGAAGACGAAGTACCGCGAGGAGATCGCGGGCAAGCTGCGTGAGGAGTTCTCCTACGAGAACGTCATGCAGATCCCCGGCCTCGTCAAGATCGTGGTCAACATGGGTGTGGGCGACGCCGCCCGCGACTCCAAGCTGATCGAGGGCGCCATCCGCGACCTCACCACGATCACCGGTCAGAAGCCGGCCGTCACCAAGGCCCGCAAGTCCATCGCGCAGTTCAAGCTGCGTGAGGGTCAGCCGATCGGTGCCCACGTCACGCTTCGTGGCGACCGCATGTGGGAGTTCCTGGACCGCACCCTGTCGCTCGCGCTCCCGCGCATCCGCGACTTCCGCGGCCTGTCCCCCAAGCAGTTCGACGGCCGTGGCAACTACACCTTCGGTCTCACGGAGCAGGTCATGTTCCACGAGATCGACCAGGACAAGATCGACCGCGTCCGGGGTATGGACATCACCGTGGTCACCACGGCGACCAACGACGCTGAGGGCCGCGCGCTCCTTCGTCACCTCGGCTTCCCCTTCAAGGAGGCGTGAGCGAGATGGCGAAGAAGGCTCTGATCGCGAAGGCTGCTCGTAAGCCCAAGTTCGCTGTGCGGGCTTACAACCGCTGCCAGCGCTGCGGTCGTCCGCACTCCGTGTACCGCAAGTTCGGCCTCTGCCGTGTGTGCCTTCGTGAGATGGCTCACCGCGGCGAGCTGCCGGGCGTGACCAAGAGCTCCTGGTAAACCCCCTAAACAGGGTTCCAGAGGCTCTCGGTAAGTAAAGGGCAGTGTCAGGTGCCCGTCCCTCCATGGCGTAGGCTGGGAGGGTTGGGCGCCTGACGCCCGTACGACTTACTACGCCGTAGGTCCACCGCGCCGCACCCGTCCCGTCTCGGATCGGGGAGAGGGATGGCGCACCAGGAAACCCCGGCGAGAGAGGCCACAGGCCAATTCATGACCATGACTGATCCGATCGCAGACATGCTTACGCGTCTGCGGAACGCGAACTCGGCGTACCACGACTCCGTGACGATGCCGGCATCGAAGATCAAGTCTCACATCGCGGAGATCCTCCAGCAGGAGGGCTTCATCACGGGTTGGAAGACCGAGGACGCCGAGGTCGGCAAGAACCTCGTTCTCGAGCTGAAGTTCGGCCCGAACCGTGAGCGCTCCATCGCGGGCATCAAGCGGATCTCCAAGCCCGGTCTCCGGGTTTACGCGAAGTCCACCTCCCTGCCCAAGGTGCTCGGTGGCCTCGGCGTGGCGATCATCTCCACGTCGCACGGTCTCCTCACCGACAAGCAGGCCGGCAAGAAGGGCGTAGGCGGAGAAGTTCTCGCCTACGTCTGGTAGCGGAAGGGAACGGAGGAAACAGCTATGTCGCGCATTGGCAAGCTCCCCATCACGGTTCCCGCCGGCGTGGACGTCACCATCGACGGCCAGACGGTCTCGGTCAAGGGCCCCAAGGGCTCGCTGACCCACACCGTCGTTGCGCCGATCGAGATCGCCAAGGGTGAGGACGGCGTTCTGAACGTCACCCGCCCCAACGACGAGCGTCAGAGCAAGGCCCTGCACGGCCTGTCCCGCACGCTGGTGGCGAACATGATCACCGGCGTGACCGAGGGTTACGTGAAGAAGCTCGAGATCAGCGGTGTCGGTTACCGCGTGACCGCGAAGGGCTCGAACCTCGAGTTCGCGCTCGGCTACAGCCACCCCATCACCGTCGAGGCGCCCGAGGGCATCAGCTTCAAGGTCGAGAACCCGACGCGGTTCTCGGTCGAGGGCATCGACAAGCAGAAGGTCGGCGAGGTTGCGGCCAACATCCGCAAGCTGCGCAAGCCCGACCCGTACAAGGCCAAGGGTGTCAAGTACGAGGGCGAAGTCATCCGCCGCAAGGTCGGAAAGGCGGGTAAGTAACCCATGGCATACGGGCAGAAGATCCTGAAGGGCGACGCCTACAAGCGCGCCGCGATCAAGCGCCGTCACATCCGGATCCGCAAGCGGATCTCCGGTACGGCGGAGCGTCCCCGTCTGGTCGTTACCCGCTCCAACCGCCACATCGTGGCGCAGGTGATCGACGACCTCAAGGGCCACACCGTGGCCTCGGCGTCCACGCTGGACACCTCGATCCGCGGTGCCGAGGGCGACAAGTCCGCCCAGGCGAAGCAGGTCGGCGCCCTGGTCGCCGAGCGCGCCAAGGCCGCGGGTGTCGAGGCAGTCGTGTTCGACCGTGGTGGTAACCAGTACGCCGGGCGCATCGCCGCCCTGGCGGACGCCGCCCGCGAAGCCGGGCTCAAGTTCTGAGCCGCTTCCGTAGCTAGCGGAAAGAGAGAGGTAATCCAATGGCTGGACCCCAGCGCCGTGGAAGCGGTGCCGGTGGCGGCGAGCGGCGGGACCGGAAGGGCCGTGACGGCGGCGCTGCTGCCGCCGAGAAGACCGCGTACGTTGAGCGCGTCGTCGCGATCAACCGTGTCGCCAAGGTTGTGAAGGGTGGTCGTCGCTTCAGCTTCACCGCGCTGGTCGTGGTGGGCGACGGTGACGGCACCGTGGGTGTCGGTTACGGCAAGGCCAAGGAGGTGCCGGCCGCCATCGCCAAGGGTGTTGAGGAGGCCAAGAAGCACTTCTTCAAGGTCCCCCGTATCCAGGGCACCATCCCGCACCCGATCACGGGTGAGAAGGCGGCGGGCGTCGTCCTGCTCAAGCCGGCGTCCCCCGGTACCGGCGTTATCGCCGGTGGCCCGGTGCGTGCCGTGCTCGAGTGCGCGGGCGTGCACGACATCCTGTCGAAGTCGCTCGGCTCGTCGAACGCGATCAACATCGTGCACGCGACCGTGGAGGCCCTGAAGGGCCTGCAGCGTCCCGAGGAGATCGCGGCCCGCCGTGGTCTGCCCCTCGAGGACGTCGCTCCCGCGGCTCTGCTTCGTGCGCGTGCCGGGGCTGGTGCTGCGTAATGGCTCAGCTCAAGATCACGCAGACGAAGTCGTACATCGGCAGCAAGCAGAACCACCGTGACACCCTGCGTTCGCTCGGGCTCAAGCGCCTGAACGACGTGGTCGTCAAGGAGGACCGCCCCGAGTTCCGCGGCATGGTGCACACCGTCCGCCACCTCGTGACGGTCGAGGAGGTCGACTGATCATGGCGGAGAACAACCCGCTCAAGATCCACAACCTCCGTCCCGCCCCGGGCGCCAAGACCGCCAAGACCCGTGTCGGTCGTGGTGAGGCGTCGAAGGGTAAGACGGCCGGTCGTGGTACCAAGGGCACGAAGGCCCGCTACCAGGTTCCGGAGCGCTTCGAGGGTGGGCAGATGCCCCTCCACATGCGTCTTCCGAAGCTGAAGGGCTTCAAGAACCCGTTCAAGACCGAGTTCCAGGTCGTGAACCTCGACAAGCTGGCCGCGCTGTACCCGGAGGGTGGCGAGGTCACCGTCGAGGGTCTCGTCGCCAAGGGCGCCGTTCGCAAGAACAGCCTCGTCAAGGTCCTCGGCCAGGGCGAGATCTCCGTCGCGCTGCAGGTTTCGGTTGACGCCGTCTCCGGCTCCGCCAAGGAGAAGATCACCGCCGCCGGCGGTACCGTCACCGAGCTCATCTGATCCAGTCAGGTGTCTCGATGACGTGAGCGATCCCGACCGGGGATACCCCACAAATGGGGTATCCCCGGTTGGTCGTTCCTAGGGCGGCGGTCTCGCCGGTAAGGTGACCAACACTGCCCACTTTTCACAAGGTGCTTCCCATGGGGCACCTTGAGCGGCAGTCGACCGTTACACATGTCGTTGTCGCTGTCGTTGTTCTTATTGGACCCTCAAGACCGTCACCCTTGACGCAGATGCGCGGGGGTCGCAGGAGGCACCGTGCTCACCGCGTTCGCCCGGGCGTTCAAGACGCCCGACCTGCGCAAGAAGCTGCTCTTCACGCTCGGGATCATCGTGATCTACCGGGTCGGCACGCACATTCCGATCCCCGGTGTCGACTACACGTCCGTTCAGAAGTGCGTGGACGAGGCGTCCGGCAACCAGGGCCTCTTCGGTCTGGTGAACATGTTCAGCGGCGGCGCGCTGCTGCAGATCACCATCTTCGCGCTGGGCATCATGCCGTACATCACGGCGAGCATCATCCTTCAGCTGCTGACCGTGGTCATCCCGCGTCTGGAAGCCCTCAAGAAGGAGGGCCAGGCCGGCACGGCGAAGATCACGCAGTACACCCGGTACCTCACCGTGGCGCTCGCCATCCTGCAGGGCACCGGCCTGGTGGCCACCGCCCGCAGCGGCGCCCTGTTCTCCGGTTGCTCGGTGGCTTCGAGCATCGTCCCGGACCGCGCGATCTTCACCACCATCACCATGGTCATCTGCATGACCGCCGGTACGGCCATGGTCATGTGGCTCGGTGAGCTCATCACCGACCGCGGCATCGGCAACGGCATGTCGATCCTGATGTTCATCTCGATCGCCGCGACGTTCCCGTCCGCGCTGTGGGCCATCAAGAAGCAGGGCACCCTGGCCGACGGCTGGATCGAGTTCGGCACCGTCATCCTGGTCGGCCTGGTCATGGTCGGTCTGGTGGTCTTCGTCGAGCAGGCCCAGCGCCGGATCCCCGTGCAGTACGCCAAGCGCATGATCGGCCGCCGGTCCTACGGCGGGACCTCGACGTACATCCCGCTCAAGGTGAACCAGGCCGGTGTGATCCCGGTCATCTTCGCCTCGTCGCTGCTCTACATCCCGGCCCTCGTCGCCCAGTTCTCCAGCGGTCAGTCCAGCTGGAAGACCTGGATCGAGACGAACCTGACCAAGGGCGACCACCCGATCTACATCAGCATGTACTTCTTGCTGATCGTTTTCTTCGCGTTCTTCTACGTGGCGATCTCCTTCAACCCCGAGGAAGTCGCCGACAACATGAAGAAGTATGGTGGCTTCATCCCGGGCATCCGGGCTGGCCGACCGACCGCTGAGTACCTGTCGTACGTGCTCAACCGGATCACCTGGCCGGGTTCGCTGTATCTGGGTCTGATCGCTCTTGTACCGACGATGGCGTTGGTTGGCTTCGGGGCAAGCCAGAACTTCCCGTTCGGTGGCACCAGCATCCTGATCATCGTGGGTGTCGGTCTCGAAACGGTGAAGCAGATCGAGAGCCAGCTCCAGCAGCGCAATTACGAAGGGTTCCTCCGCTGATGCGTATCGTCCTCGTCGGGCCGCCGGGTGCCGGAAAGGGAACGCAGGCCACTCGTCTGGCAGAGAAGCTGCGTGTTCCCCACATCTCCACGGGCGACCTGTTCCGCGCCAACATCAGCCAGCAGACGGAACTCGGGAAACTCGCGAAGTCCTACATGGACGCCGGCAACCTCGTCCCCGACGAGGTCACCATCGCCATGGCCAAGGACCGCATGGAGCAGCCGGACGCCGAGCGCGGCTTCCTGCTGGACGGTTTCCCGCGCAACGTGTCGCAGGCGGAGGCGCTGGACGAGCTCCTCACCACCGAGGGCATCAAGCTGGACGCGGTACTGGACCTGGAGGCCCCGGAGGAGGAGGTCGTCAAGCGGATCGCCGGCCGGCGCATCTGCCGCAACGACTCCGCGCACGTCTTCCACGTGTCGTACAAGAAGCCCGAGACGGACGGCGTCTGTGACGTCTGCGGCGGCGAGCTGTACCAGCGGGACGACGACTCCGAGGACACTGTCCGCACGCGGCTCGAGGTCTACCACACGCAGACCGAGCCGATCATCGACTACTACAAGGCGCAGGGCCTGGTCGTGACCATCGAGGCCATGGGCCCGGTGGACGAGGTCACCGGCCGTGCGCTGGCGGCGCTGAAGCGCGAGGGCGACGACCAGTAGTCGTCGGCCCTGGTACGGCCGTGGAGTCCTCCGGGACGCCACGGCCGTACTGTTGTGTACGTACTGACCGACCCACCTGAGTGACGGAGAGCGCAGGCCCCCCATGGTGCAGATCAAGAGCCCCGAGCAGATCGCCAAGATGCGTGCGGCGGGGCTTGTCGTCGCCGCCATCCACGCGGCGACGCGGGAAGCGGCGGTGCCCGGGGCGACCACGAAGGACCTGGACGAGGTGGCCCGCAAGGTCCTGGCGGAGAACGGCGCGAAGTCGAACTTCCTGGGGTACGGCGGTTTCCCCGCCACGATCTGCACGTCCGTGAACGACGTCGTCGTCCACGGCATCCCCTCCGACGAGGTCGTCCTCAAGGACGGCGACATCATCTCCATCGACTGCGGCGCGATCGTGGACGGCTGGCACGGCGACGCGGCCTACACGGCGTTCGTCGGCTCCGGGCACGCTCCGGAGCTCATCGAGCTGTCGCGGGTGACGGAGGAGTCGATGTGGGCCGGGATCGCGGCGATGAAGCAGGGCGCCCGGCTGGTGGACGTGTCGCGGGCCATCGAGACGTACATCCGTCGCCAGCCCAAGCCCGGCGGCGGCCGGTACGGGATCATCGAGGACTACGGCGGCCACGGCATCGGCACCGAGATGCACATGGACCCGCATCTGCTGAACTACGTCGACCGGCGACGGGGCAAGGGGCCGAAGCTGGTGCCCGGGTTCTGTCTGGCCATCGAGCCGATGGTGTCGCTCGGGACCCCGCGGACCGAAGTGCTTCAGGACGACTGGACCGTCATCACGACGGACGGGACCTGGTCCTCGCACTGGGAGCACTCGGTGGCGTTGACGGAGGCGGGGCCGCTGGTGCTGACGTCTCCCGACGGGGGGAAGGCGAAGCTCGCCGAGCACGGGGTCGTGGCTGCGCCGGATCCGCTGGGCTGAGCCCCGGCTCTTTCGCGCCCGCCGCCCCTACCCGTCCCGTCCCTGGGGGCTGCCGCCCCCAGACCCCCGCTTCGGCCCTTGAAGGGCCTCGTCCTGAAGCTCCCCCAGAGGGGGCACCCCCAACGGGTTGGGAGTAACGATCTCCGCCCTGGGGCAGGCTTTCCCGATTCGTCTTTCGGAGTGCGCTGACGTAGACTGACTCGTCGGCTCTCGTGCACCCGCATGTCCGCATGCGCCCTTGAGGGAAAAGCAGGAGAGTCGATCAAGGTAGTCGATTCGAAGGGCGAAGCGTGGCCAAGAAGCAAGGTGCCATCGAGATCGAGGGCACTGTCGTCGAGTCTCTTCCGAACGCCATGTTCAAGGTCGAGCTCCAGAACGGCCACCAGGTCCTGGCACACATCAGCGGCAAGATGCGTATGCACTACATCCGTATCCTCCCTGACGACCGGGTCGTGGTGGAGCTGTCTCCGTACGACCTGACGCGTGGCCGGATCGTCTACCGGTACAAGTAGATCTTGCCCATGCCCTCGTGCGCCGTTCTGGCGTTCGGGGCTGCCGGCAACTGACCCGGAGAACCTCACCCAATGAAGGTCAAGCCGAGCGTCAAGAAGATCTGCGACAAGTGCAGGGTGATCCGCCGTCACGGTCGGGTCATGATCATTTGCGAGAACCCGCGCCACAAGCAGCGCCAGGGCTGACCGCACACGGATCACACCCTCTGCATCGATATCGCAGAGACTTCGCGCGACGCGAGCTGAATTTGTTCATACGCAGAGCCCGGGCGGGACTTCCCGTCTGACACCCCCGGTTCGGAGGCCGGGGACCCAGTCCGTACCAAATCTTCTGAGCGAAGAGGCCGGCGGCTGGGATTCGGTTCTGTGGAAGACCTCCGAGGATCAACTGGAGCCATTGAATGGCACGCGTTTCCGGTGTCGACATCCCGCGCGAAAAGCGTGTGGAGGTCGCCCTCACCTACGTGTTCGGCATCGGCCGGACCCTTTCCCAGGAGACGCTGGCAGCGACCGGCGTCGACCCGAACACCCGCGTTCGCGACCTCTCCGAGGAGCAGCTCGTCGCGATCCGCGAGTACGTGGACGCCAACATCAAGACCGAGGGTGACCTTCGTCGCGAGATCCAGGCCGACATCCGCCGCAAGGTGGAGATCGGCTGCTACCAGGGTCTCCGTCACCGTCGTGGTCTGCCCGTCCGCGGTCAGCGCACCAGCACGAACGCTCGTACCCGCAAGGGCCCGCGTCGCGCCATCGCCGGCAAGAAGAAGCCGGGCAAGAAGTAGTCCTCAGCGGACAACGCTTCATCAGCGGTCTTCGCTGTAGGACCGACCACCTCCCCGTAGGAGTTTGTAGATGCCCCCCAAGGGTCGTCAGGGCGCTGCCAAGAAGGTGCGCCGCAAGGAAAAGAAGAACGTCGCGCACGGCCAGGCGCACATCAAGAGCACGTTCAACAACACGATCGTGTCCATCACGGACCCGGCCGGAAACGTGATCTCCTGGGCCTCCGCCGGCCACGTCGGCTTCAAGGGCTCGCGTAAGTCCACGCCGTTCGCCGCGCAGATGGCCGCCGAGTCGGCTGCCCGTCGCGCGCAGGAGCACGGCATGCGCAAGGTCGACGTCTTCGTCAAGGGCCCGGGCGCCGGTCGTGAGACCGCCATCCGCTCCCTGCAGGCCACGGGCCTCGAGGTCGGCTCCATCCAGGACGTCACCCCGACCCCGCACAACGGCTGCCGTCCGCCCAAGCGTCGCCGCGTCTGACGCACGGCCGGTAGGTTTCGGGTTTGTCGGGCGGTACGGCACCGTAAAGGGCCGTATCGCCCGTACCCTTGTCTCATCTCAGGGCGTCAAATAGCGGGCGCCCCTGACTGAAGGATCGCACCATGCTGATTGCTCAGCGTCCCTCGTTGACCGAAGAGGTCGTCGACGAGTTCCGCTCCCGGTTCGTGATCGAGCCGCTGGAGCCGGGCTTCGGCTACACCCTCGGCAACTCCCTCCGCCGTACGCTCCTGTCCTCGATCCCCGGCGCTGCTGTCACCAGCATCCGGATCGACGGCGTCCTGCACGAGTTCACCACCGTGCCGGGCGTCAAGGAGGACGTCACCGACCTGATCCTCAACATCAAGCAGCTCGTCGTGTCGTCCGAGCATGACGAGCCCGTGGTGATGTACCTGCGCAAGCAGGGTCCGGGTCTGGTCACCGCCGCCGACATCGCGCCCCCGGCCGGTGTCGAGGTGCACAACCCCGACCTCGTCCTCGCCACGCTCAACGGCAAGGGCAAGCTGGAGATGGAGCTGACCGTCGAGCGCGGTCGCGGTTACGTCTCCGCCGTGCAGAACAAGCAGGTCGGTCAGGAGATCGGGCGCATCCCGGTCGACTCGATCTACTCGCCGGTTCTCAAGGTCACGTACAAGGTCGAGGCGACGCGTGTCGAGCAGCGCACCGACTTCGACAAGCTGATCGTCGACGTCGAGACCAAGCAGGCCATGCGTCCGCGCGACGCCATGGCGTCCGCCGGTAAGACGCTGGTCGAGCTGTTCGGTCTCGCCCGCGAGCTGAACATCGACGCCGAGGGCATCGACATGGGTCCGTCCCCGACGGACGCCGCCCTGGCCGCTGATCTGGCGCTGCCGATCGAGGAGCTGGAGCTCACCGTTCGGTCGTACAACTGCCTCAAGCGTGAGGGCATCCACTCCGTGGGTGAGCTCGTGGCTCGTTCCGAGGCCGACCTCCTGGACATCCGTAACTTCGGTGCGAAGTCCATCGACGAGGTCAAGGCGAAGCTGGCGGGTATGGGCCTGGCGCTCAAGGACTCCCCGCCCGGATTCGACCCGACCGCTGCGGCGGACGCGTTCGGCGCGGACGACGACGCGGACGCCGGCTTCGTCGAGACCGAGCAGTACTAAACGCTCCGCGGGGAGGCCGTACTGCGTCTGCGGGCCGGTTGTGGCTGGTCGCGCAGTTCCCCGCGCCCCTTCCAGGCCCCTTCGGGGGGCCTGGATCTCCGACGGGCAACCGCCTGCTCGGATACTGACCCCGGTACCTGATACGGCCGGGGCAGACACCTAGGAGAAAGACCATGCCGAAGCCCACCAAGGGCGCCCGTATGGGCGGCAGCGCCGCGCACGAGAAGCTGCTCCTCGCGAACCTCGCGAAGCAGCTGTTCGAGCACGGCCGCATCACCACCACCGAGGCGAAGGCGCGCAAGCTGCGCCCGTACGCCGAGCGTCTGGTCACCAAGGCGAAGAAGGGCGACCTTCACAACCGCCGTCAGGTGCTCCAGGTGATCACGGACAAGAGCATCGTGCACACGCTCTTCACCGAGATCGGCCCGCGCTACGAGAACCGTCCCGGTGGCTACACGCGCATCACCAAGATCGGTAACCGCCGTGGCGACAACGCGCCCATGGCCGTCATCGAGCTGGTCGAGGCGCTGACCGTGGCGCAGCAGGCGACCGGTGAGGCCGAGGCCGCCACCAAGCGCGCGGTCAAGGAGGCCGACGAGGCCAAGGCGGAGGAGACCACCGAGGCTCCGGCCGAGGAGGCCGCTGCCGAGCCCGCCGCGGAAGCGGCTGGTGAAAGCGTGAAGGACGCCTGAGGCTCTGCCTCGCAGTGAACGGGCCCGCCCTCTTGAGGGCGGGCCCGTTCCGCGTTCTCGGGAGGCTGCAGTGCTGAGAGGATCCAGGGGTGAGTGACGAAGTACAGCCCGGGCACGTACGGATGCGGCTCGACCTTTCCTACGACGGGACCGAGTTCTCCGGGTGGGCCAAGCAGGCAGGCGGCCGGCGGACCGTGCAGGGGGAGATCGAGGACGCCCTGCGGACCGTGACGCGGTCCCGCGAGACGTACGAGCTGACCGTGGCCGGGCGCACCGATGCCGGGGTGCACGCCCGGGGGCAGGTCGCCCATGTGGATCTGCCGCGGGAGGTCTGGGTGGAGCACCACGAGAAGCTGCTCAAGCGGCTCGCCGGGCGGCTGCCGAGGGATGTGCGGGTGTGGGCCCTGCGGGAGGCTCCCAGCGGCTTCAACGCGCGGTTCTCGGCCGTCTGGCGGCGGTACGCGTACCGGGTCACCGACAACCCCGGGGGCGTCGACCCGCTGCTGCGGGGGCACGTCCTGTGGCACGACTGGCCGCTCGACGTCGACGCCATGAGCGAGGCGGCGGGGCGGCTGCTCGGCGAGCACGACTTCGCGGCCTACTGCAAGCGGCGGGAGGGCGCGACCACCATCCGCACCCTCCAGGAGCTGAGTCTCGTGCGCGGGGACGACGGGATCATCACCGCGACCGTCCGCGCCGACGCCTTCTGCCACAACATGGTGCGGTCGTTGATCGGGGCGCTGCTGTTCGTGGGGGACGGGCACCGGGGGCCGGAGTGGCCCGGGAAGGTGCTCGCCGCAGGCGTGCGGGACTCGGCCGTGCATGTCGTACGGCCGCACGGGCTGACGCTGGAGGAGGTCGGCTACCCGGCCGACGAGCTGCTCGCCGCGCGCAACAAGGAGGCGCGGAACAAGCGGTCGCTGCCCGGTACGGCCGGGTGCTGCTGAGTCGACCTCGGCGTCGGCGCGGGCGGTCAGCCGTTGGCGGCCGCCGACGCCTGGGCCTCGCCGCGCTGGCGGATCCGCTGGAACGCGAACTCGGCGAGGTCGTCGCCCGTGGCGAAGGCCGCGGTGTCCTTCGTCGTCACGTCCTTGCCGTCGGTGAAGCCGGTGATCGTGAAGTAGGCGTACCGGCCGTAGGAGTTGGTCGTCGAGCGGCAGACCGCGCCGTTGCAGAAGGCCTTGACGTCGCCGCCGGTGAGGGCCTTGACGATGCTCTTCGCGTCGGCCTGGCTCTTGACCTTGAGGGCCTGCGCCTCGGTGTCGAAGACGGCCACGCCGACCGTCACGGCGAGGCCGTCCTTGGTGTACGTGACGCGCATCATGCGGGTGCAGCCGTTGTCGGTGAGGACCTTGCCCAGGGTGCCCGCGGCGCCCGTGGCGCAGGTGGTGCTGTCCGCCTTGGGGCCCTTCTTGTACACGGCGGAGCCCATGGTGAGCTGCGTGCCGGGGAAGAGGAGGTCGGGTCCGTTGGGCGCGGTGTCCTTGGCCTTGCTGGCCACGAACTCCTTCGGGTCCAGCGGGGGCGGGGCGCTGGTCGGCGCGAAGGACGGGGTGCTGGACGCGCTCGGCAGGGCGCCGGTCGCCGGCAGTGAGGACGTCGGCTTGTTCGCCTCGTCCTTGCCGTTCGCCGACACCACGGCCATGGCCACGGCGGTGCCGATGGCGAGTGTGGCGAGCGCGCCGCCGCCTATGAAGAGCAGCCGGCGGCGCTTGTTGCGCGTCTCGGACGCCTCGGCGAGCGCGGCCCAGTCCGGGGTCCGGCCGTCATCGCCGGTGGCCCACGGCTGCTGGGAGTTCGGTTTCCACGGATCCCACTGGGACTGAGGTCCCCCCTGCCCATAGCTCATGGGCCGCATCTTAGACGGGGAGCGGGGGGTCCTGTTCCGCCCGGACAAGGGCCGAAGCCCCCGGCTTTCCGAACAGGGGTACGGGCAAACGTGACATCTCCGGGTGGTTGGTGCGGCGTTTCTCCAGGCGGCCGTCGTGCGTGTGGCGCGGGACACTCAGGACGGGGTTTCGGGGCGTGGTGGGCCTCGTTTTGACCCGGCCCCCGGGACGCGGGTATTCTGCTTCTTCGTTGTGTATTGGCGCGCTCTTCTCACGGGACGGGCCCTTACACCGGTCCACCGGGCCGATGACCAGCGACCAGCACGCGGTTTGCGTCACCGCAGTGCGGTCTGGGCTGTCGTGATCGTCTTCGGTGACCTTGTCAGGACCATTCACTGAAGAAGCGAAGGCTACGAACCGTGCGTACGTACAGCCCCAAGCCCGGCGATGTGACGCGCCAGTGGCACGTCATCGACGCTCAGGACATCGTCCTGGGCCGTCTCGCCACCACTGCCGCGTCCCTCCTCCGGGGCAAGCACAAGCCGATCTACGCGCCCCACGTCGACACCGGTGACTTCGTCATCATCATCAACGCCGACAAGGTGCACCTCTCCGGCAACAAGCGGACCCAGAAGATGGCCTACCGCCACTCCGGGTACCCGGGCGGTCTGCGCTCCGTGCGCTACGACGACCTGCTGGCGAACAACCCGGAGAAGGCCGTCGAGAAGGCCGTCAAGGGCATGCTCCCCAAGAACACGCTCGGCCGTCAGATGCTCTCGAAGCTGAAGGTCTACAAGGGTGACGTGCACCCGCACGCGGCGCAGCAGCCTGTGCCGTTCGAGATCACCCAGGTCGCGCAGTAAGTCCGGCCACACCACCCCAAGCTGAAGAGAATCTGAGGAGAACCGTGGCCGAGACCACTGCCGAGCAGCCGCTCGAAGAGACCGAGCTCGTCGACATCGACAGCTACACCACCGAGTCCGAGGTCCCCGTCGAGGGTGAGTACACCTCGGAGTCCCTGGCCTCCCGCTTCGGCGAGCCCCAGCCGGCCGCCGGCCTGGGGCGTCGCAAGAACGCCATTGCCCGCGTCCGGATCGTTCCGGGCTCCGGCAAGTGGAAGATCAACGGTCGCACCCTTGAGGACTACTTCCCGAACAAGGTGCACCAGCAGGAAGTCAACGAGCCCTTCAAGGTGCTCGAGCTCGAAGGCCGCTACGACGTCATCGCCCGTATCTCGGGTGGCGGTGTCTCCGGTCAGGCTGGTGCGCTCCGTCTCGGTGTCGCCCGCGCGCTGAACGAGGCCGACGTCGACAACAACCGCGGCGCCCTCAAGAAGGCCGGCTTCCTCACGCGTGACGACCGCGCGGTCGAGCGCAAGAAGGCCGGTCTCAAGAAGGCCCGTAAGGCCCCGCAGTACAGCAAGCGTTAAGCTTCGCTGCCTGCTCGTACGTATGTGGAGCGAGCTCCGGCTCACTCTCTCGTACTCCGAACGCCCCGGCGGCACGCCATTGTGCCGTCGGGGCGTTCGTTTTATCGCAAGTCTGGGCGTATAACGGCACAAGGTGCTCAAAGGCTTGTGTGATCGGATGTTCAGGGCATCCAATGCCTGGATGCGGGAGCCGCTCCGGCATCGACCGTGACGCACGGCTTTTGAAACTGACGCTTCCTCAGGAGGACAAGTGGGACGACTCTTCGGCACGGACGGCGTGCGCGGTGTCGCCAACGCGGATCTGACGGCGGAGATGGCGCTCGGCCTGTCCGTCGCCGCGGCGCACGTGCTGGCCGAGGCGGGCACCTTCCAGGGCCACCGGCCGGTGGCCGTGGTCGGACGGGATCCGCGTGCGTCCGGGGAGTTCCTGGAGGCCGCCGTGGTGGCGGGCCTCGCGAGCGCGGGTGTGGACGTGCTGAAGGTCGGCGTGCTGCCCACGCCCGCCGTCGCGTACCTCACCGGCGTGCTCGGCGCCGACCTCGGCGTGATGCTGTCCGCCAGCCACAACGCCATGCCCGACAACGGCGTCAAGTTCTTCGCCCGCGGCGGCCACAAGCTCGCCGACCAGCTCGAGGACCGCATCGAGTCCGTCTACGAGGAGCACCGCACCGGCGCGCCCTGGGACCGGCCGACCGGCGCCGGCGTCGGCCGCGTGCGCTCCTACGACGAGGGGTTCGACCGGTACGTCGCCCACCTCATCGCCGTCCTGCCGAACCGGCTCGACGGGCTGAAGATCGTCCTCGACGAGGCGCACGGCGCTGCGGCTCGGGTGTCGCCGGAGGCGTTCACGCGGGCCGGCGCGGAGATCGTGACCATCGGGGCCGAGCCGGACGGGCTCAACATCAACGACGGGTGCGGGTCCACGCACCTGGACAAGCTGAAGGCCGCGGTCATCGAGCACGGGGCCGACTTCGGCGTCGCGCACGACGGGGACGCCGACCGGTGCCTCGCCGTGGACCACACGGGCGAGGAGATCGACGGGGACCAGATCCTCGCCGTGCTGGCCCTGTCCATGCGGGAGCGGGGCGTGCTGCGCTCGGACACCGTCGTCGCCACCGTCATGTCCAACCTCGGCTTCAAGCTGGCCATGGAGCGCGAGGGGATCCAGCTGGTGCAGGCCGCCGTCGGCGACCGGTATGTGCTGGAGGAGATGAAGGAGCACGGGTACGCGCTCGGCGGTGAGCAGTCCGGGCATGTGATCATCCTGGACCACGCGACGACGGGTGACGGGACGCTGACCGGGCTCATGCTGGCGGCTCGGGTCGCCGAGAGCGGGCGGTCACTGCGGGAGCTGGCCGCTGTGATGGAGCGGCTGCCTCAGGTGCTGATCAATGTGCCGGACGTCGACCGGTCCCGGGTGGGGAACTCGGCGGAGCTGGCGACTGCCGTCGGTGAGGCGGAGCGGGAACTCGGGGCCACCGGGCGGGTGTTGCTTCGGCCTTCCGGGACCGAGCCGTTGGTCCGGGTCATGGTCGAGGCCGCTGACATCGATCAGGCTCGGGCTGTTGCCGGGCGGCTGGCGGATGTGGTGAAGTCCGCGCTGGGTTAAGGGCCGCAAGATCGGGTTCGGGGTGGGGGGATCGGTGCGTCGCGGGCTGCGGGCTCATGGTGGCTGTCGCGCCCACGCGGCGGAGCCGCATGTCGACAGAGCCCCGCGCCCCTAGGTGAGTTGCCCCGACCGGCGTTGTCTGGCCCAGAGGTACTTCTGGGCCAGCAGGGTCAGGGTGCCCGCCAGGATGATGCCCAGGAGGTTCAGCAGGAGTTGTGTCGTTGAGCCCCAGGTTTGTTTCGTGTCGCCGTAGCTGAGGGCTACGGCGGCGTTGGCGGCGGCCGGGACCGTGGTGACCGAGATGGCCACGCCGACCAGGGCGCCGGACTTCGCGGAGGTCAGGGAGAGGGTGCCGGCGGCACCCGCGAGGACGGCCACGATGAAGGAGAACGCGTCGGGGGCGTAGACGAAGCCGGTCTGGGGGCGGTCCGCCTCCAGTTGCTCTTTGCTGAACAGGTCGATCGCGTCCATGAAGAGGCTGAAGCCCACCGTCGCCGCCATCGCCACCGCGAAGCCGACCAGCAGGGCGATCAGTGAGCGCAGGGCCAGGCGGGGAGCGCGCTGCACGATCGACGTGGAGACGCCGGCCAGCGGGCCGAACTCGGGGCCCACGGCCATCGCGCCCACGATCAGGACCGCGTTGTCGAGCACCACGCCGCAGGCCGCGATCATCGTGGCGAGGGTGATGAACGCGAGGTAGGTGACGGAGAGCGTCGACTCCTCGTGGGTGGCGTCCGTGAGGTGCTCCCACAGGACCGCGTCTGCGCCCTCGCCCGGCGCCTCCGCCTCCGCTTTGTCGGCGCGCCGGGACAGTGACAGGTCGATGTTCTCCACGGCGATCGAGCCGGTCCTGTCCAGGCCCAACTCCCGGAGGCGGGTGAGGAGTTCGTTTCCCGCCTCGCGTGCCACGTCGCACATGACGACATCGCCGGCCGGGTTGCGGGCGGCGCCCGGCATGACGACGAGATGCGTGGTGCCGACGGTGTTCTCGATCAGGCGGACCACGGCGTCGGTCCTGTCGGCCGGGGTGATCAGGCGCAGGTGCAGCATGGGGGCAGGGTAGCCGTCAGAGTTTGCGCAGGCTCAGGCGCTGCACCTTGTGGTCCTGGCCCTTGCGGACGACGAGGGTGGCGCGGCCGCGGGTGGGCGCGATGTTCTCCACCAGGTTGGGCTTGTTGATGGTGCGCCAGAGGGTGCGGGCGTAGTCGAGGGCCTCCTCCTCGGAGACCTGGGTGTACTTCCTGAAGTACGAGTCCGGGTTCTGGAAGGCGGTCTGGCGCAGTTTCCGGAACCGGTTGAGGTACCAGCGCTCGATGTCCTCGGCGCTCGCGTCGACGTACACGCTGAAGTCGAAGTAGTCGGCGAGGCCGACGCGGGTGCGGCCGTCCTTGCCGGGCAGGGCGGGCTGCAGGACGTTCAGGCCCTCGACGATGAGGATGTCGGGGCGGCGGACGGTGAGCTTGCGGTCGGCCACGATGTCGTAGATCAGGTGGGAGTAGACGGGGGCCGTGACCTCGTCCTTGCCCGCCTTGATGTCGGCCACGAAGCGGGTCAGCGCCCGGCGGTCGTAGGACTCGGGGAAGCCCTTCCGCGACATCAGGCCGCGGGCCTCCAGTTCCCGGGTGGGCAGGAGGAAGCCGTCCGTGGTGACCAGCTCCACGCGGGGGTGTTCCGGCCAGCGGGAGAGGAGGGCCTGGAGGAGGCGGGCGACCGTGGACTTCCCTACGGCCACGGAGCCCGCGACGCCTATGACGAACGGGGTGCCGGACTGGGAGCCCTGTTCGCCGAGGAAGGTGTTCAGGGCGCCGCGCAGGCCGTCCGTCGCGCCCACGTAGAGGTTGAGGAGGCGGGAGAGCGGGAGGTAGATGTCGCGGACCTCGTCGAGGTCGATGACGTCGCCGAGTCCGCGCAGCTTCTCGACCTCCTCGGCCGTCAGCGGCAGCGGAGTCTTCTCGCGCAGCGCGCTCCACTCGCTTCGGGTGAGGTCGACGTAGGGAGTCGCCTCCGGCCTGTGCCGGTGGGCGCTCCGGGGCATCGGGGAGACCGGAGAGATCACACTCCATTGTTAACGGAGTTTGAACGGGGCGGTGGGTGGGGTCCGTCACGATCCGGGGAGGGGCAGGGGGACGGTGGGCGGGCGTACAGCCGTGGGAATTTCCGAAATCGGGCACGTGGAGGCTCTTTCGGGGTGGGAATCGGTCGTAGGCTGCCGCGCATGTGCGGAATCGTGGGATACGTGGGGTCTCAGTCGGCGCTCGACGTCGTCATGGCCGGGCTGAAGCGGTTGGAGTACCGGGGGTACGACTCGGCCGGTGTCGCCGTGCCGGCCGACGGGGGGCTCGCCGCGGCCAGGAAGGCGGGCAAACTCGTCAACCTGGAGAAGGAGCTGACGGAACGGCCGCTGCCGGCCGGGACGACGGGCATCGGGCATACGCGCTGGGCCACGCACGGCGGGCCCACCGATGCCAACGCCCATCCTCATCTCGACAACGCGGGGCGCGTCGCCGTCGTGCACAACGGGATCATCGAGAACTTCGCGGTGCTGCGGGCCGAGCTGGCCGAGCGGGGGCACGAGCTGCTCTCCGAGACCGATACCGAGGTCGTGGCGCATCTGCTCGCCGAGGAGTTCTCCGTGACCTCCGACCTGGCGGAGGCGATGCGGCTGGTGTGCCGGCGGCTGGAGGGGGCGTTCACGCTGGTCGCGGTGCATGCGGACGCGCCCGATGTGGTGGTCGGGGCGCGGCGGAACTCACCGCTGGTGGTGGGCGTTGGAGAGGGCGAGTCCTTTCTCGCCTCGGACGTCGCCGCGTTCATCGCCCACACGCGGTCGGCGATCGAGCTGGGTCAGGACCAGGTGGTGGAGCTCCGCCGGGACGGCGTGACGGTGACCGGTTTCGACGGCCGTCCGGCGGACGTGCGCGCCTACCACGTCGACTGGGACGCGTCGGCCGCGGAAAAGGGGGGTTATGACTACTTCATGCTCAAGGAGATCGCCGAGCAGCCCAAGGCTGTCGCCGATACCCTGCTCGGCCGTATCGACGCCTCGGGGGCGCTGACCCTCGACGAGGTGCGGATCCCGCCGTCGGAGCTGCGGGAGGTCGACAAGGTCGTCATCGTCGCGTGCGGTACGGCCTTCCACGCGGGCCTCATCGCCAAGTACGCCATCGAGCACTGGACGCGCATCCCGTGCGAGGTGGAGCTGGCCAGCGAGTTCCGGTACCGGGATCCGATCCTGGGCTCACGGTCGCTCGTCATCGCCATCTCCCAGTCCGGCGAGACGATGGACACGCTGATGGCGCTGCGGCATGCGCGTGAGCAGGGGTCCAAGGTGCTGGCCATCTGCAACACCAACGGCTCGACCATCCCGCGTGAGTCGGACGCGGTGCTCTACACGCACGCCGGGCCCGAGGTGGCGGTCGCCTCGACGAAGGCGTTCCTGACACAGCTGGTCGCCTGCTATCTGGTCGCCCTGTACCTCGGCCAGGTGCGCGGCACCAAGTGGGGGGACGAGATCCAGGCCGTCATCCGGGACCTCGCGCAGATCTCCGGCGCGGTCGACCGGGTGCTGGAGACCATGGAGCCGGTGCGGGAGCTGGCGCGGTCGCTCGCCCACAAGAACACGGTGCTGTTCCTGGGGCGGCACGTGGGGTATCCCGTCGCCCTGGAGGGTGCGCTGAAGCTGAAGGAGCTGGCGTACATGCACGCCGAGGGGTTCGCCGCGGGGGAGCTGAAGCACGGGCCGATCGCTCTCATCGAGGAGGACCTGCCGGTGGTGGTGGTCGTGCCGTCGCCGCGCGGGCGGTCCGTCCTCCACGAAAAGATCGTGTCCAACATCCAGGAGATCCGGGCGCGGGGTGCGCGGACGATCGTCGTCGCGGAGGAGGGCGACGAGGCGGTCGTGCCGTACGCCGACCATCTGGTGTGGACTCCGGTGACGCCGACGCTGCTGCAACCGCTGGTGGCCACGGTTCCGTTGCAGGTGTTCGCGTGCGAGCTGGCGACCGCCCGCGGCAACGAGGTGGACCAGCCGCGCAACCTGGCGAAGTCGGTGACGGTGGAGTAGCCGACGCCCGGGCGCCGAGGCTCTGAGGCTGCTCAAGTCCCTTGGCCGGTGCGGAAGATGACGGCCAGGATGATCCGCATGACAGGAATCGTGGGACTGGGCAGGAAGCAGGACGTCGTGCTGGTCGTCCGGGACGCCGACGTGGTCGCGGCGGCGTTGCGGCAGGCGGTGGCCGGGGCTTCGGACGGGGAGCGGGCGGGGCTGGAGCGTGCTCTCGCGCTCGTCGAGGCCACCGCCGCCGCCGGTGAGGCCCAGCTGCGTGCCCGCTGGGTGCGCTCCCGGTGGGACGCCGTCGGTTTCGCCGGTGACATCGCCTCGGTCGCGGCGGTGAGGGCCCTGCGTCAGGCGGAGCCGAGGCTGAGTCTCCTGGCGGCGGTCCAGCTGCAGAAGGACGCGGTGGCCCATCCGGAGTGATCCCGTATCACTCCGGACGGGTCCGGGGGCGGGCCGGCCCAGGCCGGCCCAGAGCTAGCCGCGCCTGCGGGCTTTGCGGGCCGTGTACAGCTTCCAGGTGGCGAAGGCCAGGGGGAGTTCCAGGATCCAGACGCCGACGACCGCGTCCCACTCCGGGTTGGCGGCCCCCGACTCGTCGGCGGTGATCACCGCGCAGAGCAGGCCCCAGGTCGCCGCCAGCAGGCCCACGAGCCAGAGAGCGGCGGTCCAGGCCCAGGTGGCGCCGTTGCCGGCGGCGGACGAGGGGGCCGACGTCCGTTTGCGGGGCTGGGGGATCTGGTCGGGCTCGCGGGCCGGCATCCGTACCGTCGCCTGCGGGGGGACCGCCGCGTCCAGCGCCGCTATCCGCTCCGGGGTCACTCCCCGGTACAGGGTGGGTTCCACCGTGACCGAGAACCCGTCGTGGCCGGTGAGGGTGCGGGCGCCGTCGGGGCGGGCGCCCATCGCCGAGCAGGCGTCGTAGCGGACGGTGACCGGGCCCCTGGGGGTCAGCAGGCTCACGCCCTCGGCGCCGATGACCAGGGTGACCTGCTCGTCCTCCAGGGACTGGTGACGGGTGCCGGTGACCGAGGTCGTGGAGAACTGGGGGGCGAGGGTGAAGCCCGCCCAGTCGACGCCCCGGCCGGGGACCTGGAGCAGCGCGCCGCCCCAGGCCTCGCGGGCGACCTCGCGCAGGTCCTCCAGCGTCACCGCGGTCAGCTCGGCCCGGTGCTGTTCGGGGGTGAGGATGGGGTGCCCGAGCAGCAGGCTGAGCGCGTACGAGGGGAGGGTGGCGGCGCCGAGGTCGGGAGTGTCGTACATCTTGAGGAGCTTGGTGCGCACCGAGTCCAGTTCCGCCTGCTCGATGCGGCCCGCGCGCAGGCGGGCGAGCGTGTCGACGAAGCCGCCGACGACCGCGTCCTGCTTCTGCGGGAGGGAGTCGGCGTAGGCGGTGAGGGTGGCGAAGTCGGCGTCGCGCGGGCTGTAGTCGGCCTCCGCGGAGTAGGAGTAGCCGCCCTCCTGGCGCAGGTCCTGGAAGAGGGCCCGGCCGAGGACGTCCGCGAAGACGCTGGCCGCGGTGGAGCGGCGCAGGACGGACGTGAGGACCACATGGCCGTCGTCGCCGCTGATGTACGCGGGGGTCGTGGGCAGGGCGCTGGTCGCGGTGGGGGCGGGGAAACGGACGCCCTCGGGGAGAGTGAGGTCGAGGCCCTCGGGGACGTGGTCGCTGGTGATCCACAGCACCGCGTTGTCCCGGGTGAAGCGGGTCTGCGCCCAGTGGCGTACCTGGTCGGGGGTCAGACTCCAGGTGCCCAGCTCGTTGTAGCTGGTCAGGCCGTAGCTCTGGGCGCCGTAGCGCCACAGCGGCATCTGGTGCTGGGGGCCGCCGCCACGGCCGGCCGCCTCCGTGCGGAGGATCTCCTTCTCCGTCTCCAGCCGTTCCATCGGCAGGTCGCGCAGCCCCGCGCACACGCTGTTGAGGTACTTGACGACCTCCTCCTCGCTGCCGGTGGCGTGGAAGAGGGTGTACGCGTTCGCCGTCGCGCCGTTGTAGTGCAGGTCGGACAGGCCGAGGCGGTGCAGGGCGAGGTGCTCGACGAGGTGGGTGAGGCCGGCGGTGGCCAGGGTCTCGTCGGCGCGGCCCACCCGGAAGAAGAGACCCGCGGTGATCTCGTTGCCCGAGGCGGGGGCGTAGAGGGTGGGGATGCAGTCGGTGGTGGTGTGGGAGATCAGGCCGTCGAGGGCGTGCAGTTCTGTGGTCATCGGTGGTCAGGCCCCCAGCGCGGACGAGCGGAACTTGAGGAACGCCGACTTCTGGTCGGGCAGGTACTGCCACGGGAACTCGGTCGCGCGGTCGCCGAGGAAGGCGAAGTGCGGGGCCGCGTCCGCGAAGTGGCCGCCGATCGAGAAGGCGAACGCGAACGCGTTGTGTGCGCCGATCGAGTTCCAGTCGGGCCGGTGACCGGGGTGCAGCACGGAGACCCGGGCGGCGTTGCGCAGGTCGTCGCGGACCGGCAGGCCCCGCATGTACGCGGTGCGCTCGCCGCTGTCCAGGTCGAGCCAGTGCTCGATGTGGGCGAGGGCGACCAGGGCGCCGGAGTTCGCGCCGTCGGGCGCGGCGGTCGCGCACTCGCGGGCGAAGCCGTGCGCCGCGTCCCAGGAGCCGCCCCACTTCGGGCACAGCTGCTGGAGGAGCTGCGTCTGGGCGCGGTAGTGGTGCGGGTGGTGGGCGGAGAGCCGGTCGTAGCGGCGGCGGGCCTCCGCCTGTCCCAGCTGCAGGCCGCGCGCGGTCATCAGACGGGCGGTCCAGGCGGGGGCGTACGCGGGCTGCTCGGCGCACACCTCGATCAGCAGCTGCTCGGCCCGCCGCAGCCAGTCGTGGAACTGGGTGAACTGGTCCTGCGAGACGTGCTGGGCGCGGGCGCCGCTGCGGATGTCCCAGCCGATGTAGACGTACCGCTCGGCGAGGAGCGTGCGGGGCAGCGGGTCGCCGGGGAGGTCGGCGGCCGCCCGCTCCAGGAAGTTCTCCACGCCGGCGATGTCGGCGACGAGACTGGCGGCGGAGGCGAGCTGGTCGACCGAGTCGAGCGCCGCGAAGCAGGCCCGGACGGCCTGCCAGTCCCCGGCCTGCGCGGCGGTGCGCAGCGGGATCAGCTCGGGTGTGTTGTCGTACGGGTCGAACGTCGGCCCCGAAGAGCCCGCGCTCATGGGTGTGCTGGTCATTCCTCCGCCCCCTGGCGTTGCTGTCCGCGGCGCGCGGGCTGGCCCCCCAGGGCGCGCGGCGGTGAAAGTCTGCTTCTGACTAGACGCGATCAAGTCGCCGCAGGCTAGCAGCCGCCTGTGACAGCCCGGCCGTAGGGTGCTCGGCATGAGCATCATCGGGGTCGGTATCGACGTGGCCGAGATCGAGCGGTTCGCGGCGTCGCTGGAACGGACGCCGGGGCTCGCCCAGCGGTTGTTCCTGGACAGCGAGCTGCTGCTGCCGAGTGGGGAGCGCAGGGGGCCCGCCTCGCTGGCGGCGCGGTTCGCGGCGAAGGAGGCGCTCGCCAAGGCGCTGGGGGCGCCGCCCGGGTTGTTGTGGACGGACGCGGAGGTGTTCGTCGAGGACAGCGGACGGCCGCGGCTGCGGGTGCGGGGGAGTGTCGCCGCGCGGGCGGCCGAACTGGGGGTGACGGGGTGGCATGTGTCGTTGAGTCATGATGCGGGCGTCGCTTCGGCGGTGGTGGTGGCCGAGGGGTGAGCCGACCGCGTGCGGCGGTGGGGACAGGCGGGGCAGACTCGACGTATGCGTACTGCCTACTGCGTCGAGACCGTCCGTCGTGCCGAGCGGGAGCTGATGGCCCGGGTTCCTGAAGGGGCGCTGATGCAGCGGGCCGCCGCCGGGCTCGCCGCCTCCTGCGTGGATCTGCTCGGGCGGGTGTACGGGCGGCGGGTCGTGCTGCTGGTCGGCAGCGGGGACAACGGCGGTGACGCCCTGTACGCCGGGGCTCGGCTGGCCCGGCGGGGGGCGGGGGTGAGCGCGGTGCTGCTCGCGCCCGAGCGCACGCATGCCGGGGGGCTGGCGGCGCTACGGCGGGCCGGTGGGCGCACGGTCGCGTCCGGCGGCGCCGAGGAGGTTCTGCGGCGGGCCGATCTCGTGCTGGACGGCATCGTCGGGATCGGCGGGAAGGGCGGACTGCGGCCGGACGCCGCCGCGCTGGCCGCGGTCGTCGCCGACACGCGGGCCCTCGTCGTCGCCGTCGACCTGCCCAGCGGCGTCGACGCCGACACCGGCGAGGTGCACGGGAGGGCGATCCGCGCCGATCTGACCGTCACCTTCGGCACGCACAAGCCGGGGCTGCTCGTGGATCCCGCGCGGGAGTACGCCGGGTCGGTGCGGCTCGTCGACATCGGGCTCGGGGACGCGCTGCCCGCCGCGCCCGAGCTGGAGGCCCTGCAACACGCGGACGTGGCGGCCCTGCTGCCGTTGCCGGGCGGGGAGAGCGACAAGTACCGGCGGGGGGTCGTGGGGATCGCCGCCGGGTCCGCCCGGTATCCGGGGGCCGCGGTGCTGGCCGTGGCGGGGGCGCTGCGGGGCGGGGCGGGGGCCGTGCGGTACGTCGGGCCGGCCGGGGACGCGGTCATCGCGCGGTTTCCCGAGACGCTCGTGTCCGACCGGGGGCCGAAGCAGGCCGGGCGGGTGCAGGCGTGGGTGGTCGGGCCGGGGGCCGGGGACGACGCGGGGACGGTGGCGGAGGTGCTGGCCGCGGAGGTGCCGGTGCTGATCGACGCGGACGGGCTGCGGCTGGCGGACGCGCGTGCGGTGCGGGGGCGTGGCGCGCCCACGTTGATGACGCCGCACGCCGGGGAGGCGGCCGCGTTGCTGGGCGTGGCGCGGGAGGAGGTGGAGGGGGCCCGGCTGGCCTCGGCGCGGGAGCTGGCGGCGCGGTATGGGGCGACCGTGCTGCTGAAGGGGGCGACGACGTTGGTCGCGCAGGCCGGGGGCGAGGGCGTGGTCCGGGTGAACGCCACGGGGACGGCCTGGCTGGCGACGGCCGGGAGCGGGGACGTCCTGTCCGGGCTCGCGGGGTCGTTGCTGGCGGCCGGGCTGAGCGCGCTGGACGCGGGAAGCGTCGGAGCGTATCTGCACGGCCTGGCCGGACGCTTCGCGGCTCAGGGAGCGCCGGCGGGCGCCCACGACGTGGCCGAGGCGATTCAGGAGGCCTGGCGGGACGTACGGGACTGAGCGGGGTTGGTGGGCCTGCGGGCTGGTAGGGCTGGAGGGGGGGTGGGGCCGGACCGGAGACTGGGTCTCCGGTCCGGCCCCGTGGGCCGGGGTCAGCCGGTCCGGTGGTTCAGGACGGCCTCCCTCGCCTTGTGGAGGGCGAAGCCGATGATCGGGATGAAGACCACGAAGCACACGTCACGTGCGGTGCCCGGGGACATCACGAGGTGCGTCAGCGCGTCCGAGGCGAGGACGGCGAGCACGAAGATCAGCGCGTCGGTCCCGATCCTCTTCCAGTCGGTCTTCCTGCCGTTGTCCGTCACGTCCTTGCCTTCCACTTCTTGAAGATGCTCCAGATCTTTGCGAAGAACTTCTCCTGCTTCGCCTTGGTGAGCCCGAATCCGGTGAGGCAGCCGAGGGCCGCGTACCTGATCTTCGTCTTGAGGTTGCCGGACTTGAACAGGAACGCGACGCATGCGCCGGCCACACAGTCCGAGATCTCCGTGCGGTAGGGCAGAAGATACGGTGCCCACTCGCCGATCGCCCAGTACACGAAGACCTTCAGCGCCCCGGACAGGGCCGCCTTGAGGGCCTCCTTGAGCGGGCCCCACATGTGGCCGTCGAGGTCCGTCATGTTGACCGGGTCCGACGGGTACCCGTAGTGGTTCGGCGAGCCCGAGGCGACCGGGTCGGACTGCAGGAAGCGGCCGGTGGCCGGGTCGTAGAGGCGGCTGCCCATCACCGTGTAGCCGGAGAGCGTGTCGCCGGAGCGCTGCGCGGCCCCGAGCCAGCCGTAGGCCGTGGCCGCGGTGGCGTCGAGCGCGTTGCCGTACTCGTCGTAGTGCTGGACCGTGCTGGCCGCGGACGTGTCCAGCGGCTGCTGGACCACGATGTCGCCGTGCAGGTCGGCGAGTTGCAGGACCGTGTTGCCGGTGGCCGAGGTGAGGGCGCCGAGGGAGCCCGTCAGGTCCGTCACGTCACGGCTGACGGCGCTGCCGTTCTGGCTCCAGGACGGGGTGTCCGTCGCTCCGCCGTAGTGCTGGGTGGTGGTGCCGGTGGTGGTCCAGGTGCCGTCGGCGGCCTGGGTCTGGGCGGAGCGGACGGCGAGGCGTCCGGCGGCGTCCAGGGTCCAGGTGTTGCGGGCGGCGCCCCGGGTCTCGGTGCGGACCAGGTCGTTCGTGTAGTACGTCAGGGCGGTGTTGCCGCCGGCCGTGGTGCGGCCGAAGGCGTCGTAGACGTAGCCGGGGTTCACCAGGCGGTCGGCCTTGTCGTAGGCGTACGACGTGGTGGTCGACGTGGTGTCGGAGGTGCTGCTGTCGCAGTCGTCCGAGCTGGTGGTCAGCTGCGTGCGGTTGCGGTCCGCGTCGAAGGAGTAGGCGCGGGCGGTGCAGCCGGCGGCGGTGGTGTCGGCGGCCTTGATGAGGTTGCCGGCGTTGTCGTAGGTGTAGGCGGACTGGGTGGTGGAGCCGTCGGTCCTGGTGTGCCCCGCCTGGCGGCCGTCGATGGTGTAGCCGGCGCTGTCGGAGGCGACGGCTGTGCCGTCGGACGCGGTGTAGGCACGGTCGGTCTGCTGACCGGCCGGGTCGGTGGCCTGGGTGAGGGTGTAGCTGCCGGGCAGGGTCTCGGTGGTGAGGTTGCCGTCGGCGTCGTAGCTGCCGGTGAACGCGCCCGCGACCGAGTCGGTCAGGGTCGCCAGGTCGCCGGCGGTGCTGTAGGCGTACGTGGTCGTGGACGGCGCCGAGTCGGTGTTCTTCACCGGGCGGTCCAGGATGTCGTATGCCGTGGTGGTGGTGTTTCCGGCGCCGTCGGCGTAGGAGATCTGGCGGCCCAGGTCGTCGTAGCCGTAGGTGACGGTCTGGCCGTTGGACGCCCGGGTGACGATCTGCCCGTTGGTCTGGCTGTAGCCGAAGGTCGTGACGGGGGTGGCCGTGCCGGTTCCGCCGGTGACGGCCGTCGTGGTGAGGCGGCCCGCGCCGTCCACGGTGGCGGTGGTCGTGCGGGTCACGCCGTTGGCGGTCTCGGCCTTGGTCGCGACCTGACCCCAGCGGTCGTAGGTGTAGACGGTGGTGACGGCCTCGGCCGGGTTGCTGCCGCCGCCGGTGATGGCGGCCGCGGGCGCGGTCCTGCAGAGCAGGCCGTCCCACTCGACGGAGGCGCAGACGCCGCTGGCGGACGCGCTGTAGTAGGTGTGGTTCAGGGTGTCGGCGTCCGAGCCGGAGGATCCGGCGGTGCGGGTGGAGGCCACCCGGCCGGCGCTGTCGTACGTGGTCACCGGGTCGATGCTGCCGATGCCGGTGGTGGTCTGCTGCGCGCCCGTCGCCCAGTTGTAGGCAGCGGTGGTCGTGGTGATGTCGGCGTCGGAGACGTGGCCCGCGATCGCGGCGCCGGTCGTCGTCGTGGTGGGCAGGTCGGCCACCGCCGCGCCGGCCGGCCGGTTCTCGTCGTAGGTGTACGCCGTGTGCTCACGGGCCGGGACGACCGAGCCGGCCGGCAGGGTCGACTCGGCGTCGGAGCCGGTCAGTTCCGTCGCCAGGGTGGTCTGGTGCAGCGGGCCGAACTCGTCGGTGAGGCGCTTGCCGTCCGCCGAGTACGTGGAGACCGTGGCCAGTTGCCGGGCCCGGTCCGCGGTCGGCAGCGCGGCGAGGCCGAGCTGCGTGAGGGTGTCGGAGGAGCCGGCGAGGGCCAGCGCCCGGTTGGCGGCGGTCAGTTCGAAGACGGTGTCGCCGAACTCGTCGTGGCCGGTCGTGGAGATCCCGCCGCCGGGCTTGGCGGTGTTCGTCTCCGCGCCGTCCGCGTCGATGTAGGTGACGGTGGCCCGGCCGTACGAGGACGACGTCAGGCCGGAGCCGGCGTTGGCGGACGGCACGCTGTCGGCCGGGAAGACGGCCGTGGCGTCCGTGGGCGCCTCGTCCTGGCCCCAGCCGGCCACGGTGGCGGCGTCCATCTGGTACGGGGCGGTGGAGCCGGACAGCGGCACGTCGTAGACGACGGTGGTGGCCGCCGTGCCCGACGTGGTGCTCGCGCTGCCCTGGGCCAGGCCCGGCCGGGAGGCCTTCAGCAGCATGCCCGCGCCGGCGGTGAGCGTGGAGCCGGCCGTGCCGTAGGTGAACGTCCAGGGCAGCTCGCCGGGCTTGGTGAGAGTGGCGACGCGGCCGTCGGAGGCGTAGGTGTACTGGGTCTTCAGAGCGGGGCTGATGCGCGGGTCCCACTCCTGGCGCAGGTGGCCGGAGCCGTCGTAGGCGTAGGAGGCGATGGTCTCGGCGGTCGCGGCGGAGGCGCCGGGCGTCGTCGCCCACAGCTTGATCGACGAGACCTGGTCCTTGTAGTCGCCCGGCACGCTGTCCGTGGCGGTCGTGGCGCCGGCGTAGACGAACTCCAGGACCCGGCAGCCCTTCGTGGCGGGCGCGGCCTGGCAGGCGGCGGAGGTGACGGCCCCGGTCGGGGAGATCACGTACTTGGGGCGGGCCAGGGTCTTCGTGCCGGACGGCACGGTCTGCGAGGCGACGGTGACCGTCGTGTCGTTGACGGCCGCCGCGGTCGACGCCAGGGTCCAGGTCGTCGTGCCGGTGCCGGCCTTGCCGAAGACGCTGACATCGGCGGCGGAGTCCTTCAGGGTGAAGGTGTCGCCGGACGACGCGTAGGTGAGGGTCAGGTTCTCCGCGCCCGGCTGGGGCTGCCAGCCGCCGGCGTTGGTGGCGGTGAAGGCGACCGTGTCGCCGTCGGCGGCGAGGAGCTCCACCGACGTGCCGGAGGTGCTGCGGATCTGCGTGTAGGCGTGGTCTGCGCTCGCGCCGGTGACGGAGGAGGCCCAGCCGGGTCCGAAGATCTGCGCCTGGCCCTCGCTGTCGTTGGCGTTGGCGCGCGAGGAGTAGGTCCGCTCGACGTTCGCCTCGAACTGCGCGGCGTCGGTCGCCGTCAGGGTGTAGTCGCCGGTGAGTTCGTTGACCTCGCCGGGGCCGACCTGGGCGGTCGGGGCGGTGCCGGCGTCGCGGTCCAGGGTGACGCCGACGGTCTGCGAGTAGCCGGTGGAGGAGCCGTCGGTGAACGCGGCGCGCAGCTCGATCACGCCGTCCTCGGCCAGGCTGGAGACGGTGTTCCAGACCAGCTTCGTGGCGGTGCCGGAGGTGACGGCGACCGGCCAGGCGGAGACCGCGTTGCCGGCGGCGGTGACGTCGCCGACCGGGACGGTGTGCCAGCCGTCGGCCTCGCCGCGCCGGTACTGCCAGGTGACCCCGGTGTAGGTGGACAGGCCCTTCGCGGCGAGGGTCAGCCGGCGGGCGGTGGTGTCGCCGTCCTGCGGGGACAGGATCGCGGCGCCGTCCGCGCCGACGCCGAAGCTGTACGCGGTCGTCGTTGAAGAAACGTTTCCGCCGGAGTCGACGGTCTTGGCGTAGAGCGTGTGCCAGCCGTTCGCCGGGGCGATGCTGATCGTCTGCGCGTCACCGCCGCTGCCGTCGGTGGTGTCCAGCTTCTGGTTCGGCGTGGCCGGGTCGTCCAGCCCCCAGTAGTAGCCCGCGCCGTCGGTGGAGGCGGTGTCGAGGGTGCAGGAGACCGCGCCGCTCGCCTTCGCCGTCCAGCCGTTCTCGCCGTACGTGGCGCAGCTGACCGTCGGGGCGGTCGGCAGGCCGGTGTTCAGCACGAACGTGGTGTAGCCCGTCCAGGAGCCGTAGTCCGTGCCGTCGTACGCCCGCGCCCGGTAGCGCAGGTGGGCGCCCACCGGGAACGCGTTCGCGGAGGGGATCGTCAGCTTGGCGGTGGAGCCGGAGGTGACCGACGAACTGGTGCCGGTGTAGGTGTACGTGGTGTCCGCGTACGCCGGGTCCGCCGTGACCTCGAACTGCGCCTTCGTGGCGGAGCCGTCCGGGTCGGCGACCTTCGCCGACAGGGTGGGCGTCAGGGAGGTGACGTACCGCTTGCCGTTGTAGGTGTTGACCTGCGACGGCGCGATCGCGAGGGAACTCGGCGTCGACGGGTAGGAGTTGTAGGTGACGACGAGCTTCGGTGCGTATCCGGAGGTGGAGTAGTTCGCGGAGCGGAAGCGGCGCCAGGTGGTGGAGTCGGTCTCGTCGGCGGCGCGGACCTGGAGGCCGTAGTTGGCAGAGCCGTCGGCCCAGGCCTGGACGATGGTCTGCAGGTTCCAGTTGGACCAGTTGGCGGGGCAGGTCGAGTCGTAGCCCCAGTGGCCGGTGTTGGTGGCCATGCCGGTCGTCGTGGTGGTGGGCTGGGCGCCCCAGGTGATGGAGGAGGAGGACCAGGTGGAGGTGATCCGGCGGGCCTGGGTGGCGGCTCCGGCGGTGGAGCAGGTCGCGGAGTAGTAGTTGTACAGCGACATGGTGGCCGCGGTGACGTGCTTGCCGGTGAACTTGGAGACGTCGAACTTCAGATACGAGTGGGCGGTGTCGGTGCCGCCGTCGTAGGTGCCCGACTTCAGCTCCTCGGAGGAGATCTGGGAGTCGGGGTAGTCGGGGTTCTGCACCCAGGTGTCGGTGGTGACGGCGAGGGTGGTGGTCGGGTCGACCGTCACCGGATAGGTCGCCGTGGCCAGGAAGTCCGCGCTCGGCGTCAGGACGAGGGTCTGCGCGCCGTTCGCGGCCGTCTCGATCTTCGTGGCGACGCGCTGCTGGTGCGCGGACTCGCCGGAGGCCTTGTCCTTGGAGGAGTCCCACATCATCGGCGCGGGCGCCTCGGCGACGAGCTTGCCGGCGCCGTCCTTGAGCAGCAGGTGTCCGGAGGCGGCCTGGGACAGCTTCAGCCCGTCGAGGTCCAGCGGGATCCGGTAGGCGGTGGCCGTGCCGGCGGCGGGCTTCTGGGCGAGCCGGATGTTCTCCGAGAAGCCCTGCGCCAGCGCGCTGACCGACAGGGTCTGGCCGCCGCCCAGGCTGTAGGAGGCGGTGTTGTGCTTCACGGACGGGGTCGGCAGCTTGCCCGACCAGCCCAGCCCGAAGGACTGCTTGCCCTTGGTCACCGAGGCGAGCTTGGCGTCGCCGCCGTCGGAGACCGCGACGTCCGCGGCCGCGACCGCCGGGGTCAGATCGGCGCCGGTGTCGGACAACGACGTGTCGATGTCCTTCCACACCGAGCCGACCTTCGTGCGGACCGGCCCGGCGAACGCGTCCGTCTCCAACTCCCCGCTCGGCAGCGCATACGTCGACGAGTCAGCCGTGCGCGCGCTGGTCACCTCGATCTTGCGGCCCTGGAGCCGGGCCATCAGCAGCGCCGCCTCCACGGAGTCCGCGGACGAGGCGGCGGCCTTGGCGCTGTGCGCCCGGCCGGCCCCCGCCTTCGCGGCCCCGGCCGTGGCGCCGGAGTCGAAGCCGGCGGCGAACACCGACCCCGTTCCCAGCGACAACAGGGCTGTTTCCGCCGCGAGTACGGCGGCGACCGCGAGTGCGGTGCGCCGGACGGATTCGCTTCCGCGTCTCCGTCCGGAGCGTCCCCCCGGAGTCGGGAAGACCCATCTCCCCTTGAGTCTCATCACATCTCCTGTGCGTACTTCGACAGCGCGCGGTGCACTGCCGAACGTGATGATGAAGGAGGATTCCGTGGAGAAACCGGAACGGAAGTTTCACCGGGGAAACGTGATCCTCAGATTCTCCTCAAACCCTCTTGACCTGGAGGAAGGGAGGATGAGTGAACCTTCAAGGTTTGGCTAAGGCGACAGAAACGAAACGCAAACCACTCTTTCGCCAATGACCGCAAAACGGGCAGGCCTGTCTGCTCCGGGATTTCCCGACGGAACTCGGCGACGGTTTCCGGCCGTTGGAGATTTTGGCTGATCGTTATCTGTGCGATGAAGGGCCGTCTCCGGTCCAGGGAGAAAGCAGACCGGCTCTTTGTTTCTGCTTTTCCTTGCCGACATGGGGAGTTCATGCGCGTCGTCGCGGCACCTCCTTACGGGTGGCTCGCGAGTGGCTTACGGGTGAGCCGCCGCGCGCCCCTGCCCGGACCACGGATCGCCGCGTTTGGCTGATCGCATGATCAGCACACGAATCGCCGCCGTCCTCCTCGCCGTCGCGTCCCTCCTCTCCTGCACGGGCGCCGCCCGCGCCGCCCCCGCTCCCCCCGACCGGCAGACCCAGCTCGTGCCCGGTGTGCCGCCGGGGCCGTATCAGCCCTGGCAGATCGACACCCCCGACCAGCTGCTCGCCCCCACGGTGTACGAGCCGACCGCCGCCGAGGACGCCGTCGAGCCGCCGGACGCCGCCGTGGGGACGTACGCGCTGGTCGAGTACGTGCCGTTGGAGGAGGTCGTCGCGCGGACGGCGTGCAGCAAGCTGGCCGGGCCGTATCAGCGGGCGGTCGAGCGGTGGCTGAAACTGAAGGTGGACGGGAAGCAGTCCGCCGCCGACTGCAAGGCCGTCCGCGCGTTTCAGCAGGCGCAGAAGATCCAGCCGGCGATCGGGTTCGCGGGGCCCGTCACCTGGGCGCGGATGCAGCTGATCTCCGCCGGGAAGAACCCGAACGCCGGCAAGAAGTGCCCGGTGCGGGCGTACCGGGTCGCCTGCGTCGATCTCGACCGGCAGGTGACCTGGGTGCAGAAGGGGGCGAAGGTCGTCTTCGGGCCGGTGTCCATGCGCAGCGGGCGGGCCGTCCATCCGACCCGGAAGGGCTGGCACACCGTCTACTGGCGGCACAAGAACCACGTGTCGACCCTCTACGGCACCCCTATGCCGTACGCCCAGTTCTTCGACGGCGGAGAGGCCTTCCACGCCGTCTACGGCACCATCCACACCGTCATCGGCTCCATGGGCTGCGTCAACCTCACCCTCGGTGACGCCCGCGCACTGTGGGGCGTGCTGAAGAAGGGCGACAAGGTCTACGTGTGGGGGCGTCGGCCCGGCACGTGACGCGGTCGCGGCCCGGTACTCGGGGGGCCGTCCGAGCGCTCTGAGACACTGGGCGCGATGAGTGAGACTGCCAAGCCGCCCGCCGGCCCCGCGCGCGCCCGGGCCGAGATCGACCTGGCCGCGCTGCGGGCCAATGTGCGGACCCTGCGTGCCAAGGCGCCGGGGGCGGCGTTCATGGCCGTGGTGAAGGCCGACGGGTACGGGCACGGCGCCCTGCCCTGCGCCCGGGCGGCCGTCGAGGCCGGCGCCGCCTGGGTGGGCACCGCCACGCCCGAGGAGGCGCTGGCGCTGCGCGCGGACGGCGCGCTGCCGGCCGACGTCAGGATCATGTGCTGGCTGTGGACGCCGGGCGGGCCCTGGCGGGAAGCCGTCGAGGCCGACCTCGACGTGTCCGTGAGCGGACTGTGGGCGCTGCGCGAGGTCGAGGAAGCGGCACGGGCCGCCGGACGGGCCGCCCGGGTGCAGCTCAAGGCCGACACCGGGCTCGGGCGGAGCGGCTGCCAGCCCGCCGACTGGCCCGAACTGGTCGGCGAGGCGCTGCGGGCCGAGGCGGCGGGACTGCTCCGCGTCACGGGGCTGTGGTCGCACTTCGCCTGCGCCGACGAGCCCGGGCATCCCTCCATCGGCCTTCAGCTCGGGCGGTTCCGCGAGATGGTGGCGTACGCCGAGGGGCAGGGCGTGCGGCCCGAGGTGCGGCACATCGCCAACTCGCCGGCCACGCTGACGCTCCCCGAGACCCACTTCGACCTGGTCCGCCCGGGCATCGCGATGTACGGCGTCTCGCCCAGCCCCGAGCTGGGCTCCTCCGCCGACTTCGGACTGCGCCCCGTGATGACGCTCGCGGCCTCGCTCGCCCTGGTGAAGCACGTCCCGGGCGGACACGGTGTGAGCTACGGCCATCACTACGTCACCCCGGGCGCCACCACCCTCGGGCTGGTGCCCCTCGGCTACGCCGACGGGGTCCCCCGGCATGCCTCCGGGACCGGGCCCGTGCTGGTCGGCGGCAAGTGGCGGACGGCCGCCGGGCGCATCGCCATGGACCAGTTCGTCGTCGACCTCGGCGGCGACGAACCCGGGCCCGGCGCGGAGGCGGTCCTCTTCGGACCCGGCGACCGCGGCGAGCCCACGGCGCAGGACTGGGCGCAGGCGGCCGGAACCATCGGGTACGAGATCGTCACGCGCATCGGAGCGCGCGTTCCCCGCGTCTATGTGAATGAGTGACAAGACGGGTAACCCGCAGTCAGTGCACGGACATCGGCCTAGGAGGAGCGGTACGTGAGCGAGAGCAGCGCGGAGGCAGTGACGAGTGCCGCCTCGGCGGCCGTCGCCGCCGCCTCCGCCACGGGGGCGGGCGGCTGGCGCCGGGCGACCGGTATCGCCGGCGCCGCGATAGGCGTGATCGCCGCGGGCGCCGCGGCCGGTGTCGCCCTGGAACGGATGACCGTGGGGCGGGGCATGCGGGCCAAGGCCCGGCTCGCCCTCGACTCGGCGGGACCCTACGGCGGGCTGCGCGGCACCCCGGGCAAGGCGAACGCCGACGACGGCACCGAGCTGTACTACGAGGTCGACGACGTCGAGCCGCAGGGCGGGCCGGCGGGCCGCCGGCGGCGGCTCTTCGGCCGCAAGGCACCGCTGCCCGTCACCGTCGTCTTCAGCCACGGCTACTGCCTCACCCAGGACTCCTGGCACTTCCAGCGGGCGGCCCTGCGCGGCGTCGTGCGGACCGTGCACTGGGACCAGCGCAGCCACGGCCGCTCCGGGCGCGGCAACGCCCAGGTGCGGGACGGTGAGCCGGTCACCATCGACCAGCTGGGACGGGACCTGAAGGCCGTCGTCGACGCGGCCGTGCCCGAGGGGCCGATCGTGCTCGTCGGGCACTCCATGGGCGGGATGACGGTGATGGCGCTGGCCGCGCTGTACCCCGAGCTGATCCGTGACCGGGTCGTCGCCACCGCCTTCGTCGGGACGTCGTCCGGGCGGCTCGGCGAGGTCAACTTCGGGCTGCCGGTCGCGGGCGTGAACGCGGTGCGGCGGGTGCTGCCGGGGGTGCTGAAGGCGCTCGGTCAGCAGGCGGCCCTGGTGGAGAAGGGGCGGCGGGCCACCGCCGATCTCTTCGCCGGGATCATCAAGCGGTACTCGTTCGCCTCGCGGGATGTGGATCCGGCGGTGGCGCGGTTCGCCGAGCGGATGATCGAGGGCACGCCGATCGACGTGGTCGCCGAGTTCTACCCGGCCTTCACCGACCACGACAAGACCGAGGCGCTGGCCTGCTTCACCGACATGCCGGTGCTGGTGCTGGCCGGGATCGGGGATCTGGTCACGCCGAGCGAGCACAGCGAGGCGATCGCCGACGTCTTGCCGGGCGCCGAGTTGGTATTGGTGCCGGACGCCGGGCACCTGGTCATGCTGGAGCACCCGGAAGTGGTCACCGACCGCCTCGCTGATCTGCTCGCCCGCGCGGGGGCGATGCCGTTCACCGCTACCGTGAACGGTTGTGACTCCGCCTCCTCCTGACGGAGGTGGCTTCCAGCCGTCGGCTGCGGTCCAGCCCGAACCGACCCCGTTGCGGGGCGTGACCAGTGTACTACTGCAAGTGAGTGACGATGGATGAAAAGGCAGCATTGCCCCGGTCTGTGCAGCTGATCGTCAACTCCCCTGAACAGATGAGGGAGTTGGGCCGCCGTCTGGCCAAGCTGTTGCGGGCCGGCGATCTCGTGATGCTCAGCGGGGAGCTCGGCGCGGGTAAGACGACGCTCACCCGTGGGCTCGGTGAGGGCCTCGGGGTCCGGGGCGCCGTGACCTCCCCGACCTTCGTGATCGCCCGCGTGCACCCGTCCCTCTCGGCGGGTCCGCCGCTCGTTCACGTCGACGCGTACCGCCTGGGCGGCGGGCTCGACGAGATGGAGGATCTCGATCTGGACGTCTCGCTGCCCGACTCGGTGATCGTCGTGGAGTGGGGCGAGGGCAAGGTCGAGGAGCTGACCGACGACCGGCTCCAGGTCCGTATCCACCGCTCCGTCGGCGATACGACGGATGAGGTGCGGCACGTCACCGTCACCGGGCTGGGTGAGCGGTGGGCTTCGGCGGACCTGAGCGTCCTCACCGCGTGAACGTTCCGACAAGACGTCGGCAAAGTGTTGCGTTCGGCGTCTTGTGCGTGGTCACATGATACCCAGTTCGAAGTTAGGTCTACCTAACTTCGCCCGCCCCCGAACTTCAGGAGGCGTCCATGTCGGCCACCGAGAACAAGCAGCGCCAGCCGTTCGCGGTTGCCGCCGGGGTGTCCATGCGTGACCTGCTGGCGTCGTGCGCGGCGGCCGAGGCCGTCTCCACGCCGCCACGACCGCCCGACCCGGGGACGGTCGTGGAACCGCCCGCGGAGCACCCCAGGGCGGCGTGAGCGCCCGGCAGGGCCGGCCCTACGGGATCACGACGACCGGCTCGCCGATCGTCGCGAATTCCCACATCGCGTCGCCGTCCGCGGTGCGCTGCCGGATGCCGCCCGTGAGCATCGTCGGGTCGGGCTCCGGCAGCGAGCCGTCCAGCGCCGCGCTGAAACCGATCGTCACGTCGTTCACGGTGGCGAAGCGCACCACGTGCTCGATGGGGGTGCCGTCGGTGCCGGTGACGGCGCCCGCGCGGGAGGTGACGCGGTAGCTGCCCGGGAGCGGGTCCACACTGCCGGGGGCGACCTTGAACGTTCGGTTGACCTTGCCGTTCGCGCCGACCAGCCAGACCCGGTCGTCGTCCAGCGAGTACACGACCCGCTCACCCGTGCCGGAGTCGCCCGGGAGTGCCGCCGGGTGCCGCTGGTCCCGGGGCGCCTTCGACGCCGCCGTCGCCGGAGCCTTGCTGCGCTGCGCCCCGGCGAGGTCGGCGGGCGCGCTCGCCGAGGCCCGGAAGGCGAGGAACCCGACCGTCGCCAGGGCTGCCACGGTGAGCCCGGCCACGAAAGTCGAGCTGCTGCTTGGCACCGGCGACCACCTCGTCCGTTCTTTCTGCCCGACTACGGGTCTGTCCCGTACGTCACGTTTCGCGGTGACGTTAGCAGTCCGTACGGGCCCCGCCGGCGCGGCCGTGTCGGGGGCGCGGGAGCCGTAGGCTGTTTGCGTGCTCTTGCTCGCTCTCGATACCGCCACCCCCGCCGTCACCGTCGCACTGCACGACGGCACGGACGTCGTCGCCTCCTCGAGTCAGGTGGACGCCCGCCGGCACGGCGAGCTGCTGCTGCCCGCCGTCGACCGGCTGCTCGCCGGGGCCGGGCTCAGACTCGACGCCGTCACCGGGATCGTCGTCGGCGTAGGCCCCGGCCCCTACACCGGGCTGCGGGTCGGTCTGATGACCGCCGACACCTTCGGGCTCGCCCTCGGCGTCCCCGTGCACGGCCTGTGCACGCTCGACGGCCTCGCGTACGCCTCCGACCTCGAAGGCCCCTTCGTGGTGGCGACCGACGCCCGCCGCAAGGAGGTCTACTGGGCGCGCTACGCCGACTCCCGGACCCGGGTCTCGGGCCCCGCCGTGGACCGGCCCGCCGACATCGCCGAGCAGGTGGCCGGACTGCCGGCCGTCGGCGCGGGCGCGCTGCTGTACCCGGACACGTTCCCGAACGCGCACGAGCCCGAGCACGTCTCCGCCGCCGCGCTCGCGAGCCTGGCCGCTGAGAGACTGACCGCCGGCGAGGAGCTCCCGGCGCCGCGCCCGCTGTATCTGCGCCGGCCGGACGCCCAGGTGCCGAAGAACTACAAGGTGGTCACCCCCAAGTGACCGAACCCGTCAACCCACCCGGCCGCCCCGTGCTGCGCGAGATGCGCTGGTGGGACATCGAAACCGTGCTGGAACTGGAGAAGGACCTCTTCCCCGAGGACGCCTGGTCCCGGGGCATGTTCTGGTCCGACCTCGCCCACGCCCGCGGCCCCGAGGCGACCCGGCGGTATCTCGTCGCGGTCGACACGACGGCCGAAGCGGAGCGGATCGTCGGGTACGCGGGCCTGGCCGCAGCCGGGGACCTGGCCGACGTCCAGACCATCGCCGTCGCCCGCGAGCACCAGGGCACCGGACTCGGCGGGCGGCTGCTGACGGAGCTGCTGCGCGCGGCGACCGACTTCGAGTGCGCCGAGGTCATGCTGGAGTGCCGGATCGACAACGTCCGCGCCCAGAAGCTCTACGAACGCTTCGGCTTCGAGGCCATCGGCTTCCGGCGCGGCTACTACCAGCCGGGGAACGTGGACGCCCTGGTGATGCGCCTGACCGACCCCTCCACATCCGTGGCCGGAACACAAGGAACCGAGACCAATGGCTGACGAACCCCTCGTACTGGGGATCGAGACCTCCTGCGACGAGACCGGCGTCGGCGTCGTGCGCGGCACCGCCCTGCTGGCGGACGCGATCGCCTCCAGCGTCGACGAGCACGCCCGCTTCGGCGGGGTCGTGCCGGAGGTGGCCTCCCGGGCCCACCTGGAGGCGATGGTCCCGACCATCGACCGGGCGCTGAAGGAGGCGGGCGTCAGCGCGAAGGACCTCGACGGCATCGCCGTCACCGCCGGTCCCGGCCTCGCCGGCGCCCTCCTGGTCGGCGTCTCGGCGGCGAAGGCGTACGCCTACGCCCTCGGCAAGCCCCTCTACGGCGTCAACCACCTCGCCTCGCACATCTGCGTGGACCAGCTGGAGCACGGCGCGCTGCCCGAGCCGACGATGGCGCTCCTGGTGTCCGGCGGCCACTCCTCGCTGCTGCTGTCGACCGACATCACCTCCGACGTCCGTCCGATGGGCGCGACCATCGACGACGCGGCGGGCGAGGCCTTCGACAAGATCGCCCGGGTGCTGAACCTGGGCTTCCCGGGCGGCCCGGTCATCGACCGGTACGCCAAGGAGGGCGACCCCTCCGCCATCGCCTTCCCGCGCGGCCTGACCGGTCCGCGCGACCCGGCGTACGACTTCTCCTTCTCCGGGCTGAAGACGTCGGTCGCCCGCTGGATCGAGGCCAAGCGGGCGGCGGGCGAGGACGTGCCGGTGCGGGACGTGGCGGCCTCCTTCCAGGAGGCGGTCGTGGACGTCCTGACCCGCAAGGCCGTACGGGCCTGCAAGGACGAGGGCGTCGACCACCTGATGATCGGCGGCGGCGTGGCCGCCAACTCCCGGCTGCGGGTGCTGGCCCAGGAGCGCTGCGAGGCGGCCGGCATCCGGCTGCGGGTGCCGCGCCCCAAGCTGTGCACGGACAACGGCGCGATGGTGGCGGCCCTGGGCGCGGAGATGGTGGCCCGGGGGCGGGCCGCGTCCAGCTGGGACCTGTCGGCGGACTCGTCCCTGCCGGTGACCGACCCGCACGTGCCCGGCCATCCGCACGACCACGATCATGTGCACGAGGTCAGCAAGGACAATCTCTACTCATGAGGACCAGGTCATGACGGTCGCGTTGATGTGGGAGGCCCGGGCCGTGCAGGGGCGGGGCGACGCACTGCTGGCCTGGGCGCGGGCGCAGCGGCTCGTGGGCGAACCCCTGCGCCGCGAGACGTTCCGCGGCCCGCAGGACCGGGTCCTGGTCATCACCTGGTGGGACGCGGACCACGACGAGCCCGGCCTGCCCGAACTCCCGGAGCCTGACGCGGAGTTGGTGACGCGGGCCGTGCACCGGTGGCGGTTCGAGTCGGTGGAGAGCCGGTAGGGAGTCGGCAGGCGGCGGGTGGCGAGCGGGCAGGGAGCGGCTGGGCGGGCCCGGTGTCGGGCCGGTGGAGAGCCGGTGTCAGGGCTCGTCCGTCTCCGCTTCGAGCGAGGCCCGGGTCGCGGCGCCGTAGACCCCGGACTCGTCCTGGAGGACGGCTCGGGTGAGCTGGTACGTGCGCACCGCGCTCTCGACCTGACGGCCGTACTCGCCGTCGGCCTCGCCGCCGTAGAAACCGATCTGACGCAGGCGGAGCTGGAGCTCGACGACCTCGGGGCCGGAGTCCCCGAAGCGCAGGACCGCCGGCGTGGAGTTCGTCGCGCTGGGCCCGGGGGACGCGGTGCCGGTGGCGCCGGTGGACGGGGCCGAGGGCGGGGCGGCTGAGGAGGACGGGGTCTCCGACGCGGGGGAGGGCGAAGGGCTGGGGGAGCCGGAGGCGGTCGACGACGGCTCGGTCCGGGAGGCCTGCGGGGAGGACGATCCGGTCGTCGCGGCCCTCCCGGACGTCACGTCGGGCACCGGCGCCCGGACGCCCTCGGCCAGGGAGCCGTCACGGTCGGGGGCGTCGTACAGGAGGAGTCCGGCGAGCACGGCCGCGGTCACGGCGAGGGCGAGGGCGCCTGCGAGAGCCAGGAGGGGTAAGCGGCGTCGACTCCGGAGCGGAGGGTCGGAGGCGTCCGGCGCCGGGGTCTCGGACTCGCCGGTCTCCGCACCCTCTTCGGAGGGCGGCGTGGGCATCGGGGCAGGAGCGGCCGTGGTCCCGGGACCGGTGCCGTCCTGCGGGTCCTGGTCCCCGTCGAGCACGACGAACGGGCGGATCCGCACCGGATCGAAGTCCTCGGCGGCGGCCGCCTCCGCGGTGCGGGCGCTGCGATGGGCGTCGGACGCGAGCCGGGCACAGGCGCACGCGGGGGCGCCGTCCGCGGAACGGGGCGCGCCGCACAACGGGCAGACACCGGCCTGCGGTTCGCTCACCTGAAGCCCTTCTTCGAACGGGCTTCATATCCTATTCATATCTCCCGCACGTCATCTCCAACATCGCATCTCCTATGGACTGCCTGCATTGTTCGGGTGTGATGAGGGATGCCCTTATATACCGTCAAGAAATGGGAAACCCTCGCTTTGCGGAGGCAATGGCAAGTGCGCCTGCGAGGGACGGGCAAAAGGGGCGGCCGGTTGCGTCGAAGTCCCTGTCAGTACTATCTCTTTGACCTCGCTTTGTCCTTCCTGGGGACATCGTTGAAGCTGCCCCTGAGCGCCTGACCCCCAGTGGCAATGATCAGCCGACTTTGCCCGTGTGACCGCACGCGGGCTCGGAGGGGACTGATCATGAGTCACAGGCACAGAGCCAGAACCAGATCCGGGAAAAGAGACAGAAACCGAAGGGGAATCAGGCGCACCGCCACTGCTGTCCTCCTCGTACTCGCCGCCCAGGTCGCACTCGTCGACCAGAGCAGCGGCGCGTCGTTCGCGGCCGACGGGAACGCGCCGGCGGCGCACAAGCCCAAGGCGTCCAAGAAGGCTGCCGGACCCGCCCAGGCGCAGGACGAGGCGTCAGCCGTGCTGATGGCCCGCCTGCAGAAGCGGAAGATCGAGGTGCTGTCCGCCCGGACCGCCGACTCGTCGACGTATGCGCTGCCAAGCGGGGAGTTGGAGACGGACGCGTTCGCCGGGCCCGTCCGGGTGAAGCAGGGCAGTGCGTGGAAGGACATCGACACGTCGCTGTCCGACACCGGCACCGATCTGACCCCGGCCGTCGCGGCCGCGGACGTCGCGGTCTCCGACGGCGGTGACACGAAGCTCGCCTCGGTGACCAAGGGCAAGCAGTCCTTCGGACTGGGCTGGTCGGGCAAGCTGCCGACCCCGTCGGTGAAGAACAACACCGCCTCCTACAGCCTGGGCGGCGGCCAGACCCTGTCGGTCAGCGCGCTGGCGCAGGGCTTCTCGGAGAACATCCGGCTCGCCCAGAAGCCCGCCGCCGGCACGGCCACCGCCTACCGGATCCCGCTGGACCTCGACGGGCTGAAGCTGTCCCAGGCCGCCTCCGGACACCTGCTGCTCAAGGACGGCGCCGGCAAGCTCGTCGCCGAGGCGCCCGCGCCGATGATGTGGGACTCCTCCAAGGACAAGGCCTCCGGCGAGTCCGCGCACCAGCAGCGCGTCGCCACGAAGATCGAGACCGCCGCGAACGGCGCGCAGACCCTCGTCCTGACGCCGAGCGCGGACTTCCTGGCCACGGCGACCTATCCGGTGACGGTCGACCCGACCACCACCCTCGCCGTCACCACCGACACCTGGGTGCAGAACCCCGACTACCCCGACTCCCAGATCTCCTCCGAGGAGCTGAAGTCGGGCACCTACGACGGCGGCACCGACACCGCCCACTCGTATCTGAAGTTCGACGTCTCCAAGTTCACCGGCAAGCACGTCACCGCGGCCACCATGTCGCTGTACAACTACTACTCCGCGACCTGCTCCACCGCCGGAGCCGCCACCCAGGCCCGCCGGATCACCTCCACCTGGTCCTCCTCCTCCATCACCTGGGGCGCCCAGCCCACCACCACCACGACCGGCATGGCCACCAACACCGGCCACTGGGGCTACGACTCGACCTGCCCCGCCAACTGGTCCAACTGGAACCTGCAGACCATCGTCCAGGCCTGGGCCGACGGCTCTGCCAACTACGGCCTCCAGGTCCGCGCCGCCGACGAGACCGACTCCACCACCTGGCGCCGCTTCCGCTCCGCGAACTACTCCACCTCCGGATACGCACCGAAGCTCGTCGTCACCTACAACTCCTACGCCACCACCGCCTCGTCCGCGATCTCGCCGTCGGCCGTGAACGCCTACAACGGCAAGCGGTACGTGACCTCCCTGACGCCGACGCTGTCGGCGAAGGTGACGGACGCGGACGGCGGCACCGTCAAGGGCCAGTTCGAGGTCACGGCGGACCCGGCGTACGCGGACACCACGTACACGTACACCGCCACCTCCGCCTCGGTGGCGTCCGGTTCGACGGCGAAGCTGACCATCCCGTCGGCCTCCGCGTTCCCGGCCGGCAAGCATCTGCGCTTCCGCGTCCGCGGCTACGACAACACCGACTACGGCTCGTGGTCCGGCTACACGACGTTCGTGATGAACACCGGGCTGCCGAACGCGCCCACCATCAGCTGTGACCCGTACACGGAGAACACCTGGACGACGCAGGCCACCGGCGGCGCCACCTGCACCCTGGACACGTCCTCGACGGACGGCATGGGCTACGCCTGGGGTCTGGACGACTCCTCCGTGCCGAACCGGGTCTACGACACCACCGACGGCTCGGGCGGCGACCCGCTGACGATCACCGTCAACCCGGGCGAGGACTGGCACAAGCTGTACGCCAAGACCGTCGACTCCGGCGCCAACCTCTCCTCGGCGACGACCACGTACGCCTTCGGCGTCGGTGACGGCGCCGGTCTGCTCACTCCGGCCGAGGGCGACACCGCCGCCCGCCGGGTGAGCCTCACCTCCACCGGCAAGACCACCTACACCGGCGTCACCTACCAGTACCGGCGCGGCGAGACCGACACCTGGCAGAGCGTGCCGCTCGCGGACGTCACCAAGTCGTCGGACGGTTCGGCGGTCTCCGCCTGGCCGGTCGCCGTCACCAACGGCAGCCCCGCCGCGCTCACCTGGAACGTGACCACCTCCCTGGCGGACGACGGTCCGGTCGACGTCCGTGCGGCCTTCACCGACGGCACGACCACCGCCTACTCGCAGCCGCACACGCTCACGGTGGACCGCAACGCGGGCACCGCGCCGAGCGCCGCCGTCGGCCCCGGCTCGGTGAACGCGCTGACCGGTGACTTCACCGTGTCCGCCACGGACGCCTCCGGCTTCGACCTGTCGGTGTCGCGTACGGCGTCCTCCCGCCGCCCCACCATGGGCGCGAGCGCCGCGGGCCAGTCGGCGATCTTCGGCCCGCAGTGGACCTCCGGCACGACCGCCGAGATCACGGACTCCGACTGGGCGTACGTCAGCCAGCCGTCGTCCACCTCGGTGCAGCTGGTGGACGTGGACGGCGACGAGACCGGGTTCACCGCGACCTCCGCGGGCGGCTGGAAGCCGGAGCCCGGCTCCGAGGACCTGACCCTGACCTTCGACTCCGCGTCGAGCACGTTCACGCTGAAGGACGACCAGGGCACCACGACCACCTTCGCGAAGGTGGACCCGGCGGCCGCGACCTGGCAGGTGTCCAGCACCTTCCTGCCGACCGACAACTCCACCACCAAGGTCGTCTCGGAGAAGGACCCGGCGAGCCCCGCCAACCAGCCGCTGGCCCGCCCGAAGTACGTCATCGCGCCCACCTCGGCCGTGTCGTCCTCCACGTGTGGGACGACCCCGTCCACGAAGGGCTGCCGACTGCTGGAGTTCGTCTACGCGACCTCCACCACGGCCACGAGCTCGGTGTTCGGCAACTACACCGGGCAGGTCAGCCAGATCAAGGAGTGGGCGACCGACCCGGGCGCCTCGGCGGCCACGGCGACCGTCGTCGCGCAGTACTCCTACGACGACTCCGGCCGCCTGCGCGAGGAGTGGGACCCGAGGATCAGCCCCGCGCTGAAGACGGCCTACGCCTACGACAGCGCCGGCCGCATCATCACCCTCACCCCGCCCGGCGAACTGGCGTGGACCCTCACCTACGGCCAGGCCGGCAACGCGGCCACCGCCGGTGCGGGCATGCTGCTGTCGGCGTCCCGGCCGAACCTGACGGCGGGCACCAAGAGCACCACGGACGGTACGAACGCCACCACCAGCGTGGTCTACGACGTGCCGCTGTCCGGCGCCGCCGCCCCGGGCGCCATGGGCGCCTCGGACGTGGCGGCCTGGGGACAGACCGACGTGCCGACCGACGCGACCGCCGTCTTCCCGGCCGACTCGGTCCCGGCGTCCAACACCGGCGGCAGCCTGTCGGCGTCCGACTACAAGCGGGCGACGATCACCTACACCGACGCCTCCGGCCGCGAGGTCGACACGGCCGCGCCCGGCGGGCACATCTCCACCACCGAGTACGACCGCTTCGGCAACACGGTCCGTCAGCTCTCCGCCGCCAACCGTGAGCTGGCGCTCGCCACCAGCGGAGCCGGTCAGGCCGAGCAGGTGGCGCTGAGCATCGACCAGCTGACCCCGGCCGACCGCGCCCAGCGGCTGTCGACGACGTCGGTGTACTCCGCCGACGGCCTGCGCGAGACCGACGAGTACGGTCCGCTGCACCAGGTGACGCTCACCTCCGCCCTGGCGGCGGGCAGCGGCGGCACCGACCTGCCCGCGGGCAGCCAGGTCCCGGCGCGCCAGCACACCGTGAACACCTACGACGAGGGCCGCCCGACCGACGGCACGGCCACCGTCGCCAACCAGGTCACCACCTCCAAGGTGGGCGCGTCCGTGGACGGTTACCCGTCGGACGGGGACGTGCGCACCACGGCCACCCAGTACGACTGGGTCAAGGGGCTGCCCACGACGACGATCACCGACCCGAGCGGTCTCAACCTGAAGAAGATCACCGGGTATGACACGCAGGGCCGGGTGATCCTCACCCGCCTGCCGAAGTCCACCGGCACGGACGCGGGCGCGACGGTCACCACGTACTACTCCGCGACCGGCACGGGCGCCTGCAACGGCCGTCCGGAGTGGGCGGACCTGGTCTGCTCCACCGGCCCGGCGGGAGCGATCACGAACGGCGGGTCCAACCCGTCCCAGCTGCCCACCAAGACGGTCGAGTACGACCGCTGGGGCAACACGGCCAAGGTCACGGAGACCGCCAACTCGGTCACCCGGACGACGACGAACTCGTACGACGGGGCCGGCCGGCTCACCACCACGTCCGTCTCCGGAGGCGTGGGCACGGCGGTGCCGGACACCACGACCACCTACGACGCCGACAGCGGTGACGTGGCCACGGTGACGTCGAACGGGCAGACCGTCACCCACACCTACGACCAGCTCGGACGGGAGATCTCCTACGCCGACGGCGCGGGCAACACCGCCGCCACCAGCTACGACGCCCTGGGCCGCGTGGTGAAGACCACCGACTCGGCGCCCTCCACCACCACCTACGCCTACGACACCACCAAGGACCCGCGCGGTCTGGAGACCTCCCGCAACGACTCCGTCGCCGGGACCTTCGCGGCCACCTACGACGCGGACGGCGAGCTCGCCACCGAGTCCCTGCCCGGCGGCTACACCCTGACGAACAGCCAGGACGAGACCGGCACGGAGACCTCCCGCACCTACACCAAGGACAGCGACGGCACCGTCGTCGCCTCCGACACGACCGACCACTCGGCGCAGGACCAGACGGTCGCGGACACCGACACCAACGGGCAGACCCGCAGCCGGAGTTACGGCTACGACGCGGCCGGCCGCCTCACCAGGGCGGACGACACCGACCCCAACGGTGCCTGCACCCGCCGCGACTACGCCTTCGACGACAACACCAACCGCGCCTCGCTCGCCACGGTGACCGGTGACGTGGGCGCCGCCTGCACGTCGACGGGAGAGACGACGACCTCGTACTCCTACGACAGCGCCGACCGCCTGGAGACGGCCGGCACGGTCTACGACGCCTTCGGCCGCACCACGACCCAGGCGTCCGGCGCGACCGTCGGCTACTACGCCAACGACCTCGTCCGGCAGCAGACCTCCGGCGCCAGCCGGCAGACCTGGAGCCTGGACGCGGCCGGCCGCCTCGCCTCCTGGACCACCGAGTCCGACAGCAGCGGCACCTGGACCCAGACGGGGTCCAAGACCAACCACTACGGATCGGACGGCGACAGCCCGGACTGGACCCAGGAGACCGGTTCCACCATCACCCGCAACGTCCAGGGCGTCGACGGCGGCCTGGGCGCGGTCACCAGCGCCACCGGCGACACGGTGCTGCAACTGAGCGACATCCACGGCGACGTCACCGTCCAGCTCCCGCTGGACACTGCCAAGGCGCCGGTCGCCCAGTCGTACGACGAGTACGGCAACCTGGAGGCCGACACCGCGGCCACCCGCTACGGCTGGCTCGGCGGCAAGCAGCGCTCCAGCGAGACGGTCACCGGCGCCACCCTCATGGGCGTGCGGCTGTACGACCCGACGACGGGCCGCTTCCTCTCCGTCGATCCGGTCCCGGGAGGCAACGCCAACGCCTACGAGTACTGCAACGGCGACCCCATCAACCGCTACGACCTCGACGGGAGGTGGTGGCACTGGCGCCACTGGGCCCGAAGGGTCGGCGGTTTCGTGGCGAAGCACCAAACGTGGGTCTCGTACGGCCTGGCTTTCGGCTGCTCATTCGTCACGGAAGGATGGGGGGCGCCGGCGTGCGCGGCAGGAGCCGGCGCTGTCACCGGCTGGATCTCCTACCGATACGGCACCAAGAGGCACAAGCGCCACATAGGCGGCTACTGGGCGAGCACATGGCGTGGAGCCCGGGACGGGCTGCTCGGCTACAGCGCAGGAAACGGCAGGAAGTACTACACCGGAGTGCGCAGGGGGTTCAGCAGTGTCCGCTCATGGTGGCGTGGCGGCCACGGCCGGTACACGCACAGGTGGCCCAACTACTGACGGATGGGAACGAGATGGTCTCAGACCCGCGCGTACACACACGCAGATGGGCGTCCAAGCATCCGATCTACACGGGACTGATCTTCGGGACGCTGTTCTATCTCGTGGAAATCCTGGCGACCGGAGACGCCCTCGGGGCCCTGCCGTTCGCCATGGCGATCGGAGCGATTTTCACTCTGACCGCTTTCGGTGAGCGGCGCCGTCAACGCAGAGCGAGGCTGATCCGTAAATAGCGGTCACCCTCGAGCAGAAATGAAGACACCGCCGTCGGACCATGGTCCGACGGCGGTGTTCTGCTGCTCTCTACGGCTGAGGCGAGGACAGTGCCCACACCGATGTCAGCAGTGTTCCCGCGCACAGGGCGAAGGCCAGTGCCGCGATCACGCTTCCGTCGGTCAGGACGAAGCCCGCGAGGACGCCGAGGGCGGTGCCGGACGCGGCGGTCATCGCGCCGCGCCACCACGGACGGGCGGGGGGCACGAGGGTGCCGGCGGGGAGGACGAACGCGTCCTCCAGGTCGACCCGGACGGCCTCGTGGTCGTCGAAGGACAGGAACGGCGGACGGTGCCTGCGCAGTTTTCCGAGCGGGACCAGACGGGTGCCGTCGGGAAGCGTGACGGCGGCCGGGCGCAGGCTTGTGCCGCCCGCGCGGTGCACGGTCACCTCGACCTCGCCGGAGAGCTCGTCCAGCGCCGGGTGCCACATGACGCGCTGCCAGTGACGATCGTCCTCGGGGGCCGTCAGCGCCAGCCAGGTCGTCCGCGGGTCCCGCCACGGCGACGCCAGGCGTCGGCCGTAGAGGACGCGCCCCGTCATCGGGCGGCCGGGCCGCCGCACCCTGAGGCGGAAGCGCAGGCCTCGCCAGACCCAGACGCAGGTCAGGAGCAGGGCGACCACTCCGCCCAGGACGACCGGGAAGATCAGGTCGTCCTCCGCCGCCGTCTCGTCCCCGTCGGCCGGAAAGCCCTTGGGGGTCGGGTCGTCGGCGTCGTAGGCCACCGGGAAGCGGGCGCCCTCGGTGTAGCGGTCGGTGTCGTAGATCCCGAACCGCTGGACGTGCGCATGCCCCCCGGCGTCGGTCCAGCGCACGCGGACGTCGTCCTCGTCGTCGACGTCGTCCTCGACGACCACGCCGACGGCGCTCGCGGTGGCCCGGTCGCGGGCGTCGGCGTAGCGCTGCAGGTGCAGGCCCAGCCAGGCGGCGAACAGGGCGTAGCCGGTGAGGGTGACGGCCACGCCCAGCAGGCCCACGCGCAGGGCGGGTCCGGGGCGTCTCATACGGCCCACTCCTTCGGTTCGGCGGACGCCCACAAGGTGCGTACCGGTTCGAGGTCGCCGCCGCGCACGGCCTCGTTCAGCAGTTCGTGCAGGTCGACGACCCGGCCGTCGTCCGGCGCCGTGACGACCGTGGTGAGCCAGCGGTTGGTGTACGTCCAGCCCGCCGCGCACAACGCCTCCGCGAAGGGCGGGCTCACGGCGCCGGCCAGCACGCTCCGGACGAGCGCCGGACGGACGGTCGCCGGCGCCCACCGCACCGCGGGTTCGATACGGCGGGCCAGCCGGGGCCCGGCGCCGTCGGCGAGAACGTCCAGGGCCAGGGCCACCGCCTCCGTCGCACTCTCGCGGCGGACGGCGTGCAGGAGGACGAGGCGGGTGTCGAAGCCGAGTTCGCGCAGGCGGCTGTGCGGCAGGTCGAGGAGTCGTACCGGACTCGCCTCGCCGTCGCGCGGCCCGTCGTCCGGATCCCAGTCCCGCCCGGTCAGCTCCCGCACGCACCACGCCTCGACGGCCGCCCCGGTCCGCAGGGCGAGCGGAGCCGTGCCGTACGGGCTCTCGGCGTGCGCGGGCAGCGCGGCCGCGCGGTGGTCGAGGGGCGGGTGGTCGGCCGTGGCGTACGCGTCGACGGCGTCCTCCTCGGCGGCGGCGCGGGCGGCCCGCCGGGCGACGTGCGGGTCGCTCAGGGCGGTGTCGAGGGCGTCGTAGAAGTCCTCGGGCCAGGCGTCCTCCTCGGCCAGCGCCGACAGCCAGCCCGCGCCGAGCCCCTCGAACGCGGCATCGAGCAGGCCGGCCAGGCGCAGCGCCTCGGCGGCGGCCTCGGCGCCCGCGACCCGGGCCGCGTCGGCGTCGGCGGCCAGCTCCGCGCGCCAGAGCAGGGGCTGTGAGGCGCGCAGCAGCGGGCCCGCCAGGGGCGCGAGCGGGCGGAAGCGGCCGTCGAGCCGCTCCGCGAGCACGGCGCGGGAGTACCGCAGCAGGCCGGAGCGCCGGTCGCCCATCTGCCGCTCGTGCGCCAGCTCGTGCGCGATCACGGACGCCAGCTGGGCCTCGGTGAGGTTGCGCAGCAGGGGCAGGCCGAGAAGGAGCACGCGGGTGTGCACGCCCCCGACCTTCGCGCGCCCCAGCGCCGCCTGGACGCCGGGCACGATCCGCACGAGGAGCGGCTCGCGGAAGCCGAGCCGCTCGGCCACGTCCCGCACCAGGCCGGCCAGCTCCGGTTCGTCCCCGGGGCGCACCGCCCGGCCGGGCAGCGGGCCGCGTGCCGCCATGACGGCCCTGGAGACCTCGACGGCGACCAGGAACAGCGGCGCGGCCGGCGCCCACGGGGGACCCCAGAGGAAGAGCGCGACGAACAGGACCGCTCCGGCGACCGCCCTCGGCAGCCAGGCCAGCGCGAGCATGGCGAGGCCGAGCAGCCACCCACGGGCCCTGCGGTCCTCGCCGGTGCCGGAGGCTGCCTGTGCGGTTGTGGGTATGGGGGTGTCCATGCGTCTTCCCGTCGCGTTCCCGTCACCTGGCTGGGCGGGTCGGCGGATTCTGACACGCGGGCACCCCCCGGCCACGTCTCAGGTGCGCAAAACCTCCACGTCGCAGTGCAGCCGCCGTTCCGTCCCGACCTCGCGCACCGGCCCGGTCAGCCGTACTCGGGCCACCTCCCGCGCGTGCGCGCTGGACGTGCCCAACCGCAGTTCCAGCGCCCCCGGTTCGACCACGCGCTTCCCGGACCGGTCGGTGAACGCCGACAGGTCGGCGTGGAAGCGGAACGCCACCCGCGCCGACTCGCCCGCGGCCAGCTCCAGCCGCCGGTAGCCGATCAGCCGCACGTCGGGACGGGTCACGCTGGCCACCGGGTCGTGCAGGTACAGCTGCACGACCTCCGCGCCCGCCCGCTCCCCGGTGTTGCGGACGGTGACGGACAGGTCGTAGGAGCCGTCCGTCGGGATGTCCGCGTCGGGACCGCTGAAGTCCTCCCAGGCGAACGCCGTGTACGAGCGTCCGTGGCCGAAGGGGTACAGCGGGGTCGGGTCCAGGCTGCTGACCTCGCCCGCCAGCCCCAGCGGCGGCTGGAGGTAGGTCCAGGGCTGGCCGCCCGGCACGCGCGGCACGCTCACCGGGAGGCGGCCCGAGGGGTTCACACGGCCCGACAGCACTCCCGCGACCGCCGGACCGCCCTCCTCCCCGGGGAAGAACGCCTGAACGACCGCGCCCAGCCGCCCGTGCCAGCGGCCCAGCGCGTACGGGCGGCCGGTGAGCAGGACGAGGACGACCGGGACGCCCGTCGCCACCAGCGCGTCCAGCAGTTCGCTCTGGACGCCCGGCAGATGCAGGTCGGCCACATCGCAGCCCTCGCCCGAGGTGCCCCGGCCGAACAGTCCCGCCCGGTCGCCGAGCACGGCCACGCAGACGTCCGCCTCGGAGGCGCGCGCGATGGCCTCCGTGAACCCGGACGGGTCCGGGTCCGAGACCCCGCAGCCCTCCGTGAACGTCACCTTCGCGTCCGGGAGTTCGGCCCGCAGGGACTCCAGCAGGGTCGGGATCTCGACGCCCAGGTCCGCCTCGGGGTGCTGGGTGAGGACATGGGAGGGGAAGGAGTAGCAGCCGAGCATGGCGAGGGCGTCCGCCGCCCTCGGGCCCACGACGGCGATGCGCGTGTCGGGGGAGAGGGGGAGCAGGGCGTCGGGGTTGTCCAGCAGGACCACCGACTCCTCCGCCAGCCTGCGGGCCAGGACGCGGTTGGTCGCCGGGTCGAGGTCGACCGGCCCGGCGGTCTCCGCCGGCTCGGGCCGCCAGTCCTCGTCCAGGAGGCCCAGCTCGCACTTCTGGAGCAGGACGCGGCGGGCGGCCCGGTCGACCAGTTCCTCGGGGACTTCGCCGTCCCGCACGGCGGCGACCAGCGCCTCGCCGTAGTACTTCACCGTGGGCAGCTCGACGTCGACGCCGGCCGTCAGGGCGAGCAGGGCGGTCTCGGCGGGTGTGCCGGCGACCCGGTGCAGGGTCTGCAGGAAGCCGATGCCGAAGTAGTCGGCGACGACCGTGCCCGTGAAGCCCCACTCCTCGCGCAGGAGGCGGGTCAGCAGCTCCGGGTCGGCGGAGGACGGGACGCCGTCGCGTTCCGTGTAGGCCGCCATCACCGAGCGGGCGCCGCCTTCGCGGAGCGCCATCTCGAACGGCGGAAGGGTGACGTCGGCGAACTCGCGGGTGCCCGCCCGCACCGGCGCCTGGTTGCGGGCCCCGGCCGAGGAGGCGTACCCGGCGAAGTGCTTGAGCGTGGCGACGATCCCGGCCGACTCCAGCCCGCGTACGTAGGCCGTGCCGACCGTGCCCACCAGGTACGGGTCCTCGCCGATCGTCTCCTCGACCCGTCCCCAGCGCAGGTCGCGGACGACGTCCAGGACGGGGGCCAGACCCTGGTGGACGCCGACCGCGCGCAGGTCGCGGCCGATCGCCCGGCCCATCTCCTCCACCAGCGGCGGATCGAAGGCAGCGCCCCAGGCCAGCGGGACCGGGTAGGCGGTGGCCCGCCAGGCGGTGAAGCCGGCCAGGCACTCCTCGTGGGCGACCGCCGGGATGCCGAAGCGGCCGGCGGCGGCGATCCGGCGCTGGGCGAGCGCCAGCGCGCGGACGCCGACCGCCGGGTCCACGGGGGCGGTGCCGAAGGAGCGGGTCAGCTGGCCGAGCCCCCGGGTGATCAGCTCGGCCCAGTCGTGGTCGACGGTCATGTCGTGCTGGTGCGGGGCGACTCCGTCGCCGTCCGTCGCGGCGCCGACCCACACGCCGTACAGCTGGGCGGTCTTCTCCTCGAGGGTCATCCGGGAGAGGAGGTCGTCGACGCGGGCGGCGGCGGGCAGGGCGGGGTCACGCCAGGAGGCGGTGGTCATGAGACTCCTGTCCCGAAGGATTCGAATGTTTCGTAATGCACTTCGAATGTTCCGGGAACCTATGGCGTCCCCATAGGTTCGTCAAGGGGGCGCGTGGGGATACGATCGCCGCCATGACACCCTCGGAGCCCGTGGAAACGCGGACAGAAGCGCGGCCGACACAGACCGCGACGCTCGCGGAGATCGCCCGCGAGGCCGGCGTATCGGCACCGACTGTTTCGAAGGTCCTCAACGGCCGGGCCGATGTCGCCCCCGCGACCCGCACTCGCGTCGAGGAGCTGCTGCGCGCCCACGGCTACCGGCGCCGCCGCGCCGAGGCGACCCGCTCCCCCCTGATCGACCTGGTCTTCCACGAGCTGGAGAGCGCCTGGGCGATGGAGGTCATCCGGGGCGTGGAGAACGTGGCGCGGGACGCCGGACTGAGCGTGGTGCTGAGCGAGAGCGCCGGGCGGCTCACTCCCGGCCGGACCTGGGCCGACCAGGTCGCCGCCCGCCGTCCGCACGGCGTCGTGCTCGTCCTGTCCGGGCTGGACGAGTCCCAGCGGGCGCTGCTGACCAGCCGTTCCATCCCGTTCGTGGTGATGGACCCGGCGGGCGACCCGGGGGCGGACGTGCCGTCGATCGGGGCCACCAACTGGCAGGGCGGCCTCGCCGCCACCCGGCACCTGATCGAGCTGGGGCACCGGCGGATCGGGGCGATCAGCGGGCCGCCGCAGATGATGTGCAGCCGCGCCCGGATCGACGGCTACCGGGCCGCGCTGGAGACGGCCGGGCTGCCGGTCGAGCAGGACCTCGTCAAGACCGGCGACTTCCACCACGAGACCGGCTACCGCCTCGGCCGCGAGCTGCTCTACCGCCCCGACCGGCCCACCGCCGTCTTCGCCGGCAACGACCTCCAGGCCCTCGGCTGCTACGAAGCGGCCCGCGAACTGGGCCTCAGGATCCCCGAGGACGTGAGCGTGGTCGGCTTCGACGACCTGCCGGTGGCGCGGTGGGTCGGCCCGCCGCTGACGACCGTCCGGCAGCCGCTCACGGAGATGGCGGAGGCGGCGGCCCGGCTCGTCCTCGAACTGGGCCGCTCGACGTCCGAGGAGGCGCCGACGGCGACCCGGGTGGAACTGGCGACGAGTCTGGTGGTGCGCACGAGCACCGGGGCGCCGCCCGTCTCTTAGGGGCTGCCGTGGCTGGAAGTTGACGTATTGACGGGTGTGGCGCGCGCCTCCACACTCCTCCGAAGTCAATCGGTTGGACGACCGAAACTTTCGGAGGCACCCGCAATGAGATCCTCCAGAACCCTCTCCGCACGGACCTGGCTGACCACGCTGGTCACCGGGGCCACCGCCGCCGCGGCGCTGCTCGTCGCGGCCCCCGTCTCCCATGCCGCCGACACCCCGCTGCGCGACCTCGGCGCCGCCAAGGGCAAGGTCATCGGCACCGCGGTCACCGGCTCCAAGCTCACCGGCACGTACGGCGACCTCGCCGGGGCGCAGTTCAGCTCGCTGACCCCCGGCAACGCCATGAAGTGGGGCTCCGTCGAGCCGACCCAGGGCGCCTTCAACTGGGCGGAGGCCGACCAGATCGTCGCCTTCGCCCAGGCCCACAACCAGCAGGTGCGCGGCCACACCCTGGTCTGGCACAGCCAGAACCCCGGCTGGCTGACGAACGGCAGCTGGACGCCCGCCCAGCTCAGCACCCTGCTCCAGAACCACATCAGCACCGAGGTCGGCCGCTACAAGGGCAAGCTCGCCGCCTGGGACGTCGTCAACGAGCCCTTCAACGAGGACGGCACCTACCGCTCGACCCTCTGGTACAACGGCCTCGGCGCCGACTACATCGCCAACGCCCTGACCTGGGCGCGGGCCGCCGACCCGGCCGCCAAGCTCTACGTCAACGACTACAACGTCGAGGGCGTGAACGCGAAGTCGACGGCCCTGTACAACCTGGTCAAGTCGCTGAAGGAGCGCGGGGTTCCCATCGACGGGGTCGGCCTCCAGGCCCACCTCGTCCTCGGCCAGGTGCCGTCCACCCTCCAGCAGAACATCCAGCGCTTCGCCGACCTCGGCGTCGACGTGGCGATCACCGAGCTGGACATCCGGATGACGCTGCCCTCGGACAGCGCCAAGCTCGCGCAGCAGAAGGCCGACTACAAGGCGGTCACCGCCGCCTGCGTCGCCGTCGCCCGCTGCGTGAACATGACCGTCTGGGGCTTCACCGACTCCGACTCCTGGGTGGAGAGCACCTTCCCGGGCCAGGGTGCGGCGACGCCGTACGACGCGAACTACGCGCCGAAACCGGCGTACTACGGCATCTCCGAGGCGCTCGGCGGCGGGACGACCACTCCGCCCCCGACGGGTGCGTGCACGGCCGCGTACAGCGTGGGCAGTCAGTGGAACACCGGGTTCACCGGGAACGTGACGATCTCCTGCTCGGGCGCCTCGCTGTCGTCCTGGAAGGCGACCTGGACGTACGGCGCGGGCCAGCGGATCACCCAGGCCTGGAACGCCACGTGCACCCAGTCGGGCGCGGCCGTCACGTGCGCGAACGCCTCGTACAACGGGATGGTCCCGGACGGCGGTTCGGTGTCGTTCGGGTTCAACGCGAGCTGGAGCGGCAGCAATCCGGCGCCGACGGTGACGTTGGGCTGACCTCGGGCTGCCTCCGGGCTGATCCCGGGCTGCTTCCGGGGCGATCCCGTCCTGAGAATCATGAGATTTCCACAAGAAGTTCGGCTCGCGTCCGCTCTCCTGACACTTCGCTTACAACTCGGACTTATGTTCGCCTTGTGACGGGAGACGTGGCGAGACATGACGCGAACGGGCCGGACGGCGGCAGCGGGGCGGGCCGGCGGTCGAGAGCGCTGAAGGCCGCCGGCCTCACGCTGGCCGCCGCCCTGGTGGTGGGCATCGGCACGGCCGGCTGGGCCTACTGGCACCTCAACGGCAACATCAAGAGCGTCGACATCGACAACGCGCTCGGCGACAACCGCCCGGCGAAGGCGGTGGCGACGCCCGCCCCGTCCGGCTCGGCGTCCGCCGTTCCGCTGCCCACCGAGGCCGTCAACATCCTGGTGCTGGGCTCGGACTCGCGCAGCGGCGCGGCGAACCAGGCACTCGGCGGCGGCGACAGCACGGGCGCCCGCTCCGACACGGCGATGGTCGTGCACATCGACGCGGGCCGCACGTCCGCCACCGTCGTCAGCATCCCGCGCGACACCCTCGTCACCCGCCCCTCCTGCCCGCTCGCCGACGGCGGCTCGACGGGCGTGGCGTACGGCGCGATGTTCAACACCGCCTACTCGGTCGGCGGTCCGGTCTGCGCCGTCAAGACCGTCGAGTCGATCACCGACGTCCGCATGGACCACTACGTCGAGGTCGACTTCTCGGGCTTCGCGAAGCTCGTGGACGCGCTCGGCGGGGTCACCGTCACCACCGACGCGGACATCGACGACGACGACAGCCATCTGCACCTCAAGGCCGGCGTCCACCACCTGAACGGCGCCCAGGCCCTCGCCCTGGCCCGCACCCGGCACGGCATAGGCGACGGCAGCGACCTCGGCCGCATAGGCCTCCAGCAGAAGCTCGTGAAGGCCCTCCTGGAACAGATCGCCGCCACCGACCTCCTCACCAGCCCCACCAAGCTCTACCAGGTCGCCGACGCCGTCACCGGCAGCCTCACCACGGACACCGGCCTGAACTCCCTCGCCGAACTGACGAAACTCGGCCAGAGCCTGAAGAACCTCGCGTCCGACCAGGTCAGGACGGTGATGATGCCCGTCGTACCGGCCCCCTCCGACCCCAACCGGGTGGTGGCCGAGGAACCGGCGGCGAGCGCCCTGTGGAAGTCGCTGAAATAAATTCCGGCGCGTGTGTCGATCCGGCCGTCCGCCGTTCGACGCAGAGGTGAGAGGCCGGGAAGGACCCGGCCCGCCGGAGTCGTCCGGACGCCATGAGGAGTCACCATGCCCCGTTACCTGTCGCTCGTGCGGATCGACGAGAACAACGCGCCCGCCGAGGGCCCGAGCCCCGAGCTGATGCAGCGCATGGGGGAGCTGATCGAGGAGATCACCAAGGCCGGCGTGATGCTGGAGACCGCGGGGCTGACCCCGACCTCGCAGGGCACCCGGGTGCACTACGAGGGCGGCAGGATCTCCGTCACCGACGGCCCCTTCACCGAGTCCAAGGAGGCCATCGGCGGCTACGCGATCATGCAGTGCAAGGACCAGGCCGAGGCCATCGAGTGGGCCAAGCGGTTCCTGAAGGTCCACGACGACTTCTGGACCGTGACCTGTGAGGTGCGGGAGATCGCCGAGGGCTGAGCGTTCCCCGGTGCGCACGTAGGTGCGTACGTCGGTGCGCAGGCCGGTGCGTTTCTTGGTCTGAGCGCGGCGCGGGGTGTTCGATGGTGGGCTGTGGAACAACAGCCCGCCCCGGACCCCCGGACCGCCTCGGCCGCCCGTGCCGCCTCGGACCCCCGGACCGCCATCGAGACCGTCTTCCGGCTGGAGTCGCCCCGCGTCATCGCCGCCGTCGCCCGCGTCGTGCGGGACGTCGGCATCGCCGAGGAGCTGGCGCAGGACGCGCTGGTCGCCGCCCTTGAGCAGTGGCCGAAGGACGGGGTGCCGGACAACCCGGGCGCCTGGCTCACGGCCACCGCCCGGCACCGCGCCGTCGACCTGGTCCGCCGCCGGGAGAACTACGCCCGCAAGCTCCAGCAGATCGGCCGTGACCTGGAGACCACGACCGCCCCGCCCGAGGAGCCCGCCGACCCCGACGCCATCGACGACGACCTGCTCAGGCTCGTCTTCACCGCCTGCCACCCGGTGCTGTCCGCCGAGGCCCGCATCGCCCTCACCCTGCGCCTGCTCGGCGGCCTCAGCACGCCCGAGATCGCCCGCGCCTTCCTGGTCCCCGAAGCGACGGTCGCCCAGCGCATCGTCCGCGCCAAGAAGACGCTGGCCGCGAAGAACGTGGCCTTCGAGGTGCCGTACGGGCCCGACCGCGAGGCCCGGCTCGGCTCGGTGCTGGACGTCATCTACCTGATCTTCAACGAGGGCTACGCGGCCACCGCCGGCGACGACTGGCTGCGCCCGGCGCTCTGCGAGGACGCCCTGCGGCTGGCCCGGCAGTTGGCGGCGCTGATGCCGAAGGAGCCCGAGGTGCACGGCCTGGCGTCGCTGTTGGAGTTCCAGGCCTCCCGCACGGCCGCCCGCACCGCCCCCGACGGCGCCCCGGTCCTTCTCAGGGACCAGAACCGCCGCCGCTGGAACCGCAGACTCATCGCCCGCGGCATCGCCGCCCTCGACCGCGCCGGCGCCACGTCCACCGGCGCCCCCGGCCCCTACGCCCTCCAGGCCGCCGTCGCCGCCTGCCACGCGCACGCCCCCGCCTACGAGGACACCGACTGGTCGGCCATCGTCGCCCTCTACGGCCTGCTGGCCGCCCGCGCCCCCTCCCCGGTCGTCGAACTCAACCGCGCGGTCGCGGTGTCGATGACGGACGGCCCGGTGCCCGCGCTGGCGATCGTCGACGGCCTCGCCGCCGAGCCGGCCCTGCGCGACTACCACCTGCTCCCCAGCGTCCGCGGCGACCTGCTGCTGCGCCTGGGCCGTACGACGGAGGCGAGCGCGGAGTTCGAACGCGCGGCGGAGCTGACGGCCAACGCCCGGGAACGGGAACTGCTGCGGGCGCGGGCGGAGGCGTGCCGGCCGACTGAACCCACCGACTGAACCGACCGACTGAACCGACCGAACCGGCCGACCTGAACCAGACGACCTAAAACCCGCGCAATATCGAACAGTTGTGGCTCGATATTCCGTTCCCTCTGTGTCTGATGCGCACTAAAGTGACCGAGCCGCTGTGAAACGGCTGTGTGGTCGACGGGGGATATGGCGACGGGGGAACGACGCCGACCCGGCCCGCGCGCGCGGCTCATCGACATGCGCATCGACATTTTTGTGATCCCTGGGGGGTCGACAACTTGAGACTTTTCACGCGCCGCCGTACCGCGGCGCTCGCCACCGCTGTGGTGCTCGCCGCCGCGGGCACCCTGGCCACCGCATCCGGCGCCCTCGCCGACGACGCCGGACCCTGGCCCGGCACCGAGGGCCGCATCCTCAACGACGGCGGTGGCGTGATCGACGCCGCCACCGGCACGACCGGCCGAATCCCCAACGTGGGGAGCTACGCCACCTGGGCCCCGGACGGCAGCCGGGTGCTCAGCGTGTCCGGCCAGATCTACAGCGTCCTGCCCAACGGCACCAAGAAGATCGCCCTGCCGTGGGCGCAGGGCATGCGCTCCAGCGCCCCGTACGAGGACCTGACGTTCTGGTTCGGCGGCCGTTACGTCGTCTTCGCCAGCGGCGGCCAGCTCGCCTACGGCCCGTCCGACGCCGCCTGGGCGCCCGGCCCGCTGATGCCGGCGAACCTGGAGCCGGCCACCGTCTGCGACTCCGAGCCGAGCGTGAACCCCGACGGCCTGGTCGCGTTCGAGCGCCGCGCCGGCAGCTGCGACGCCGACGCCGCCGGCGTGTACGTCTTCGACAGCAACACCAAGACGGTCAAGCTCGCCATCGCCGACGCCGAGCAGCCCGCCTGGTCCCCGGACGGCGCCAAGCTGGCGTTCGTCCGCAAGGACGCCGACGGCAACCCGCAGATCTTCACGGCGAACGCCGACGGCACCGACGCCAAGCAGGTCACCAGCGGTCCGCGCCGGTTCGCCAACCCGTCCTGGTCGCCCACCGGCAAGCGGATCGTCTTCGACGCCCACACCTCGCCGAACAGCGACGACGTGCACACCACCGAGTACGTCGACCTGGCCACCGGCGAACTCACCAAGGTCGGGGACACCGCCACCGGCGACAACCCCAGCTGGCAGCCGCTGCGCAAGAACGGCACCGGCCGGGTCTGGGGCGGCAACGCCTACCTCACCGCCACCGCCGCCTCGCGCTGGACGTGGAACACCGTCGGCCACAGCGAGCCCGGCCTGATGGACGCCAAGTCCGCGGTCCTGGTCAACCAGGACAACCCGGCGTACGCCGTCACCGCGCCCGCCCTGGCCGGCCGGAAGGAGGGCCCGGTGCTGATGACGCAGAAGACCGGGCTGTCCTCGACGACGAAGAACGAGCTGAAGCGGACCCTGAAGCCGGGCAAGCCCGTCTACCTGGTCGGCAGCACGGCCGTCCTCGACAACACGGTCGCCGCCCAGGTGAAGGCGCTCGGCTACACGCCGGTGCGGCTGACGGGCACGGACCCCTACTCGACCTCGGTCATGGTGGCCAAGACCGTCACCTCCGCCCCGAAGTACGTCTTCCTGGCCGGTGGCGCCGAGTACCGTGCGGCCCTCTCGGCGGCGGCCGCGGCCGGCTCCGACGGCGCGGCCAGCGCGGGCGGGGTCGTCCTCACCAACGGCAACAAGCTGCCCGCGTCGACGCAGGCGTACCTCAACAGCCTGAACCCCGACAAGACCATGATCATCCCGGTTGGTGCGGCGGCGCGGTACGCGCTGACCCACTCGAGCTTCTCGCGGTGGCCGTCGACGTACTCGTACTACCCGATCTCGGGCACCACGGACCCGTCCATCTCGGTGGCCATCGCCATGTTCTGGTGGACCGCGCCGAGCCAGGCCGGCCTCGCCTACTCGGGCTCCTGGCGCGACGGCGTGTCGGCCGCCTCGGCGATGAACGTCTTCGGGCCGGTTCTGTGGACCACCAGCGCCGCGGCCCCCTCGGCCGAGCTGACCAACTACTTCCAGCGTGAGTCCGCCAGCGTCAACTCCGCGGTGGCCTTCGGCGTGAACAGCTCGATCTCCCCGGCCGCGCTGAACACCGTGGGCGCCACGATCAGCGCGGGCAGCTCCTACTTCGTGTACCACCCGTACTTCAACGGGGACATCCCGGCGGGCGCACAGGCGGGCGCGCCGACGAGCTCCTTCGCCGCACCCGTCAACGGCGACGACAACGGCGACGGCCAGGCCGCCGCCACGGTGAAGCGTCCCGCCCCGGCCGGCTCCCACGAGTCGAACCTGGCGCCGCTCAAGACGCTCCAGCGCCAGTAACCGCAGGCAGCGACACCGGGCAACAGCAGGAAACAGCAGAAACAGCAGGAAACAGCAGGTCAGGCGGGGGCGCCGAGGAGCATCGTCGGCGCCCCCGCCACCCGCGTCAGGAACACGGTCACGGAGTTGGGCCCCTGCGGCCTGGGCAGCGCCTTCTTCCGCAGCTCCTCCGGCTCGACCGCCGACCCCCGCTTCTTCACGGTGAGGATCCCGACCTCCCGCTCCCGCAGCAGCGCCTTCAACTTCTTTACGTTGAACGGCAGTTGGTCGGTGATCTCGTAGGCGGCGGCGTACGGCGTGGCGCGCAGGGCATCCGCGGTGACGTAGGCGATGGTCTCGTCGATCAGCCCGCCGTCGAGGTCCCGGGCCACGTCAGCGACCAGATGCGCCCGGATGACGGCGCCGTCGGGCTCGTACAGATACCGCCCGACCGGTCGGACCGCCGGGTCGGGCAGACCGCCGCCGAGCAGCGTCCGCGGCCCCGGCAGCAGGGTCGCCCGAACGGCCCCCGCCTCGCCGGTCCCGAACCACAGCACGGCCTCCTTCACGTCCCCGCCGTCCGAGATCCACTCGGCCTCGGCCTCGGCGGGGATCGCCTCGTGCGGCACACCGGGCGCGATCTTCAGGGCGGCGCGGGGCGCGGCGAGGGCGGCCCCGACGGCCCACGACAGGGGAGGCGAGTACGCCTCCGGATCGAAGACGCGGCCGCGGCCACCGCGCCGCGCCGGGTCGACGAACACGGCGTCGTAGCCGCTCGTGTCGACGTCCGTGACGTCGGCCTCCCGCACCTCGACGAGGTCGGCGAGCCCCAGCGCGTCGGCGTTCGCGCGCGCCGCCTGCACCGTCAGCGGGTCCCGGTCCACGGCCAGGACCCGGATCCCGGCCCGGGCCAGCGCGATCGCGTCGCCGCCGATCCCGCAGCACAGGTCGGCGACGGAGGTCACGCCGAGCGCCTTCATCCGCCCGGCCCGGTACCCGGCGACGCTCGCCCGCGTCGACTGCTCCACCCCGTTCGGTGTGAAGAACATCCGCTCGGCGTCCGCGGCCCCGAACTTCGCCGCCGCCCGCTGCCGCAGCCGGGCCTGGCCCAGGGCCGCGGACACCAGGCCGGCGGGGTGTTCGCGGCGCAGCCGGGTGGCGACGGCGAGTTCGTCGGCGGGGGCGGTGCCGCGCACGGCGTCGAGGAGGGCGCGGCCCTCGGGGGTGAGGAGGGGGGCGAGGTCGTTCACCGGGTCATTGTGGGCCAGTCGGTGGATGGTGCGCCTCCGGCGGCGGTGTCGGGCGGGGTTCCGGGGCGGTGACTGCGAGGATCCGGCGCCATGGGATCTGTCGTACAAAATGATGACAATAGTGGCCGCTGCGGGGCTCGTTACCGCCCCGCCGGGGCCGGGAGAACGGGGCGCACCGGGCCCGTGAGGCGCACTGGACACAAGAGACGCACTGGGCACAAGAGGCGCACGGCGCTCCGCCTCACGGGCCTCCGGAGCGCGGCCGCCGTCCTCACCCTGGCCGCCGTCGCGACGGGCTGTGCGGGAGGCGGTGCCGCGACCGGCGGGGGAGGCAAGGGGACCCGTCCCGCGCCGGGTCAGCAGCCGGACCGCGCGCAGCACCCCGCGGCGCCCCCGGCCCGCGCCCTGCACGAGTACGCCTCCCGGCTCCGCGCCGCCCAGCAGGCCCGGGTCGCCGCGGCCAAGCGCTGGGGCCTGAAGAAGGTCCCGCTGACGCCGCCGGCGCCGCCCGCGCACACACCGGAGATCACGACCCGCGAGGGCTTCGAGGTGGACGACCACGAGGAGCTCGGCCTCCCCCCGGTCTTCACCACGATCCCGACCAAGGACCGGGTCGTCTTCCTCACCATCGACGACGGCTCCGAGAAGGACCCGGCGTTCCTGCGCATGATGAGCGACCTGAAGATCCCGTACACCGCGTTCCTCAGCGACTATCTGATCAAGGACGACTACGGCTACTTCAAGAAGATGCAGGACCGTGGCGTCGTCCTGAACAACCACACCCTCCACCACCCCTACCTGCCGGGGCTGTCGTACCGGCAGCAGAAGCGCGAGATCTGCGGCATGCAGGACGTGATGGAGCGGCACTACGGCAAACGCCCCACCCTGTTCCGCCCGCCCTACGGCAACTACAACCAGGACACCCTGCGCGCCGCCAAGTCGTGCGGCATCAGATACGCCCCCATCTGGGACGAGGAGGTCTTCGTCGACCACTGGGAGTACCGCGAGTGGGACCAGGACATCCACGCCGGCGACATCGTCCTGAGCCATTTCCGCGGTCGCGGCGACTGGAAGGGCACGATGCCCGACATGGTCCGCCGGTTCCTCGACAAGGTCACGGAGAAGGGGTACGCGGTGGCACGGCTGGAGGACTACCTGTGAGCCTGCGGTCCCTGGCTGCCGCCGTCCTGGCGCTCGGCCTGCTCACCGGCTGCGCCCAGTCCGTCGACCCGATCGAACGGCTGGGCAAGAAGGCCGCCGCCCGGGTCCGCCCACCCGGCCCGGCCGCCCAGGACCCGTACCGCCGCTGGGGTCTGACGTCCCCTCTGGCCGCCGCCCCGTCCCACCCGGCCGTCCGCCCCCTCGCCGGCAGCCCCGGCGCAGGCCTCCCCCCGGTCGTCGACCACGTCCCGACCGCCGACAAGGTCGTCTTCCTCACCTACGACGACGGCGCCGAACGCGACCCCCGCTTCGTCGACATGGTCCGCGAACTGCGCCTCCCCGTCAGCATGTTCCTGACGGACAGCGTGGTCGGCCCCGGCTACGGCCACTTCGCCCGCCTGAGGTCCGTCGGCGCGAACATCCAGAACCACACCCTGGACCACCCGGCCCTGCGCGGCCTGCCCTACGCCGGCCAGCACGCCGAGATCTGCGGCCAGCAGGACAAACTCCATGCCCGCTTCGGCCTGCGCCCCCGCCTCTTCCGCCCGCCCTACGGCGCCTACGACACCGCCACCCGCCGCGCCGCCGCCGACTGCGGCATCACGGCGATCGTCCTCTGGCGCGCCTCCATGGGCCCCACCGACCTCGTCTACACCCGCGGCTCCCCCCGCCTCCGCCCCGGCGACGTCATCGCCGTCGACCCGGACGAGTCCCTGGGCCCGACCCTGCGCGACCGCACGACGCGCCTGCTGCGCCGGGTGCAGGAACAGGGGCTCACGGTGGGCCGCTTGGAGGACTATTTGTAGGGCCACACCTTGGCGCCGGCCAGGATCCCTCAGCCCGTCTGGGGGTCCCCCCTCTGGGGGGTTGAGGACGAGGCCCTTTCAGGGCCGAAGCGGGGGCCCGGGGGCGGCAGCCCCCGGTGACGTCCACACGAACTCCGGGCAGCCGACGACACGAACGCCCACTGAAAACCGGCCGACGCGCCGCAGGCATTGGCACTCCGCTTGACCGAGTGCTAATCGCAGTCATAGTCTCGGCTCTGGCACTCACCACTGGAGAGTGCCAACACAGCGACGGGCAGGTCCGGCACCCGCGACGACGGATCCACCTGGTCGCCACCTCAGACAGTTAACCCCGTGAGATCTCCGAAGGGGGAGGTCGGATCGTGACGACCACCAGCTCCAAGGTTGCCATCAAGCCGCTTGAGGACCGCATCGTGGTCCAGCCGCTCGACGCCGAGCAGACCACCGCCTCTGGCCTGGTCATCCCGGACACCGCGAAGGAGAAGCCCCAGGAGGGCGCCGTCCTCGCCGTGGGCCCGGGCCGCTTCGAGAACGGCGAGCGCCTGCCGCTCGACGTCAAGGTTGGCGACGTCGTCCTGTACAGCAAGTACGGCGGCACCGAGGTGAAGTACAACGGCGAGGAGTACCTCGTCCTCTCGGCTCGCGACGTGCTCGCGATCATCGAGAAGTAGTTCACCCAGTTTTGCAGTGATCTGCGCCCCTGGCCCCCGCGACTTTGTGAAGCCGGGTGCTGGGGGCGCAGTTCGTTCCCACGTTTTCCGAGAGGGCTGAACCGCTCCCATGGCGAAGATCCTGAAGTTCGACGAGGACGCCCGTCGCGCCCTCGAGCGCGGCGTCAACAAGCTTGCCGACACGGTCAAGGTGACGATCGGCCCCAAGGGCCGCAACGTCGTCATCGACAAGAAGTTCGGCGCCCCCACCATCACCAACGACGGTGTCACGATCGCCCGTGAGGTCGAGCTCGACGACCCGTACGAGAACCTCGGCGCGCAGCTGGTGAAGGAGGTGGCGACCAAGACCAACGACATCGCGGGCGACGGCACCACCACCGCCACCGTCCTGGCCCAGGCGCTCGTCCGCGAGGGCCTGAAGAACGTCGCCGCCGGCGCCTCCCCGGCCTCCCTGAAGAAGGGCATCGACGCCGCCGTCAAGGCGATCTCCGAGGATCTGCTGGCCACCGCCCGCCCGATCGACGAGAAGTCCGACATCGCCGCCGTCGCCGCGCTGTCCGCCCAGGACACGCAGGTCGGCGAGCTCATCGCCGAGGCGATGGACAAGGTCGGCAAGGACGGCGTCATCACCGTCGAGGAGTCCAACACCTTCGGTCTGGAGCTGGACTTCACCGAGGGCATGGCCTTCGACAAGGGCTACCTGTCGCCGTACTTCGTGACGGACCAGGAGCGCATGGAGGCCGTCCTCGAGGACCCCTACATCCTCATCAACCAGGGCAAGATCTCCTCCATCGCCGACCTGCTGCCGCTCCTGGAGAAGGTCATCCAGACCAACTCCTCCAAGCCGCTGCTGATCATCGCCGAGGACCTGGAGGGCGAGGCGCTCTCCACCCTCGTCGTCAACAAGATCCGCGGCACGTTCAACGCGGTCGCCGTGAAGGCCCCCGGCTTCGGTGACCGTCGCAAGGCGATGCTCCAGGACATGGCCGTCCTCACCGGCGCCACCGTCATCTCCGAGGAGGTCGGCCTCAAGCTCGACCAGGTCGGCATCGACGTGCTCGGCTCCGCCCGCCGCGTCACCGTCACCAAGGACGACACCACCCTCGTCGACGGCGCCGGCAACTCCGAGGACGTCGTGGGCCGCATCGCCCAGATCAAGGCCGAGATCGAGAACACGGACTCCGACTGGGACCGCGAGAAGCTCCAGGAGCGCCTCGCGAAGCTGGCCGGCGGCGTGTGCGTGATCAAGGTCGGTGCCGCCACCGAGGTGGAGCTGAAGGAGAAGAAGCACCGCCTGGAGGACGCCATCTCCGCGACCCGCGCCGCGGTCGAGGAGGGCATCGTCTCCGGTGGCGGTTCCGCGCTCGTCCACGCCGCCAAGGTGCTGGAGGGCGGCCTGGGCAAGACCGGCGACGAGGCGACCGGTGTCGCCGTCGTCCGCCGCGCCGTCGTCGAGCCGCTGCGCTGGATCGCCGAGAACGCCGGCCTGGAGGGCTACGTCATCACCTCCAAGGTCGCCGAGCTTGACAAGGGCCAGGGCTTCAACGCCGCCACCGGCGAGTACGGCGACCTGGTCAAGGCCGGCGTCATCGACCCGGTCAAGGTCACCCGCTCCGCCCTGGAGAACGCCGCCTCCATCGCCTCCCTCCTCCTGACGACCGAGACCCTGGTCGTCGAGAAGAAGGAAGAGGAAGAGCCGGCCGCCGCGGGCCACGGCCACGGCCACGCCCACTGAGGCACGCAGCACCGAGCAGCACGAAGAAGCCCCCGTTCCGGTCACGGAACGGGGGCTTCCCCCTTCGCGGGCGGTCTCTTCGCGGGCAGTCCTGTGGCCCTGCGGCTCTCAGGTCTCAAGCGCGTCCAGCGCCCCCAGCTGCCCCATCAGCCCGAGCCGGTCGTACTGCCACCAGCCCTCGACGATCTTCCCGTCCTCCCGGCACCGGAAGACGGTCGTCCCGGTCATCGTGACCTGCCTCCCGGTGGCCGGGAGCCCCATGAAGTCGCCCTTGTGGGTCCCGCGCCAGGTCCACCGGTTGCACACCCGGTCACCCTGGCCGATCTGGTCCTCCACGGAGAAGGCGAAGTCGAAGCCGCCCCGCCACATCTCGACCTCCCGCCGCATCGCGTCCATGCCCATGGTGTCCTGCTCGTTGGCGGGATCGTGGTCGTGATAGTCCTCGGCGATCAGCCCGTCGAGCGGCGGCAGTTCACCGTGCATGCCCACGGTCTCGAAGAACCGCCGCGCGGTCTGCGCGTACAACTGCTCGTCCCGCACGACGTCGAGATCCGTGAACGTCGGCATCTCGTCGCACAGGGCCACCAGCTCCCGGAACACCTTGTCGGTCTCCGGCAGGTTCGAGTTCCGCATCGCCTCCTCGTACGACGGGAACTCCACGATCTCGATGAAGTGCGACGCGTCCGAGCGGTCCTTGCCGACCACCGCGTGCGTCGCCGTCCGCTTCCCCTTGGTCTGTTCGACCCATGTGTCCATCAGCCGGTCCATCTCGTCGAACCGGCTGGTCCTGCAGTCGATGAGCTGTACGAACGTCATAGCGCAGCCTCCGGCCCCCCTGGGTCCGGTCCCCGTCACGCCCATCTTCCCACCGGAGCGCCGACGCCACCTGCCCACCAGGGCGGTCGTTGCCGAGACCGGTCACTGAGGCCCGTACTTCCGTCCCGTCTTCGAGCTGATCCCGCCCAGCAGCGACCGCGGCGCCACCTTCACCAGCCCCATCAGCGCCTTGTAACGCGGGTCGGGGATCGACAGCGACTTCCCGCGCGCCAGATCGTCCAACGCCGCGGCGACCAGTTTGTCCGCGTCCAGCCACATCCAGCCCGGGATGTTGTCCGTGCCCATCCCGGCCCGCTCGTGGAACTCCGTGCGCACGAACCCCGGGCACAGCGCCATCAGCCGCACCCCGCTGCCCGCCAGGTCCTTCGCCGCGCCCTGCGTGAACTGCACGACCCACGCCTTGGACGCCCCGTACGTCCCGCGCGGCAGGAACGCCGCCACCGAGGCCACGTTGACGACACCCCCGCGCCCGCGCTCCCGCATCGTCGCCGCCGCCGCGGACGTCAGCCGCAGCACCGCCTCGCAGTGCACCTTGAGCATCTTCAGCTCGTCGGCCATGGACACGTCGAGATAGCGGCCCTTGTTGCCGAAGCCCGCGTTGTTGATCAGCAGGTCGATGGGGTTCTTGCGGTCGCCGAGGCGGGCGGCCACCGTCTCGATGCCCTCGTCCGTCGCCAGGTCGGCCGTCAGCACCTCCGCCTCGATGCCGTGCCGGTCGTGCAACTCGGTCGCCTGCTCGCGCAGCCGCTTGGTGTCCCGTGCCACGAGGACGAGATCATGCCCGTCCGCCGCGAGTCTGCGCGCGAACGCGGCGCCGATGCCCGCGGTCGAACCCGTAATGAGAGCCGTTGTCATGGCAGAAGCGTAGTGACCCGGAGTGCCCCCGTCCGTTCTCTGCACGCGGCCTCCAGAACGTGAAGACCCGGTGAGCGCCCGGCCCGTGACCTGGGCTCAGCCCCCCAGCTCCGCCGCGTGCTTGCGGGCCGCGGCCAGCAACTCCGGATGCAGCGCCTCGCCCGCCGCGAGCAGTCGGGGCAGCAGCTCCCGGTGCGTGGTGACGGCCCGGAACTGCAGGGCCACCGTCACGTCGTGGTCCGGCCGGTGCACGATCTCGACCGGGTCCCCGGCGCGGATCTCACCCGGCGCGATCACCCGCAGGTACGCCCCCGGCGCGCCCCGCTCCGTGAACCGCTTCACCCACCGCTGCTCGCCCAGGTGACCCTGAAAGGTCATACAGGGGATGCGCCCGCAGGTGATCTCCAGGACGACACCGGACCCGATGCGCCAGCGCTCGCCGATCAGCGCGCCGGACACGTCGAGGCCCGCCGTCGTGAGGTTCTCGCCGAACGAGCCGTCGGCCAGAGGGCGCCCCAGCGCGCGTTCCCACTCGTCGAGGTCCTCGCGCGCCATCGCGTACACGGCCTGGTCGTCGCCGCCGTGGTGTTGTCGCTTGCACACCGCGTCCCCGGCCAGCCCGCTCCCGCCGATGCCCTTGGGTCCGGGCGCGGCCACCCGCACCGGCCCGTCCACCGGCCGCTTGTCCATCCCGGTCACGCCTTCCGGGTTGTCCGTGTACGGCACAGCCTTCGCGCGGCCCAGGTTGACTGACAGAAGCCTCATGTCGCCACGCTAAGCGACCGGATGTCAAAGCGTCGACCGATTATTCGCCGACCTACCCAAGGTTCACTTATGCTCGACCTCATGATCGAGGCCCGTCATCTCCGTGTCCTGCGCGCCGTGGCCGCCACCGGCTCGTTCTCGGCGGCCGGCCGAGAGCTGGGCTGCACCCAGCCGGCCGTCAGTCAGCAGATGAAGGCCCTGGAGGCGTCCGTCGGCACGCCCCTGCTGGTCCGCAGCGGCCGCGAGATGCGTCTGACCCAGGCGGGCGAGGCCCTCGTCCGGCATGCGGCCGGCATCCTCTCCGGGCTGACCGCCGCCGAGGAGGAGGTCGCCGCCATCGCGGGCCTGCGGGCCGGCCGGGTCCGCCTGGTCTCCTTCCCCAGCGGCAGCTCCGCCCTCGTCCCGACCGCCCTCGCCGCCCTGCGCGCCGCCCACCCCGGCACCCGCGTCTCCCTGGAGGAGGCCGAGCCGCCACGGTCGGTCGAACTGCTGCGAGAGGGCGACTGCGACATCGCCCTCGCCTTCCGCTACGAACGCGCCCCGGCCGGCGGCTCCGGTGAGGCAGGGAAAGCGGGGGGTGCGGGGGAGGCCGGCGAAGGCGAGTGGGACGACCTGGTCGTACGGCCGCTGCTGACGGACCGGCTGGTCGCCCTCGTCCCCGAAGGCCACCGCCTCGCCCGCACCGGCTCCTCGGGGTCCGTCGCCATCGGCGACCTCGCGACCGAGCCGTGGATCGCGGGCTGCCCGCGCTGCCGCGGCCAGCTCGTCCAGGTGTGCGAGAACGCGGGCTTCACGCCCCGTATCGACTTCGCGACCGACGACTACCCGGCAGTGGTCGGCCTGGTGGGCGCCGGCCTGGGCGTCGCCGTCCTGCCCCAGCTCGCGATCGACTCCGTACGACCCCGGGGCGCCCGTGCGGTGACACTGGAACCGGCGGTGCGGCGGGAGATCGTCGCGCTCACCCTGCCCGACCTGGCCCAGGTGCCGGCGGTGACGGCCACGCTGGAGCAGCTGGGACGGGCCGCGGCGCGCCACTAGGGCGACGGACGGCGCGCCGGCAGCACGGCGCCCCAGTACGAAGCGGAGGGCACGCGCGCGTGCCCTCCGCTTTGAAGAAACGTTCCTTCATGTGTTCGACGAGGCGTCTCTCGCACCCGAGGACGCCGATACCAGGCGGTTGCGCGCCCGCCCCATGAGCTCCTCGCGCTCGTCCTCGGTCAACCCGCCCCACACGCCGTACGGCTCGCGTACCGCCAGCGCGTGCGCTGCGCACTGCGCACGGACCGGGCACCTCATGCAGACCTCCTTGGCCGAGTTCTCTCGAGCGCTCCGAGCCGCCCCGCGCTCACCCTCCGGATGGAAGAAGAGCGAACTGTCCACCCCGCGGCAGGCAGCCAGCAGCTGCCAGTCCCACAGGTCAGCGTTCGGTCCGGGAAGGCGGGAGAAATCTGCCATTACGTGACCCCTTGTAGCCGTTCTGAGCGGATACGGTGCCCACGACCGTACAACTACGATCTAAGGAGATGAAAATATGACTCATTGCGAATCTAGCCTCAGACACCAGTAAAAGGGAAGAAATAGGGCCGAATGGGGCATGGGTTGTGATGAAAGCTTGAGGGTCCGTGTGGCTGCCTCCTCTGTGTCCACGCCCTCACGTAGAGTGCCGAAGAATGCACGCAGCCCCGTAACTCTTTCGAGTGACCGTCGTTGAGAGTGCGGTGGCGGTTGAAAACACAAACGCTCGGGCAGGCGTCCGAGACGGTCGACCGCACAGGTGACGATTCGTACCAGCCTGGAGGCACAAGGTGACGCGCATCAGCTGCGGAGGGCGGCCATGACTTCCGTCCTCGTCTGCGACGACTCCCCGCTTGCCCGAGAGGCGCTCCGCCGCGCGGTCGCGACCGTGCCCGGCGTCGAGCGCGTGACGACGGCGGCCAACGGCGAGGAAGTCCTCCGCCGCTGGGGAGCCGACCGCTCGGACCTGATTCTGATGGACGTACGCATGCCCGGACTGGGCGGCGTCGAGACCGTACGGCGGCTGCTGTCCGCCGACCCCGGGGCACGCATCATCATGCTGACCGTCGCCGAGGACCTCGACGGCGTCGCCCTCGCGGTCGCCGCCGGCGCCCGCGGCTACCTGCACAAGGACGCCTCGCGCGCGGAGCTGCGGGCGACCGTCACCCAGGCCCTCGCCGACCCGACGTGGCGGCTCGCCCCGCGCCGGCTGCGCTCGGCCGAGATGGGCGCGGCGCCCACGCTCACCGCGCGTGAGATCCAGGTACTCGAAGGCATGAGCCACGGCCGCTCCAACGCGGAGATCGGACGCGAGCTGTTCCTCTCCGAGGACACCGTCAAGACGCACGCCCGGCGGCTGTTCAAGAAACTCGGCGCGTCGGACCGCGCGCACGCCGTGGCGCTCGGCTTCCGCTGGGGACTGGTCCGCTAGGGCGCGTTTCGAAAGTAGCGTCGTCTGCCCGAAGGGCAGGCCCGGCGGCGCCATGGGGGTCCCCCCGCGCGAGCGCAGTCGAGCGTGCGTGCGTGCCAGGCGTCGCCGGGCAGACGGGACTTTCGAAACACGCCCTACGGACTGCCCGGCTGCCCGGCCCCGTGGCCCGGACCGGTCCGCGGTGGGACAGGTCCTGGGCCGTCCGGCCGACCGGACCGGTTCGGAACGATTCGGATCGGGCCGGTTCAGGGTGACATCGGTCATTCAGTGAGGGGAGCGGGCTCATGGGCGAACCTACCTGCTCAGAAGCGGTCCGGAGGCGGGGCGAGACCCCCTCCGACCGCACGGCGGGCGAGAGCGGCGCCCCGTCCCGCCGGGTGCCCGCTGCTCGTTTCGCCGCGGATGCCGCATCCTTGAGGTGTGGAGTTCCTCGGGGACGAGTCGGTCGAGCGGAAGGGGAGGGCGCACGGGATGAGTTCCAGCGCACCTGCTCATAACGCTTCGGTGCACAACGACGGGCACGGTGCCGCGGCCGGTCCGGCCGCAGTGCACCATGGACCGATGCGCGATGACGAGGCGGTCACTGCCGTGGGGACGATCGGATCGCTCGTCCATCGCGCCGTGGACGGCGACGAGCAGGCCACCCACGACCTGCTGGCCCACGTCCACCCGCTGGCCCTGCGTTACTGCCGCACCCGGCTGTCCCGGCTGCCCGGCGACGCACGGCACTTCGTGGAGGACCTCGCCCAGGAGGTCTGCGTGGCCGTCCTCCTCGCCCTGCCCCGCTACCGGGACACCGGCAGGCCCTTCGAGGCCTTCGTCTTCGCCATCGCCGCGCACAAGGTCGCCGACCTCCAGCGCGCCGCGATGCGCCACCCGGGCTCGACGGCGGTCCCGTCCGACGAGATGCCCGAACGCCCGGACGACTCGCTCGGCCCCGAGGAGCGCGCCCTCCTCAGCAGCGATGCCGAATGGGCCAAGAAACTGCTGGCCAACCTGCCCGAGAACCAGCGGGAACTGCTCCTGCTGCGCATCGCGGTGGGCCTCACCGCGGAGGAGACCGGCCAGATGTTGGGAATGTCACCCGGCGCGGTCCGCGTGGCCCAGCACCGGGCGCTGAGCAGGCTTCGGGCACTCGCCGAGCAGTAACGATCCCGGTGACAGATCCCGGAAACAGCGCCTTCGGTGAACAGGCGGCCCACTGTTTCCGTACGAACATACGAAGCCCGGAGTCACACTCGACCGTGGAATTCGGGAGGTGCGCTTCCCGTTAGCATGGACATCCGCACCGATCAAGGCCATTTGGGGAAGGTGTCATGACTGCCAACGTCGACGGAGTGCCCGGAAAATTCGCGACCCTCGGGCTCACCTACGACGACGTGCTGCTGCTGCCGGGCGCATCCGAGGTGCTCCCCAACGCGGTCGACACCTCGTCCCGCATCTCCCGGAACGTCCGTGTCAACATCCCGCTGCTCTCGGCGGCGATGGACAAGGTCACCGAGTCCCGCATGGCGATCGCGATGGCCCGCCAGGGCGGCGTCGGCGTGCTGCACCGCAACCTCTCCATCGAGGACCAGGTCAACCAGGTCGACCTCGTGAAGCGCTCCGAGTCCGGCATGGTCACCGACCCGATCACCGTGCACCCGGACGCCACGCTCGCCGAGGCCGACGCCCTGTGTGCGAAGTTCCGCATCAGCGGCGTCCCGGTCACCGACGGCGACAAGAAGCTCCTCGGCATCGTCACCAACCGCGACATGGCCTTCGAGACCGACCGCACCCGCCGGGTGCGCGAGGTCATGACGCCGATGCCGCTGGTCACCGGCCATGTCGGCATCTCCGGCACGGACGCCATGGAACTGCTGCGCCGCCACAAGATCGAGAAGCTTCCGCTGGTCGACGAGGCGGGCGTCCTCAAGGGCCTCATCACCGTCAAGGACTTCGTCAAGGCCGAGCAGTACCCCCGGGCCGCGAAGGACGCCGAGGGCCGCCTCCTCGTCGGCGCCGCCGTAGGCGCCAGCCCCGAGGCGCTGGAGCGCGCCCAGGCCCTCGCCGAGGCCGGCGTGGACTTCCTGGTCGTCGACACCTCGCACGGTCACAACAGCAACGCCCTCAGCTGGATGTCCAAGATCAAGTCGAGCGTCCGCGTCGACGTGATCGGCGGCAACGTCGCCACCCGCGACGGCGCCCAGGCCCTGATCGACGCCGGCGTCGACGGCATCAAGGTCGGCGTCGGCCCCGGCTCGATCTGCACCACCCGCGTGGTCGCCGGCATCGGCGTCCCGCAGGTCACCGCCATCTACGAGGCCTCCCTCGCGGCCCGCCCGGCCGGGATCCCGCTGATCGGCGACGGCGGCCTGCAGTACTCCGGCGACATCGGCAAGGCGCTCGCCGCCGGCGCCGACACGGTGATGCTGGGCTCGCTGCTCGCGGGCTGCGAGGAGTCCCCGGGCGAGCTGCAGTTCATCAACGGCAAGCAGTTCAAGTCGTACCGCGGCATGGGCTCGCTGGGCGCCATGCAGTCCCGCGGGCAGGCCAAGTCGTACTCCAAGGACCGCTACTTCCAGGCCGAGGTCGCCGCCGACGACAAGCTCGTGCCCGAGGGCATCGAGGGCCAGGTGCCCTACCGCGGCCCGCTCGGCAACGTGCTGCACCAGCTCGTCGGCGGTCTGCGCCAGACCATGGGCTACGTGGGCGCCGCCACCATCGAGGAGATGGAGTCCAAGGGCCGCTTCGTCCGGATCACCTCCGCGGGTCTCAAGGAGAGCCACCCGCACGACATCCAGATGACGGTCGAGGCGCCGAACTACAGCAGCAAGTAGTCGCACGCGCGCGTGCGGCACGGCGCGAGGGCGGTCCCGGAGCACCGGGGCCGCCCTTGTCGTACCCGTCGGCGATACTGGAAGACGCTGAACGCATCAGGGAAAGGCCACACACGTGACTGAGATCGAGATCGGGCGCGGCAAGCGCGGCCGCCGGGCGTACGCCTTCGACGACATCGCCGTCGTCCCCAGCCGCCGTACGCGGGACCCGAAGGAGGTCTCGATCGCCTGGCAGATCGACGCCTACCGTTTCGAGCTGCCCTTCCTGGCCGCCCCCATGGACTCGGTCGTCTCCCCGGCCACCGCGATCCGCATCGGCGAGCTGGGCGGCCTCGGCGTGCTCAACCTTGAGGGCCTGTGGACGCGGCACGAGGACCCGCAGCCGCTGCTCGACGAGATCGTGGGCCTGCCCGTCGAGGCGGCCACCCGCCGCCTCCAGGAGATCTACGCCGCTCCCATCAAGGAAGAGCTGATCGGCCGGCGCATCAAGGAGGTGCGCGACTCCGGCGTGGTCACCGCCGCCGCGCTCTCCCCGCAGCGCACGGCCCAGTTCTCCAAGGCCGTCGTCGACGCGGGCGTGGACATCTTCGTCATCCGCGGTACGACGGTGTCGGCCGAGCACGTCTCCGGCTCGCACGAGCCGCTGAACCTGAAGCAGTTCATCTACGAGCTCGACGTCCCGGTGATCGTCGGCGGCTGCGCCACCTACACGGCGGCCCTGCACCTGATGCGGACGGGCGCGGCGGGCGTCCTGGTCGGCTTCGGCGGCGGCGCGGCGCACACCACGCGCAACGTGCTGGGCATCCAGGTCCCGATGGCGACCGCGGTGGCCGACGTCGCCGCCGCCCGCCGCGACTACATGGACGAGTCCGGCGGCCGGTACGTGCACGTGATCGCGGACGGCGGCGTCGGCTGGTCCGGCGACCTGCCCAAGGCGATCGCCTGCGGCGCCGACTCCGTGATGATGGGCTCCCCGCTCGCGCGCGCGACCGACGCGCCCGGCCGTGGCCACCACTGGGGCATGGAGGCCGTCAACGAGGAGCTGCCGCGCGGCAAGAAGGTCGACCTCGGCACGGTCGGCACCATCGAGGAGGTCCTCACGGGCCCCTCGCACACGCCCGACGGCTCCATGAACTTCTTCGGCGCCCTGCGCCGCGCCATGGCCACCACCGGCTACAGCGAGCTCAAGGAGTTCCAGCGGGTCGAGGTCACGGTGGCGGACTCGGTGCACCGGCGGTAGCCCGCAGTCCCTGGGACGTGACAGGGGCCGGTCCGCTCACTCGGGTGAGCGGACCGGCCCCTTTCGCATGCCCGTCGGCATCCCAGGGGGCGGTCCGGGGCGTGTGGCGTGGGGCGGGGGCGCGCGGTTGCGTTCGGGCCGGATGCGGGCTGGTCAGGGGGGTTGCGGGCGGTAGCGTCCTTGTCGGCGCCCCAGTTGTGTGGGGTGCCCCCTTCCAAGGACATCGATCCGGACCCCGGCCCTCGGGGCCCGGCCCGAGTTCCTGAACGTGCCGTCCACCGGGACATGGGCGGTGTCGTGGAAGGGGGCGCCCATGGGCCGCCACCGCAAGCCCACCCGCTGGGATCGCATCCGTCTTCGGATGGTGCAGTACCGGAGGAGGTGGATCTTGCGTCTTTTCGGATGGTGAGCGGCCGCCCCCAAACACATTAGGGGCGGACACTCTGTGATTCATCCAGGAGCCTGCCGCAGTTACCGGCTGCGGTGGGCTCCACCTGTTTCGGACGGTGAGCGGCCGCCCCCAGACACACTAGGGGCGGACACTCTGGGATCCATCCAGGAGCCTGCCGCAGTTACCCGCTGCGGTGGGCTCCACCTGTTTCGTACGTTACCGGTGAGCCCTGCCGCACGCCACCAGCCCCCGGAGCCCGGGTCGGCCGTGTGCGCCCCGCTTCACAACCGGTGCGCCGCCCCCGTGGGCGTGGCACCCCGCGTGTCCAGCAGCAGCTGGGCCTTCACCGACAGGCCCTGGAGGTCGTACGTGCGGTGCTGCTGGAGGAGGATCGTCAGGTCGGCTTCGGCGGCGGCCTCGTAGAGCGAGTCGGCGCGGGGGACCGGGCGGTCCAGGACGCTCCAGGACGGGACGTGCGGGTCGTGGTAGCTGACGGCCGCGCCCAGCTCCATCAGGCGGATCGCGATCTCGCGCGCGGGTGTGCCCTGCTGGTCGGCGAGGTCGGGCTTGTAGGTGACGCCGAGCAGCAGCACGCGCGCGCCCCGCGCCGACTTGCCGTGCTCGTTGAGGAGGGCCGCGGCGCGCTGGACGACGTAGCGGGGCATGCGGCTGTTGACCTGCTGGGCGAGTTCCACCATGCGCAGGGGGCTGCCGGGGTGGCCGGTGCGGTCCAGGGGGACGGAGTGGCCGCCGACGCCGGGGCCGGGGCGGAAGGACTCGAAGCCGAACGGCTTGGTCTCCGCGCAGCGGACGACGTCCCACAGGTCGACGCCCAAGTCGTGGCAGAGGACGGCCATTTCGTTGACGAGCGCGATGTTGACGTGTCGGAAGTTGGTCTCCAGGAGCTGCACGGTCTCGGCTTCCCGCAGGCCACGCGCGCGTACCACCTTGTCGGTGAGGCGGCTGTAGAAGGTCGCCGCGGACTCGGTGCAGGCGGGGGTGAGTCCGCCGATGACCTTCGGCGTGTTGGCCGGGGTGAAGGCGCGGCTGCCCGGGTCGACCCGGCTGGGGGAGTAGGCGAGGTGGAAATCGCGGCCCGCGCGCAGGCCTGACATCTCCTCCAGCAGCGGTCGCAGGAATTCCTCCGTCGCACCGGGGTACACGGGCGACTCAAGGATCACGGTGGTGTGCGGGCGCAGGTGTCCGGCGAGGGTGCGGGCGGCCGCCTCCACCTGGCTCAGGTCGAGTGCGCCGTCCGCGTCGCGCGAGGTCGGGGCACAGATGACGGCGGTGCGCACCCGGCCCAGTTCGGCGGGGTTGGTGGCGGGCCGGAAGCCCCCCGAGAGCATCCGGCGCAGTTCGGCGGGGCTGAGGGAGCCGGCCTCGGGGCCGGTGCGGTAGCCGACGGTGGCGATGCCGGCGGCCACTGCGGCCTGGGCCAGGGGCAGGCCGAGCGGGCCGAGTCCGATGACGGCGAGATCTGCGGGCATGGCGTATGCCGTCCTTCCCAATAACCGAGGTGGGACAGGTGCGCAAGCCCTGTGGACAGGATGGACGAGCGCAATGTCAGACTAGGAGTAAATATGACCGTTATGCGGGATTGATCGGCTGTGTTGATCTGCCGTGTTGGCCGGCCGTGCGTGATCGGCCGTGCGTGACCGGCCCGTTTCCCGGGAGGTCCGCTCCGGTTCTGTGAGAGTTGTCCACAGGCTGGGGGTGAGTGGTGGCTGAAGTCGGGCAACACGGTCAGAATTTGGGCACGGGGGTTACGGACCGGGCTTCGCCCTGACGGGTGCGGCCGACGCGACCGACAGCGGGAGGCAGCGGTGAGGACAGCGACACTGGGGCCGGTGCAGCGAGCCGAGTCACTGGCGGCCATGGCCGAGCGCGAGTTGGACGTGCTGGTGGTGGGAGCGGGTGTGGTCGGCGCGGGCACCGCCCTGGACGCCGTGACGCGCGGCCTGTCCACGGGGCTGGTGGAGGCGCGCGACTGGGCGTCGGGCACGTCGAGCAGGTCCAGCAAGCTGATCCACGGCGGCCTGCGTTACCTGGAGATGCTCGACTTCGCCCTCGTGCGGGAAGCGCTCAAGGAACGCGGGCTGCTGCTGGAGCGGCTCGCTCCGCATCTCGTGAAGCCGGTGCCCTTCCTGTATCCGCTTCAGCACAAGGGCTGGGAGCGGCTGTACGCCGGTTCGGGCGTCGCGCTCTACGACGCCATGTCCATGGCCCGCGGGCACGGCCGGGGCCTGCCGACGCACCGCCACCTGACCCGCCGTCACGCCTTGCGCGTCGCGCCCGCCTTGAAGAAGGACGCGCTGGTCGGCGCGTTGCAGTACTACGACGCGCAGATGGACGACGCCCGCTTCGTCGCCACCCTCGTGCGCACGGCGGCGGCCTATGGGGCGAAGGCGGCCAACCGCGCGCGGGTGACGGGCTTTCTGCGCGAGGGCGAACGGGTCGTGGGCGCGCGCGTCCAGGACGTCGAGGCGGGCGGGGAGTACGAGGTCCGCGCCCGGCAGATCGTCAACGCCACGGGCGTGTGGACCGACGACACCCAGGCCATGGTGGGGGAGCGGGGGCAATTCCACGTCCGCGCCTCCAAAGGCATCCACCTCGTCGTGCCGCGGGACCGGATCAGCTCCTCCACCGGGCTGATCCTGCGCACCGAGAAGTCCGTGCTGTTCGTCATCCCCTGGGGCCGGCACTGGATCATCGGCACCACCGACACCGACTGGGACCTCGACAAGGCCCACCCGGCCGCGTCCAGCGCCGACATCGACTACCTCCTCGAGCATGTGAACTCGGTGCTCGCGGTACCGCTGACCAGGGACGACGTCGAGGGCGTGTACGCGGGTCTACGGCCCCTGCTGGCCGGCGAGTCCGACGCCACCAGCAAGCTGTCGCGGGAGCACACCGTCGCGCATCCGGTGCCGGGGCTGGTGGTCGTGGCGGGCGGCAAGTACACGACGTACCGGGTGATGGCGAAGGACGCGACCGACGAGGCGGTGCGCGGGCTCGACCAGCGGGTCGCCGACTGCGTCACGGAGGACGTGCCGCTGCTGGGCGCGGAGGGCTACCGGGCGCTGTGGAACGCGCGGGCGCGGACCGCCGCGCGGACGGGCCTGCACGTGGTGCGGGTGGAGCACCTGCTGAACCGCTTCGGTTCGCTGGCGGAGGAGGTGCTGGAGCTCATCGCGGCCGACCCCTCGCTCGGCGAGCCGCTGCACGCCGCCGACGACTACCTGCGCGCCGAGATCGTCTACGCCGCCTCCCACGAGGGGGCACGCCACCTGGACGACGTGCTGACGCGCCGTACGCGCATCTCCATCGAGACCTTCGACCGCGGCGCGCGCAGCGCCCGGGAGGCCGCCGAACTGATGGCGCCGGTCCTCGGCTGGGACAAGGACCACATCGAACGCGAGGTCCAGCACTACGAGAAGCGGGTGGAGGCCGAGCGGGAGTCGCAACGCCAGCCCGACGACCTGACGGCGGACGCGGCCCGCCTGGGCGCACCGGACATCGTGCCCCTCTGATCTGCTCCGCCGCCCCGACTCCCCCCTACCTCGAGCGACTTGGGCGGGCGTGCGACCGATTCACTCGAACGAGCGTAGGGAACCGGGATCTCTGTTCGGAACCGGCTCGTTCTCATGGGTACGAGGGCAGAACTCGGCCTTCTGGCCGGAATGGTCCACTTCTGGGGTGCGGTCGGGATGCGATGAGGGGCACCCTGGGCGTCGGGCACTTGTCGGGTGAGGGACAATGGAGGCTCTGTCAGGGCGGGTTGCATGAGGGGACGCATGTCGGAGGCGGAGCGGGCGGGGTCATCCCGTCAGGACAAGAGCGCACGTCTCCTCGCCGGGCGGTACCGGCTGGGAGACGTACTCGGCCGCGGCGGCATGGGGACGGTGTGGCGTGCCGAGGACGAGACCCTCGGGCGCACGGTCGCCGTCAAGGAGCTGCGGTTCCCGGGGAACATCGACGAGGACGAGAAGCGGCGGCTGATCACACGGACGCTGCGCGAGGCCAAGGCCATCGCACGGATCCGCAACAACAGCGCGGTGACGGTCTTCGACGTGGTCGAGGAGGACGACCGGCCGTGGATCGTGATGGAGCTCGTCGAAGGCAAGTCGCTCGCCGAGGTCATCCGTGAGGACGGCGTGCTGGAGCCGAAGCGCGCGGCCGAGGTCGGGCTGGCGATCCTCGACGTGCTGCGGTCGGCGCACCGCGAGGGCATCCTGCACCGTGACGTGAAGCCGTCGAACGTGCTGATCGCCGAGGACGGCCGGGTCGTGCTCACCGACTTCGGCATCGCCCAGGTCGAGGGCGACCCGTCGATCACCTCCACCGGCATGCTCGTCGGCGCGCCCTCCTACATCTCCCCGGAGCGGGCCCGCGGCCACAAGCCGGGACCGGCGGCCGACCTGTGGTCGCTCGGCGGTCTGCTGTACGCGGCGGTCGAAGGCGCGCCCCCGTACGACAAGGGCTCCGCGATCGCGACGCTTACCGCGGTGATGACCGAGCAGTTGGAGGAGCCGAAGAACGCGGGTCCCCTGAAGGACGTCATCTACGGGCTGCTCACCAAGGATCCCGCGCGACGGCTCGACGACGCCGGTGCGCGGGCGATGTTCAACGCGGTGCTCCACGCACCCGAGCCGCATCACGCCGAGCCGGCCGACGCGACGAAGGTCGTGCCGCTGCCGGCGCAGCCGGACGCCCCGGGAGGCAAGGGGAGTTCATCGGGCGCGGAGGCGGGCGAGAAGCTGCGCGGGGCGTTCCGGTCCGTGCGAAAGGCCGCCGTCGCCGCGGGGGCGGCCACCTCGGCGGCCGCGTCCCGCGCCAAGTCGGCGAACGGGTCGGGTGCTTCCGGTTCCGTGAGCGCGGAGGCGCCGAAGGGCGGGGCGGCACGGGGCACCGGGACCGCACCGTCCGCCGCTGCCCCGTCCGCCTCGCCGGCGTCCCAGGCCAGGACGGCATCGGCCTCGTCGTCGGCACCGACGTCGGCGCCCAGGCCGACGGCCGGAGCGGCATCGGCTTCGCCGTCGTCGCCCCCGTCGTCGTCCCCGTCGGTTCCTGCGGCGCGTTCCGGCTCCCCTTCCGGCTCGGCTCCCGCTTCCGGTTCGCGGGGGAACGGGGAAGGGGGCGGACGCAGCTCGGGATGGCCCGTGATGACGCCGCCGGACCTGCCGCCGCGGCCCGTGCCCAGGGCCCCGCTGACCGACGTGGTGCCGAAGCGCACGCTGGTGATCATCGCCGTGGTCGTGGTGCTCGCGGTGCTCGGTACCGTGCTGGCCCTCACCCTCGGCGGTGACGACGACACCGCGGGCGGCTCGAAGAGCGGCGGCGGTTCCCGCACGGTGGCCGGCGGCAGCGCGAGCGCCGACACCAAGGAGGACGAGGGCAGCGGGACGCGTACGGACGGGTCGTCGGCGCCGTCCGGCTCCTCCTCCGGCGCCACGCCGAGCAACACCGCCGCGGCCGGCGGCGCCGGGTCCGGCGTCACCGCCACCGAGACCAGCAAGGCGGCGACGACACACGAGGGCGGGCAGGGCTACTCGATCGGGCTGCCCACAGGGTGGAAGTACAAGTCCTCGGGCGCCGCGGGGGACCGATTCACCGGGCCCGACGGACAGACGCTGCTCGTCGCCTGGACGACCACGCCCAAGGACGACCCCGTCGCCGACTGGAAGAACCAGGAGCGCTACATGAAGCGCTCTCAGTACCAGAAGGTCCGAATAGAGAAGGTGAACTACCGGGGCTGGAACACGGCCGACTGGGAGTTCACCTACACGGAGGGCGGGACGGCGTACCGCACGATCGACCGCGGGTTCGTCGTGAGCGCCAGCCAGGGGTACGCGCTGATGTACACGGCGAAGTCCGCCACGTGGGGCACCGACCTGCGGGCGAACACCTGGACGACGCTGACGGACACCTTCACGCCGAAGAAGTAGCGGCCGTCGGCAACGGCGTTGGGGGCGCGAGATCTCGCATCCCCTCTCTGCGGGTTGCCTCCGGCACGTATCGTGAGTGCCTGCGGACCGTACGCATCCAGCAACACGGCCGGATAAGGCTGTAACGGCACGCAGGACGAACGGAATTGACCGACCGGGCGGCCGGGGGAGGCAACGTGGACGACTATGCGGGTCGGGTACTCGTCGACCGCTACCGCCTGCCGTTGCCGCTTTCCGACGAGTACGAACTCACCGAGACCCGGGCCTTCGACACCTACAGCGGGCAGGAAGTCCTGGTCCGCCAGGTGCCGTTGCCGGAGGTCGTCGAGGCGGAGGTGCTCGACGCGGAGGGGCTGCCCGACGGGTTCACGGCCCGCGAGCGCGGAGCGCGGCGGCCAGGGGTGCGGGGCGTGGGCGCGAGTGCGGCCGCCGGCGCGGGCGCCGGGACGAGACGGCCCGCCGACCCCGTCGTACGGCGGGCGATGGAGGCGGCGCAGGCCGCGGCGAGCATTCCCGACCATCCGCGGCTGGACCAGGTCTTCGACGTGTTCGCCGAGGGCGGCTCGCTGTGGATAGTGAGTGAACTGGTCGCCGCCCGGCCGCTGGCCGCGCTGCTAGCCGAGCAGCCGCTGACGCCGTACCGGGCGGCCGAGGTCGCCTCCGACGTGCTCACGGCGCTGCGGGTGCTGCACGCACATGGCTGGGTGCACCGGAACATCACCGCGCGCACGGTCCTCGTCTGCGACGACGGGCGGGTCATGCTGACCGGCCTCGCGGTCGGCGCGGCCGAAGAGGCGCTGTGCGGGTACGACCCGGTGCCGACGGACGAGGATGCCTCCGGCGGTAACGGTGAGAGCGGCCGTGACAGCGGGAGCGCCGGGAACGGTGGGAACGGTGGGGCAGGCGGAGGAAGCGGGCCTCGGGCCGTGGCGGCGCCGCTTCAGCCCGGTGGTGTGAGTGGGTCTGCTGTTGGACCGACTGGGACTGGTGGCTTTGGTGGGGTGGGTGCTGGGGTTGGCGGTGTTGCCGGGGGCGGTTTCGGGCCGGGCGTGGGTGCGGCAGCCGAGGCGGTGGATCCTGAGGCCGCTCGGCGCGCTGCCATAGAGGCGCGGGCGACCGGTGTGTTGCCGGTGCCGGCGGGCGAGTCGTCCGGCGGGGGCGGGGTGGTGGCCCGCAGGGCGCCCTTGGAGACCGGCGGAGACATCCGTGCCGCGCGGGCCGGCGCGATCGCCGCGTACCGGGCGGGCGCGCGGGCGGCGGCCCGGGTGCAGGAGGCCCAGGAGGCGCAGCAGAACGGGCGCGCGGCCCTGCCCGGCGCCCGGACCGCGGCGGACGACGCCCCGGGGGCCGGGGACGGCGGACCTCCCGGGCAGATAGCCGACCCCTACGGCGTCCGGGGCGCCCCCGTGCCGGGCGCCTCGCCGCACGCTTCCCTTCCGCACCCTTCCCTCCCGCACGCTTCCCTCCCGCCCGGGCAGGAACCGTCGGGTGAGGTGCGGGCCGGGGCGCGTTGGGACGAGGTCGCGGCTGAGGCGCCCGGGAGCGTTCCCCGGCGCGGCCCCGCCACCGCGCTGGCCGCCGAGCGGGCACGGCAGGCGCGGATGGCCGTCGTCGGGCCGGTCACCGAACGGTGGGCGCCCGAGCAGGCCGGACCGGTGCACGAGAACTGGCAGCTGGCCGCGCCGATCGGTCCCGCGACCGACCTGTGGGCGCTCGGCGCGCTGCTCTTCCGGGCCGTACAGGGGCATGCGCCGTACCCGGAGGAGTCGACGGCCGAGCTGGTGCAGCTGGTGTGCGCCGAGCCGCCCGCGTTCGCCGAGGAGTGCGGACCGCTCAGGCCGGTCGTGGAGTCCCTGTTGCGCCAGGACCCCACCGAGCGTCTCGACTTCGAGGAGTTGCGGGGCTGGCTGCGCTCCCTGGTCCGTTCCGCACCGGAGCCGGAGGCGGGCACGTACGTCGTCGCCGCGCCGCCCGCCGATCCGCGCCGACTGCCGATCGTCCGCCGCAAGGGCGAGCTGGTGCGCAGACGGCGCGCCGGACTGCCCGCGACGCACGCGCGGCACAAGCGGGGCCGCCCGGACACGGGCCGCTCGCCGCGCAGCCTGGGCCGCACACTGCTGTTGCTGATCCTGCTGGTGCTGGCCGCGGCGATCGCCTACGCCATGCTGTTCATGCCCAAGGCCGGCGAGGACGGAGCGGCCGGTGCGGACGGTTCCCAGCGGACCGGGTCGACCGCGACATCGGCGGGCCAGGCGGGCCAGGCGCCCGACGCGAGCAGCGAGCCCAGGCCCGACCAGACCTCGCCGGGCGCCGGCGCCTCCGCGTCCTCGGAAGCCACCCGGACGCAGACCGGCGGCGCCGGCAGCACGGGCGGCGCCGGCGCGAACGTCGCCGACGGGTTCACCGTCCGTAAGGACGACGCCGGCTTCCAGGTGGCCGTGGCCAACGGCTGGGACCGTACGCCGAAGAACGGGCGCGGGCAGGTCGTCTACGCGCACGGCGACTTCGAGCTGATCGTCGTACCGGGGCGCGACAGCGCGTCGTCGAACGGCAGCGACCCGATGGTCTACCAGCGGGAGAAGGAGAGCGAGCTCCAGCCGTACCGCGACTCCAGCTGGGCGACGGCCTCCGGGCTGCGTACGACGACGGTGGGCGCGCGGACCATGGCCGAGGGGCAGTTCACCTGGACCGACGGCGCCGGACGGGCGCTCTACGTACGCAACCTCGCCGTTCTCATCTCCGGGCGGTACCACATCGTGCAGGTCAGAGGCCCCGAGGCGGAGCGGGACGAGGTCACGCGGCTGTACGAGCAGGCGTCGGCCACGTACCAGTACACCGGCTGAGAGCACCCCGGTCCGCGCTGGTTCCCGCATGCCCGTGGAAGCGACAACCGTCACAGTGCTGTCTCCTTGGGACCCCGCTGGTTCCACGAATGCGACCCGGTCTTTACGCTGACCCTGTCAAGAGCATTGCGGGGCAACGTGAATCAGATGCAGGGCCTGCTCCTCGCGGGCCGCTACCGGCTCGCCGATTCCATCGGCAGCGGCGGCATGGGCCGGGTGTGGCGTGCGCACGACGAATTGCTGCACCGGGCCGTCGCCATCAAGGAGCTGACGGCCGCGCTCTACGTCTCGGAGGGCGACCAGGCCGTCCTGCTGGCGCGGACCAGGGCGGAGGCGCGCGCGGCGGCGCGGATCAACCACTCCGCCGTGGTCACCGTGCACGACGTGCTCGAACACGACGGCCGGCCGTGGATCGTGATGGAGCTGGTCGAGGGCCGCTCGCTGGCCGACGCCGTCAAGGAGGACGGGCGCGTCGAGCCCGCCGAGGCGGCCCGGATCGGCCTGTGGGTGCTGCGTGCCCTGCGTGCCGCGCACTCCGCCGGCGTCCTGCACCGTGACGTCAAGCCCGGCAACGTGCTCCTCGGGCACGACGGCCGCGTCCTGCTCACCGACTTCGGCATCGCGCAGATCGAGGGCGACTCGACCATCACGCGCACCGGTGAGGTCGTCGGCTCGGTCGACTACCTCGCCCCCGAGCGGGTGCGCGGCCACGATCCCGGACCGTCGTCCGACCTGTGGGCGCTGGGCGCGACGCTGTACACAGCGGTGGAGGGGCGGTCGCCGTTCCGGCGCACCTCGCCGCTGACCACGCTGCAGGCCGTCGTCGAGGAGGAGGCCGCCGACCCGCGGTACGCCGGCCCGCTCGGCCCCGTCATCACCGCCCTGCTGCGCAAGGACCCGGCCACCCGCCCCGACACCACCGAGGCCGAGCACCTTCTCGCCGAGGTGGCCGAGGGCCGACGCCCGAACGGGGCGCAGGCGTACGTGCCGACGCAGTTCGGCGGCCTCGACCGGGCCACGGGAGGTCACCCCACCTCGCACTCCATGTCCCACCCCACGTCCGGCACGGGCGGTATCTCCGGCACCGCCGGTACGGCGTACGTTCCCGTGGCGCCGGAGGCCTCGACACCGGTTCCCGGCCATGGCCACGGTCATGGCAACGGCCACGGTCACGGGCCGGGGCACCCCATGACCGACCCGACGGCCGTGGGCCCGACGCACCTCGGCCCGGACTCGTCCGCGTCGGCCGCCCAGCCGCCCCGGCGCCGCCGACTGCGCACGCTCGCGCTCGTGATCGTCGTCGCCGCGCTGGTCGGCGGGGGTACGGCGGTGGCGCTGCAGGCGTGGGACAAGGGGCAGCCGGAGGCCAGTGGTTCGGCGGGGCAGGCGTCGTCGTCCGCATCGCCGAAACCGACGAGCACCGCCGCGTCCGACTCCGGGAAGCCGGTCGACGACCCGCTCGGCTTCGGGCTCTCGCTGCCCGACGGCTGGGAGCGGAAGGTGTACCAGGACGACGGCGACCTCCAGCAGATCGACTACTCGCCCGACGGCGGCGAGCACTTCGTGCGCATCGCCCTCGACAAGTCCCCCGACTTCAGCGACCCGTACGCGCATCAGATCGACCTGGAACAGCAGCTCAAGCGGCTGGTCGACTACAACCGGGTCACCCTGGAGAAGAACGTCTACCGCGACCGCGACGGCTCCGAGTGGGAGTACACCTGGACCGCGCAGCCCAAGGACACGGAGTTCCCCGGGCCGCGCCGCGCGATCGAGGAGACGTACGTCGCCCGTGACGGCACCGAGTACGCGATCTACATGTCCTCGCCCGCGGCGGACTGGGCCACGACGGCCAAGCAGTTCAAGTCCGTACTGCAGAGCTGGCGCGAACCGGCCTCATAGCCGTCGTCAGTTGGCCGGACGGCGCCCCGGAGGCGTGGCGTCCGGTGGGGCATGATGGGCGCATGGGGACCGAGGGGGGCGGGAACGCCGTACGGGTCATCGCGGGCCGTTACCGGCTGGAGGCGAGGCTCGGGCGCGGCGGCATGGGGGTCGTGTGGCGGGCCACCGACCAGCTGCTGGGACGGCGTGTCGCCGTCAAGGAGCTGACCCAGGACGACACGCTGTCGGACGAGGAGGCGCGGGGCCGCCGCGACCGGACGCTGCGCGAGGCCCGCGCGGTCGCCCAGCTGAGCCACCCGCACATCATCGTCGTGCACGACGTCGTCGAGGACGGCGAACGCCCGTACATCGTCATGGAGTTGATCGACGGCGGCTCGCTCGCCGACCGGATCGCCGCGCACGGCCCGCTCGCGCCGGACGAGGCGGCCCGGATCGGCGTCGCCCTGCTGGGCGCCCTGCGCGCCGCACACGCGGCCGGGGTCCTGCACCGGGACATCAAGCCCGCGAACGTCCTGCTGGAACGCGACAGCGACCGCGTGGTCCTCACCGACTTCGGCATCGCGCAGGTCGCGGGCGCCACCACGCTCACCGAGACCGGCTCGTTCGTCGGCTCGCCCGAGTACACCGCGCCGGAGCGGATGTCCGGGGCGCGGACCGGCGCGGAGTCCGACCTGTGGTCGCTGGGCGCGCTGCTGTGCACGGCGCTCAGCGGCGAATCCCCCTTCCGGCGCGACTCGTTGGGCGGCATCCTGCACGCCGTCGTCTTCGCCGAGATCCGCACGCCCGTGCAGGCCGGGCCGCTCCTGCCCGTCGTACGGGGGCTGTTGGAGCGCGATCCGGACCGGCGGCTGGGCGGGGCGGAGGCGGAGCGGCTGCTGCGCGCCTACCTGGACACGGGGCGGACGCCGCAGCCGGTGTCGTCCGGCTACACGCCGACCCAGGCCGACCTCCCTCAGCCGAGGCCGGCCCCGCCCGCCCGGGAGCGCTCCACGCGCGGTGTGCTGGTGGCCGCGCTGCTGGTCGCCGCGATGGCGGGGGCGGGCGTGTCGGCGGCGGCACTGCTGATGAAGGGGGAGGACGGCGACGGGGGGCGCACGCCCACGAGTTCGGCGCCGGGGGCCGGCGGTTCGGCGAGCGGTTCGGCGAGCGGTTCGGCGAGTCCTGCGCCCACACCCACCTCCCGGCCTTCTTCCGTGCCCGCCACGCCGTCCCCCACGACGGTTCCCGTGCAGCCCGTCGGGGGGAGCCGTCCGCCGTCCGCGCCCTCCGGCTACCGTGTGGCCGACGACCCCGGCGGGTTCGCGCTGGCCGTGCCGGACGGCTTCACGCGGACGCCGCAGGGCGAGCGGGTCTTCTACATGTCCCCGGGAGAGGTCTTCCGCCTCGGCGTCAAGGTCGCCGACCCGCAACCGGGCGGCCCGCTGAGCGTGATGGAGCGGGCGGCCGCCAAGGGCGCGGACACCAACCCCGGCTACCACGACGGCCGGGTCACGCAGACCACGCACGGCGGACGTCCCGCCGCCCTCTGGGAGTTCACCTGGGACGGCTTCAGCGCGGCGGAGGGCCCTCGGCACACGTACGACCTGTGCTGGGAGGAAGGCGGGCGGCTGTACGACGTGTGGGTGTCGGCGCCGGTCGGGAAGGTGCGAGAGGCGCGGGAGTACTTCGACGTCGCCGTCGACACGTTCATGACACGGTGAGGTTCACGGCACCCGAAGTCGGCTCGGCCCGGACAAAGGCGAGTTGGTGATGCCGGCGCAGTTCGCCGGTTCGGGTGGGGGGTGAGGGGGATCGTCGTCGTCATGGAGGCATGAGCAACGACGGTGACCCCGGCGGCGCCAAGGGACGGACGGTGGGCGGGCGTTACCGGCTGCTGGAACGCATCGGCTCTGGCGGCATGGGCACCGTCTGGCGGCCCCACGACGAGCTCGTCGAGCGCGAAGTCGCCGTCAAACAGCCGCAGTTGTCCGGCGACCCCTAGGCCGGGCCGCCGCAGGCCGGGCCGCTGCAGACCGGGGCGCTGCAGGCCGGGCCGCTGCAGGCCGGGGCGCTGCAGGTCGGGGCGCTGCAGGCCGGGGCGCTCCAGGCCGGGCGCTCCAGGCCGGGCCGCTGCAGGTCGGGCGCTGCAGGTCGGGCGCTGCAGGGCGGGGCGCTCCAGACCGGGCCGCTGCAGGCCGGGGCGCTGCAGGTCGGGGCGCTGCAGGCCGGGGCGCTCCAGGCCGGGCGCTCCAGGTCGGGCGCTCCAGGTCGGGCCGCTGCAGACCGGGCCGCTGCAGGCCGGGCGCTCCAGACCGGGGCGCTGCAGGCCGGGCCGCTGCAGGTCGGGCGCTGCAGGTCGCCGCTGCAGACCGGGCCGCTCCAGGCCGGGCGCTCCAGGCCGGGCGCTCCAGACCGGGGCGCTGCAGACCGGGCCGCTGCAGACCGGGCCGCTCCAGGCCGGGCCGCTCCAGACCGGGGCGCTGCAGGCCGGGGCGCTGCAGGCCGGGCCGCCGCGTCCCACTTCGAGCTCCCGGCCCCGGCGGCCCCTCCGCCGTCGGCCCCCTGCCCTTGCGTTGCTCACCGGGTTGCTCGTCGGCGGGGTCTGGGTGGGGATCGCCCTGCTCCCGGGGGAGCGCGGGAGCGGGGCGGGCGGGGAGCGGGCGGTGACCTACTCCAGTTCGGCGCCGGCCGCTCCGGCGGAGCCCGCCCCCGCGGGGGCGCGTTGGGTCGCCCACCAGGAGGACGGAATGGACGCCGTGCTCTCCCTCCCGAGTCCGTACCGGGAGTCCGCCCGGCAGGGCGCCGCCGGTCGGCAGCCGCGCCAGGTGGTCTACTCGGCGCGCTCCGTCGACGTACGCCTCACGCAGTGGGACCGGGCGCCCGCCGCGCCGATGGCTCTGGCGGCCCAGGCGCACGAGACCTGGCAGGGCCGCGCTCCCGACGCGCGCACCCGGAACACCCGCACCACCTTCCACGGCTACGACGCCGCCCTCGCCGACACCGCCTACGGGCTGGACGACACGCCGACCCGCGTCATGGAGCTCTTCGTCCGCACCGGCGACGCCCGCCTGTACGAGTTGCGCGTAGACATGCCGAAGGGCACTGCGGACGAGAAGCAGGGCGCCACCGTGTTCAAGCAGGCCCGCGACCGTCTGAAGATCGGTGAACGACCTCCCCCAACGCCCTGATCAGCAGGTTTGTTGCCAGTGAACGCTGGCGTCGTGTGTGCGGTCGGTGAAACCGTATTACCGGCGGGTACCCAAAGTCTTCCCCACGTCATACCCTGCGCCTCATGACGGACTCGCAGGCCCCGGAAACGACGCCGGAAGCAACGCCGGAAACGACGCCGGAAACGACGTCGGCCAAGACCGGCACCAACCCGATCGCCCCCACCCCCACCGGCGTCCGCACCGCCGCCGACGTGGTCACTCCGGAGCTGGTCGCCCAGCTCACCAAGGGCGTGACCGGCTCCGGCCGTACGGCCAACCACACGCCGTTCACCGGCGAGAAGCTGGCCGACCTGCCCGAGTCCACCCCGGCGGACGTGGAGCGGGCCTACGAGGCGGCCCGCAGGGCGCAGGCCGTCTGGGCGCGCACGCCCGTGCGGGAGCGCGCCGCCGTCCTGCTCCGTTTCCACGACCTGATACTGGCCCGTCAGGCCGAGGTGCTCGACCTCATCCAGCTGGAGACCGGCAAGGCGCGCCTGCACGCCCACGAGGAGGTGCAGGCCGTCGCCGTCGCTGCACGGCACTACGGCCGCAAGGCCCCCGCCTACCTGCGCCCCAAGCGGCACGCCGGCGCCATGCCGACCCTGACGAAGGTCACCGAGCTGCGCCACCCGCGCGGCGTCGTCGGCCAGATCGCCCCCTGGAACTACCCGCTGGAGCTGTCGGTCGGCGACGCGCTCCCCGCGTTCGTCGCGGGCAACGCGGTCGTCATGAAGCCCGACACCGAGACCTGCCTGACCGCCCTGTGGGCGCGTGACCTGCTCGTCGAGGCCGGCCTGCCCGCCGACGTCTTCCAGGTCGTGATCGGCGAGGGCCCGGTCGTCGGCCCGGAGGTCGTCCGGCACGCCGACTACGTCTCCTTCACGGGCTCCACCCGCACCGGCCGCGAGGTCGCCCAGGGCGCCGCCGCCCGTCTCGTCGGCGTCTCCCTCGAACTCGGCGGCAAGAACGCCATGCTGGTCCTCGAGGACGCCGACATCGAGAAGGCCGCGGCCGGCGCCGTCCGCGCCTGCTTCTCCTCCGCCGGTCAACTCTGCATCTCCATCGAGCGGCTGTACGTCCACGAGTCGATCGCGGACGCCTTCGTCGAGCGCTTCGCCGCCCGCACCAGGGCCATGCGCCTCGGCACCTCCCTCGCCTACGGCGCCGACATGGGCTCCCTGGTCGGCGAGCGCCAGCTGGAGACGGTGACCCGGCACGTGGACGAGGCCGTCGCCAAGGGCGCCAAGGTCGTCGCCGGCGGCGTCGCCCGCCCGGACATCGGCCCGTACTTCTTCGAGCCGACCATCCTCGACGGCGTGACCGAGCCCATGGCGGTCTGCGCCGAGGAGACCTTCGGCCCGGTCGTCTCCATCTACCGGTTCAAGACCGAGGACGAGGCGGTCGAGCAGGCCAACGCCACGCCGTACGGCCTGAACTCGTCGGTGTGGACGAAGGACGGCCGCCGCGGCCGGGACGTCGCCTCCCGGGTGCGGGCCGGAACCGTGAACGTCAACGAGGGCTACGCCGCCGCCTACGGCAGCGTCCAGTCCCCCATGGGCGGCATGAAGGACTCCGGCCTCGGCCGCCGCCACGGCTCCGACGGCATCCTCAAGTACACGGAGGCCCAGACGGTCGCCCAGCAGCGCCTGCTGCCGCTGGCCCCGGCCCTGGGCATGGACGACGCGAAGTACGCGGAGTTCATGAGCCGAAGCCTGAAGGTGATGAAGGCACTCCGGCTGCGCTAGGGCGTGTTCCGCCCCCGCCCCCCGCCCGTTCTCAACGAGGAGAGCACGTGCCCCAGGACGCCCACGCCTACGACTACGACGTTCTCGTCGTCGGCTCAGGATTCGGCGGTTCCGTGACCGCCCTGCGCCTGACGGAAAAGGGTTACCGAGTCGGCGTCCTGGAAGCCGGCCGCCGCTTCACCCGCGAGTCGCTGCCGAAGAACTCCTGGGACCTGAAGAACTACCTCTGGGCCCCGAGACTCGGCCTGTACGGCATCCAGCGCATCCACCTGCTGGGCAACGTCATGGTCCTGGCCGGCGCGGGCGTGGGCGGCGGCTCTCTCAACTACGCCAACACCCTCTACGTACCGCCGAAGCCCTTCTTCGACGACCCCCAGTGGCGTGACATCACGGACTGGCAGGAGGAGCTGAAGCCGTACTACGACCAGGCGCGCCGCATGCTCGGCGTACGGCTCAACCCGACCACGACCCCCTCCGACGTGCACCTCAAGGCGGCCGCGCAGCGGATGGGCGTCGGCGACACCTTCCACATGGCGCCGGTCGGCGTGTTCTTCGGCGACGGCGAGGACGCGGACGGCACGGGCGCGAAGGCGAGGCCGGGGGAGCCGGTGCCCGACCCCTACTTCGGCGGCGTCGGCCCCGACCGCAACGCCTGCACCGAGTGCGGCGAGTGCATGACCGGCTGCCGGCACGGCGCGAAGAACACCCTCAACGAGAACTACCTCCACCTCGCCGAACAGGCGGGCGCGGTCGTGCACCCCCTGACGACGGTCGTGTCGGTCACGGACGACTCGCAGGGCGGCTACGCGGTCGCCACCCTCCCCACCGACGCGAAGAAGACAGGCGGGAAGAAGACAGGCGGGAAGAAGACAGGCGGGAAGAAGACAGGCGGGAAGAAGACAGGCAGGGGGAAGAAGGACGGGGGCCGGATCTTCAAGGCCCGCCGGGTCGTCCTCGCCGCCGGGACGTACGGCACCCAGACCCTCCTGCACCGCATGAAGGCGGGCCGCCAACTCCCGTACCTGTCCGACCGGTTGGGCGAGCTGACCCGTACCAACTCCGAGGCCCTGGTCGGCGCGCAGACCGACGACCGCCGCTACCGCAAGGCGACCGGCGCGCCGAAGGCGGACTTCACGCGCGGGGTCGCCATCACCTCCTCGATCCACCCGGACGAGAACACCCACATCGAGCCGGTCCGCTACGGCAAGGGCTCCAACTCGATGGGCGGCCTGTCGATCCTGCAAGTGCCCTACGCGCAGGGCTCGTCGCGGGTCGCGGGCTGGCTGGCGAACGCGGCCCGCCACCCCCTGCTCGTCCTGCGCTCGCTGTCCAACCGCCGCTGGTCGGAGCGGACCATCATCGGCCTGGTCATGCAGTCCCTGGACAACTCACTGACGACGTACCTGAAGCCGGACGGCGTCGGCAAGGGGCTGCTGACGGCACGTCAGGGGCATGGCGCCCCCAATCCCAAGCAGATCAGGGCCGCTTCCGAGGCGGCCTCCGCGATCGCCGCCGACATCAACGGCTTCGCCGGTTCCAACGTGGGCGAGCTGATGGGCACCCCGCTCACCGCCCACTTCCTCGGCGGCTGCCCGATCGGCGACTCGCGCGAGACCGGCGTCATCGACCCGTACCACCGCCTCTACGGCCACCCCGGCATCTCCGTCGTCGACGGCGCCGCCGTCTCGGCGAACCTGGGCGTGAACCCGTCGCTCACCATCACCGCCCAGGCCGAGCGCGCGATGTCGTACTGGCCGAACAAGGGCGAGACGGACCCGCGTCCGGCGCAGGGAGCGGCGTACGAGCGGCTGAAGCCGGTGGAGCCGGTCAGCCCGGCGGTCCCGGCGGAGGCGTTCGGCGCGCTGAAGCTGCCGTTCCTGGGCATGCCGACCGTCCCGCCCAAGCAGTAGGGCCACCGCCCGGGGAATGGGCGAAGGGACCCGCGCCCCCCTCCGAGCGCAGGTCCCTTCGCTGGTCCTTCGGTCCTCAGACCCAAGACGTGTTACGCGTGCGTGCCCACCTTGCGGCGGCGTGCGGCGAACACCGCGCCCGCACCGGCGATCACGGTGACCCCGCCGACCAGGCCGATCATCGGCAGCGCGGAGCTGGAGCCGGTGGAGGCGAGGCTGCCGCTGATCGGCTTGGCGCCGCCCTGGGGCCGGGCGCCGGCGCCGCTGGTGGGCTTGTCGCCGTTCGGCTTGGCGTCGCCGGCCCCGCCCGCGTCGCCGCCGGCGGCGAGGATCTCGACGTCGTACTCGTCACCGTTGTAGTGGCAGTCGGCCTTGTCGCCCACGTAGACGGCCTCGCTCATCGCGAGCGAGGAGCCCGCCGGAGCCTTCGCGCCGACCTTCACCCGCAGGTCGATGGTGGCGGAGGAGTCCTTCTCCAGCTCGTCCAGCAGACCCACGAAGGAGCCGGTGACGTTGACGGTCTTGCCCTTCTCGTCCTCGTAGGAGTCCTGGTAGGCGTTGGTCCACTTGCCGTCCTCCTTGACCTGGACGACGGCGAGGCCCTCGGACAGCCAGGCGTCCGTGTCGTCGGAGTACTCCAGGAACGTGGCCATGTACACGTTCTTGAAGTCGACGTCGGAGTTGTTCTCCACCTCGTACGTGAAGTCGTGCCAGCCGGAACCGGCGACGATCTTGCTCGGCAGGCCGCTGATCGTCGCCGAGAGGTTCTTGTCCAGGTCGACGCTCTTGCAGTCCGTGTACGGGTCGAACCCGCCCTCGTCCTCGCTTGCCGAAGCGCTCGCGCCGGCCGTGCCCGAGCCGGTCGCGGACGGCGACGTGGTGTCCGACGGCGTACCGGACGCCTTCAGGCCGCCGTCCGACGCGGACGACGAGGACGGCGACGTGGTGTCGGTCGGCGAGCCAGAGGCGCCCGGGGCGTCCGAGTCGGCCGTGGCCGGGGTGGAGGTGACGGTCTCCGTCGCGGTCGCGCTCGGGGAGGAGGTGTCGTTCTCCTCCGCGAAGGCGGCGGGCGCGGACAGCAGGGCGAGTGGCGCGATGACAGCGGTCGCGGCCATGGTGACCATCGTGCGGCGGAGCTTCATGAAGACCTCGGTCGATCTGGTTGGGGGGAGGCCTTCCGCATGGGGGTGTGGGAGTGGGCCTTGTTTCGCTAGGTGTGACAGGTGAAGCCTGTGAACAGTTGCCCTCCGCTCACAGGATCTTTATGTGGCGCGCATCACATTGTCCGGGGGTCGGGTGGCGGTTCGGATTCAGCCATCGGTCGGCTTTGCACCCCGCAGGATCCCCTGGACGCCGGCGGCCGGTTTCCCCACGGCCCGGTACGCCACCGGTTCCTCGTCGCCGGGGACCAGCCGCTGCTCCAGCGCCGAGCGGTAGGCGTCGACGGTGACAGTCTCCCCCTGGAACTCCCCGTCGCCGATCCGACCGCCGTCGCAGGGCAGAACAGCGCCCGACCCGAGCGGGGCCCACGCTCCGTCGGAGAAGTGTCCGAATGCGACCACGTAGTCGTGGCCGACCTCCAGCCGCGAGGAGGCCCGCGACCCCACTTCCCTCTTCGCACCGTCCTTCAGCTGCCACCCGTCGGCGGTGACCGACACCGTGACCGGCAGCGCCGGCGCGCCGGAACGGGCCCAGAGCCGCTGCCCGACCCGCAGGTCGACCGTCCGCGCCAGGTAGTCCTCGCCCGAGTCGTCGCCCGTGTCCGCACGTGAGGCGTCGCGCAGCTCGCGCTCGGCCGTGACCCGGACGACCGCGACCTGGTCGCCGTGCGACACCCAGTCGGTCGCGGTGAACGAGGGCACAGCCTCCTTCTCCGACTCGCCGAGCACGACGTTCCCGCCTGCGCCTGCGCCGGCGGTGTCGTGACCGGGGCCAGGGCCAGGGCCGGGATCGGGGCCGTCGTCCGTCAGCGGGACGAGCGCGAGCGCGCCGGCGACGGCCGCGCCGAGCACCACCCCCGTGATCTTCGTGCGCGTGGTCATGGCCACGGGACTCCCCCTCGGTCGGTACGGCAGGTCGCCACTGTGACGCCGCGAGGCCTCTGTTCGTTCAGGGAGGGCGGCCCGGCCGAGCCGTGGCCCGAGCGCTCGGGCCACGACTCGCATCCGTCACTTCATCGCGGTCACTCGGCGTCGTCCGTGTCGTTCGGCAGGAGGTCGCCGACGTCGATGGTGCAGGCGCGCCCGATCCGGGTGGCCGCCGTCTTGCGGATGGCGCTGGCGGTCCAGGTGGACGTGTCGCCGGAGCGGAGCTGTGCCGCGTAGGCCCGCAGGATCGTGGCGTCCGCCGGCGTCTCCGTCATCCCGGCCAGGTCGCCCACGACGTCCGAGAGCTCACTCGGCGAGTACTTGCTGCCGGCGTCGGTCGCGAGCGGCGCCGCCACCCGGCAGAAGGTGTCCGCGGCCGCCGCCGCGGCCGCCGCGGCCTTGGCGACCAGCCGGGCCCGGGCCACCGCGTCGAGGGCGTAGTTCTGTGCGGCGGTGGCGTCGGGGGTCGCGCTGGTCAGCATCGCCTTGACGCCGGCTGCGGTCTTGCCGGCCGCCTGGTAGGTGAGGGGCTCGGCCACCCCAGTGACCAGCCGCGCCGCCATCGAAGAGCGGTACGCCGAGGCGGTGACCGTCGCGCCCTGGTACTCGCCCTGGCCCACCTCGTTGCCGTCGTAGGGCAGGATCGCGCCGGTCCCCAGCGTCGACCACTCGCCGTCGGAGAAGTGGGCGAACGAGACCAGGTAGTCGTGCCCGACCTCCATGCGGGAGGAGTCCTGCGAGCTCACCCGGAGCTTGCTGGCGTCCTGCTTGAACTCCCAGCCGTCGGCGATGACCGACAGGGTGTCGGGCAGGGCGGTGGCGCCGGACCGCGACCACACGCGCTCCTTGACCTGGAGATCGATCGTCCGGGACAGGTATCCCTCGCCGGCCGCGATCTCCTCGCTGTCGGCGACCCCTTCGTGCTCGGCGGCCACATGGACGACCGCCGCCTGGTCGCCGTACGACACCCAGTCGCTCGCGGTGCGGGACGGGATGGCGTCCTTCGACTCGCCGAGGACGACGCCGCCGCGCCGGCCCGCCGCATCGGCGTGCGCGTCGTCCGCGAACGGGACGAGCGCGGCCGAACCGATCAGGACACCGGCCACGGCGGCGCCCAGCACGGTCCCCGTCACTTTCATTCTGGTGCTCATTGCCACGAGATTCCCCCTGGTCAGCTCGTCAGATGTGAACTGTTCTCGGCAGATCCGGTCGGACCTCAGTAGGTCGCGTTGATGTTCTCTTTGTTGTTGGCGCCGAGCTTGTAGACGTCGTTGTACGACATGCAGCCGAGGCGGTCGTCGTACAGGCCGAGCCGGGGGCTGGCGTCGGGGCCGTGCGTCAGGCCGACGGCGTGCCCGGTCTCGTGGCAGGCGTCCGACTTGTTGACCGAGCCGATGTCGGTGTGGTTCTTGTTGAAGACGATGTAGTGCTGGTCGCACGTCTTCGCGTTGACGGCGTCATCACACCAGGTGATGCCGATCTTCCCGCGCGTGAGGGTCTTCGACTTGTAGATGACGTCGGTCTCCGCGCCGCCTACGTAGACACCCGAGGACTGGACCTTCACGACGAGGTCGGTCGGCCCGAAGTAGTCCTTCGCCGCACGGGCGATGGTCTTCTTCTCGGCCGCGGTCAGACTGCCCTCTCTGTAGAGGGTGAGGGTCTTGTTGTCCGTCTGGCAGAACCCGTCGCCCATGTCGCCGTCGAAACAGGTGTGGAAGTAGTTGCTGGTCGGGTACATGTTGTCGGTCAGTGCGGCCTGGACCATGGTGGTGCCCGCGGCCAGGGCGGCGGTCGCCACCCCTATGACGAAGATCGTCCTCCGTTTGATCGCCACCTGCGATCCCCCCTGTCTGTCCGCCGCCTGTGCGATTCGTCGGAGGTTCCGATGAGTGCGGGGCGGATGGGGCGATCTAACGGGATCAAGCACTGGCCAAAAGTTGACCAAGCGCTGTTTGGCTCGAAGTGATCCCTAAGAGGCTCGATGTGTGCATAGCGTGAAAGATCGGCGAAAGTTTTGAGAAATCAATGACTCTCGCCGGGGATCCTTCCTGGCCGTTCCCCGACGGCTCGCCTGGCCGCGGCTCGCCCGGACATGACTCGCCCGGACATGACTCGCCCGGACATGACGAAGGGCCTCGCGGGACGGAATCCGCGAGGCCCTTCGTCATCGTCAGCACCGGCGTCAGGGCAGCGCCGGTGCCTGGGAGCGGCGCCGGGGGGTTGCGCCGCTGGCTTGTCGAGTGCCGTGCAAGGCCGGGTGGAGTGCACGGCCTTGCGGGGCCGAAAGGGAGCTTTCTACGCATCGTGCTGGATGAGCGCGGCCCCCGCAACCGTTTGACCCAGCCCTTGTGCATTTTTGCATTTTCCGCCGGTCGGCCCCGGGCGTCCCCGAGGCCGGCCGTTCTCTTGGGTGACCGGGCTGCTGTCCCCTGCCGTCCGGTCACCTGTCCGGAGCGAGGTCCCACGACGCACGGCACGATCCGCACGCCTCATCGCTCCAGCGAGCCACGCGTGGTTCTTACGGGCCCGCCCCTGGCTGGAGCGGACACCGGGACAACGACACCGTCCGTGGGGCGGTCACGCGCCGTACGGGTGAGAGGCCGCCCGAACTCAGATGCGACCCCGGCACAGCTCCAGGAGCGTCATGGCGAGGGACGTGCCCGGCTTGCCCAGCGCCTCGCTGTAGTGGCTGAGGATCTCCATCTCACGGGAGAGGTTCACCCGCCGCCCGCCGGACGTGATCCGCGCCTCCTGGACGACGGCGGACACCGCCATCCGTTCCTGGATCAGCCCGATGATCCGGTCGTCCAGGGCGTCGATGCGCTCGCGTGCACCGGTGATCACGTCGGCGGCCTCGGGGGTACGGGCGCCGGTCACGTCGGTGGCGGTCATGGGGGCTCCTCGTCGGTTCGGTGGGACGCCCCGGAGCGACAGGATCCGGAAAACACCAGGCGCCCCGGACCTTGTCGGCCCGGGGCGCCTGGGAAGTCGCTTGTCAGTTGCTCAAGCAGCACGACCATGGCAGCCGGTGGGCCGGTTGCCATAGGTAAAGACGAAGGTCGTGTGCGGAAGCATGCGGTCAGTATGCAGGGTCGCCGGGCGACATCCAAGGCGGTTCGCATCCTGAGACGAGGAGGCCGTCCGGTCACGGGACCGGACCCACGCCCACCTCGGTAGAATTGGCCAGCACAGAGACCCCGCCCAACCGCCGGAAGGCCCCCGTGTCATCAGCGACTCCCGCTGCCGCCGCCCCCGACACCGTCCTGGTCGTCGACTTCGGCGCGCAGTACGCCCAGCTCATCGCCCGTCGAGTCCGCGAGGCGCGGGTCTACAGCGAGATCGTGCCGAGCACCACGCCGGTCGAGGAGATGCTCGCCAAGAACCCGGCGGCGATCATCCTCTCCGGCGGCCCCTCGTCCGTGTACGAGGAGGGCGCCCCGACCGTCGACCGCGCCCTCTTCGAGGCCGGCGTCCCCGTCTTCGGCATGTGCTACGGCTTCCAGCTGATGGCGCAGACCCTCGGCGGCACCGTCGACAACACCGGCGCCCGTGAGTACGGCCGCACCGACCTGCACGTCTCCCGTTCGTCCTCCACCCTCTTCGAGGGCACCCCGGCCGAGCAGGCCGTGTGGATGTCGCACGGCGACGCCTGCTCCGCCGCCCCCGAGGGCTTCTCCGTCTCGGCGTCCACGGACGTCGTCCCGGTCGCCGCCTTCGAGAACGACGAGAAGAAGCTGTACGGCGTCCAGTACCACCCCGAGGTCATGCACTCCACGCACGGCCAGCAGGTGCTGGAGCACTTCCTCTACCGAGGCGCAGGGCTCACCCCGTCCTGGACCACGGGCAACGTCATCGAGGAACAGGTCGCGGCCATCCGCGAGCAGGTCGGCGACAAGCGCGCCATCTGCGGCCTCTCCGGCGGCGTGGACTCCGCGGTCGCCGCCGCCCTCGTCCAGAAGGCCATCGGCTCCCAGCTGACCTGCGTCTACGTCGACCACGGTCTGATGCGCAAGGGCGAGACCGAGCAGGTCGAGAAGGACTTCGTGGCCGCGACCGGCGTCCAGCTGAAGGTCGTCGACGCGGAGGAGCGTTTCCTCACCGCCCTCAAGGGGGTCAGCGACCCCGAGGAGAAGCGGAAGATCATCGGCCGCGAGTTCATCCGCGTCTTCGAGCAGGCCCAGGCGGAGATCATCGCCGACGAGGGCCCGGCCGTGGAGTTCCTCGTCCAGGGCACGCTGTACCCGGACGTCGTCGAGTCCGGCGGCGGCACCGGCACCGCGAACATCAAGTCGCACCACAACGTGGGCGGCCTGCCGGAGGACCTCGAGTTCCAGCTGATCGAGCCGCTGCGCAAGCTGTTCAAGGACGAGGTCCGGATGGTCGGCCAGGAACTCGGCCTGCCGGAGGAGATCGTCCAGCGTCAGCCGTTCCCGGGCCCCGGCCTCGGCATCCGGATCGTCGGCGAGGTCACCAAGGACCGCCTCGACCTGCTCCGCGACGCCGACGCCATCGCCCGCGAGGAGCTGACGGCCGCCGGTCTCGACCGGGAGATCTGGCAGTGCCCGGTGGTCCTCCTCGCCGACGTCCGCAGCGTCGGCGTCCAGGGCGACGGCCGCACCTACGGCCACCCGATCGTCCTGCGCCCGGTCTCCTCCGAGGACGCCATGACCGCCGACTGGTCACGCCTGCCGTACGACGTCCTGGCGAAGATCTCCACCCGGATCACCAACGAGGTGCGTGACGTCAACCGTGTCGTCGTCGACGTCACCTCGAAGCCGCCGGGCACCATCGAGTGGGAGTAGTCCCCGCTGTCCTGAAGGTCACGTCCGCTTGAGAGTGCGCACCGGCTCTCCGGGCTTCCAGACCTGGGCGACCAGATACGTGTCGTCCTCGACGTAGGTCCGCACGACCTCCGTCAGCTCGGTGCGGAAGAGGTGGAACGGCTCCGGCGGTTCCACCTCTTTCACGTAACCCGCCTTCGCCGCCCCGTCCACCACCTCCACGGCCCGGCCGGCGATCCGTACGTCGCCCCCGCCCATCCCGGTGCCCTCGCCCGGGTTGGCCTGGAGGGCGAAGCGGGGGTCCCGGCGCAGGTCGAGGGCCTTGAGCGAGCCCGGCATCATGCCGAGCCACAGCTCACCGCCGAGGAAACGGACCTCGATGCCGGTGGTGCGTGGGGAGCCGTCCTTGCGCAGGGTCGCGAGGACGTGGTGCGTGAAGGCCCCGAAACGGTCCTCGGCGAGCTTCGCGAGTGCGGGTTCGGCTGCGGCGAAGGCCGCCCAGTTCGCTGTCATACGGCGAGTCTGACGCCGATACCCGACAGCCGCTGTCCGGTATGGCCAGGACTTCGGCTCAGAACCCCTGCGGCACCGGCCGCACATACCGCTCCAGCCCCGCCGCGTCCCGCACCGGCGTGCACCCGGCCGCCGTGAGCTGCTTGGCCAGTTTCGCGCGCCGGCTCGTGTTCACCCGCAGCGCGCCCAGCATGAACGCCGGCATCAGCACGGCGAGCGGGAGCAGCACGGCGTACACGCCGGTCAGTACGGCCATCAGCAGGAACAGCACCGCCGAGCCCCAGCCGATGAACTGCAGCTGCCTGCGGTTGGCGGCCGCGCCGAGGGCGTCGTGGCGGATGAGCGCCGTGATCAGGTCGACGTCCGGCTGGGCCTCGGGGACCGGGGTGAGCGAGCCCAGGTACATGCCCGGCACAGGCCGTCCGGGGCCCGGGTCGGGGAAGGCCGCCGAGTTCGCCGCGGCCCGCTGCCGCGCCAACGGGCTGGGATCGCGCACCAACTGGACGTGCAGGATGCGCTGCTTGCCGACAAGACGCACGCTCTCGTACCGGAAGCCGTAGCACTCGGCGATGTAGACCAGCGCGCCGAACGTCTGCAACTCGGCGAAGGGATGGACGAGCTCGATGGCGTTGCGCGTCGAGATCTGACGCATGAGGGAGGTGATGTGGCGATCGGCGATGCTCAAGACGTGCTCCGAAGGTGACGGAAATCGTCATCTTTGCATAACGGCTCTGCCCTTTTGCACTGACCGACGGTAACTTCCGCGTCGTAAAGCAACCCAGTGCTGGAGGACCGATGCACGGGCCCACGCCGCCTGCCCCGCTGCCCACCGACCGGCTGCAGTTCGCGATGCCGCCGATGCACGACTCGATGGAGGACGAGCGCCGGCACCGCAAGGAACGGCTGGCAGGGGCGGTGCGGATCTTCGGGCGACTCGGCTTCGAGGACGGCGTCTCCGGGCACATCACCGCCCGCGACCCCGAGTTCAGCGACTGCTTCTGGGTCAACCCGTTCGGGATGCCGTTCAAGCACGTCACCGTCAGCGACCTGGTGCTGGCCAACGCCGACGGGCAGGTCGTCGAGGGCCGCTACCACGTCAACCAGGCCGCCTTCACCGTGCACGCGCAGGTCCACGCCGCCCGCCCCGACGTCGTCGCCGTCGCCCACTGCCACTCGGTCCACGGCCGCGCCCTGGCCGCGCTCGGCGAGCTGCTCGACCCCATCACCCAGGAGAGCTGCGCGTTCTACGAGGACCACGCCCTCTACGACGCCTACACCGGGGTGGCCGTCGACGCCGGGGAGGGGCGGCGCATCGCGGCCGCGCTCGGATCCCACAAGGCGCTCGTGCTGCGCAACCACGGCCTGCTGACGGTCGGCGACTCCGTCGACGCGGCCGCCTGGTGGTTCCTGTCGATGGAACGCTCCAGCCAGGTCCAGCTGACCGCGCGGGCGGCGGGCCGACCCGTCCTGATCGACCACCGGGCGGCGGTGGCGACCCGGGAACAGCTCGGCGGCGACCTGGTGGCCTGGATCAACTACCAGCCGCTCTGGCAGGACATCAGCCGCAGCGAACCGGACCTGTTGAGCTGAGCACGGGGGAGTCAGAATCCCCTCAGGACGACCGCCTTCGTCCTCGCGAACTCCTCGTCCGTCAGCACCCCGTCCCGGTGCAGCTCGCCCAGTTCACGCAGCCGGCGCAGCAGTACGTCGTGGTGGTCGGCCCGGGGCGGGAGGGACGCGGTCACCCGCCGGAACCGGTCGGCGCCCGCGCCCGCGCTCTCGCCCTCGTCCTCGTGACCGGGCTCGGTGTGCGCGCGGGCCGAGGGGTGCGGGAGACGGGCGGTGACCGCGGTCGCCACCAGGGCCGTCAGCAGGTCGCGGCTCACGTTGCCCCACAGGTCCAGGGCGTACGGGTCCTTTTCGGCGGGCAGTTTCGAGAACACCGTCTCGCGGGTCACGAAGCGCAGGAAGCCGTCCTCGTAACCGGAGTTGGGCAGCCACTCGACCTGCACGAGGTCACCGACGTCGATCACGCGCGGGCCGGTCGCCCGCTTCACCCGGTCCGAGGTGTCCGCCCAGTCGACGCGCACCTGGATGCCGTCGAAGGAGACCGTCCCGTCGGACGACCGCACGGAGACCGGAACCGGCGGACCCGGCAGCAGATACGCCCCGGTCGCCTCATGGGGGATCTGCTCGAGCAGCAGCGCGTGCCGGATCTCCTCGGCGAGGTACTCGGCGACCCCGGAACGGTCCATGTCCACCGTGAGCCGATAGGGATCGGCCGTGTCGGGCAGCCGACCGCCGGTCGCCTGCAACAGCGGATCCGCCCCCTCACGCAGCCGCATCCGCAGCCGGCCGCGCCTGCGTTCGGGCTCGTAGACGATCCCGGCGACCGCCTCCAGAGGCACGGCGATCTCCCCGTACGTCTGCCGGAACAGCGGCACGGAGCGGTGCAGCCCAGGCGTGATCCTGACCGTCGTGCCGTCGAAGGCCCAGGTCCCGTCACGCTGGATGATCTCGGCCATACGGAAATTCTCGCAGCCGGGTCAACACGGCCCGCCCCGCTTCACCCGCGCCGATCACACCTACCGGAAACGACATGGTGTGCCGTAGGGCACAATTCGCTGTCATCACAGGGGAGTTGTTCACAGGGTGGCGGGCGGGGTCCGCAGCGGGTTCTCCAGGGCCGCCATCCGATCGGGTCGCGGGGAAGGCAGGCGTCGGACGTGGCGGTGCAGGAGGCGAGACAGGGCACGGTCCCTGGCCCGGGAGCGGGCGCACACCAGGGCGGCTGCACCTGCGGGGACTGTCCGCACGGGGCGCGCGAAGGGCACCGGCGCGCGGTGGCCGCGTTTCTGGTGAAACGGGACGAGTTCGCGGCCGGTCAGGGCCTGCCGGCCGCCGTCGCCCACTCCGCGTCCGCCTCCCGGCAGTGGGTCTCCGAGGAGCTGACGCAGTCCGCGGAACTCGTCGCCGACCGCGGACGCGCCGAGGGCGAGGCCTGGCTGGCCCGCCTGTGGCTCCGCACGTCGGTCACCGTATGGGTGACGGTCGTCGTGCTGCTGCTGGTCCAGTCCCTGACCGCCGTCGGTGCGGGCTGGACCGCCGCCCGCAGCGCCGGACTCCTCGCCGCGCTCGTCGTCGCCGGCGTGCTGACCGCCGCCTCCTGGTTCCACCGGGCCCGCGGCGGGGCGCTCGCCCCGGTGATCGGCGAGGACAACCGCCTCTCCACCTCCCGCGCGGTCGCCGCCGCCTGGGTCCTGCTCGTCGCCTACGCCGTGCTGGTCCTGGTCGGACGACTCGCCGCCGCCTCCGACCACGCCGAACGCGACGCACTGATCGCCGGCCTCGACCTCGCCCGGGGCGCCGGTGTGGTGACCGTCCTCGCCGTGGTCTGCGGGATCGCCGTGCTGGTGCGCCGGGTGGTCGGCCTGCGCGTCCTCGCCCAGCGGCTCCAGAAGGTCCGCGCCCACCGGCCGCGCGCCGCCGACCTGCTGACCGACGACGCCGGCCGCGGCACCTTCGCCGACATCCAGTACGTCGTGATCGGCGCCGTCGCCCTCGTCTTCGCCGCGGTCCGGCTGGCCCGCCGCCCCGACCAGCTCCCCGACCTGCCCTGGGGCCTGGCCGTCGTCGTCCTGGTCTCGGCCGCGACCTACCTCGCCGGCAAGTACGCCGAGGGCGGCCGTCCCGTCATCCTCTCCGTCGTCCGCTCCCGCGAGGCCGGCGACCTCGACGCCCCGATCCGCACCGGCGACGACATCGAGATCCGCGGCGCCGGCTTCGTCCCGCCCGGCGCGCAGACCGCGGACCGCCTCTCCCGCATGGTCGTCCGCATCGGCCCGGTCCACGTCCACGTCCCCCTCGTCCCGGTCTCGGGCGGCTTCAGCAACCCCACCGACGCCGTCCTCACCGTCCCCGTCCCGGCGGACGTGGAACCGGGCCGAGTCGAGGTACAGGTCGTCACAGCAGCGGGAACGGAGACGAACCGCTACACGATCGACGTGACGGACTGAACGGGCGGGGGAGAGAACGCGTGGCAAGCGAACCGGCGGGGAAGTAAACCGCCGGGCGGGTGAACCGACGGGGAGCGAACCGACGGGAGAGCGAACCGGCGGGAGAGTGAACGGGCGAGGAGTGAACCGGCGGGGCGGAGCGCCCGTGCTGACAATTGGTGGGCGGAGAGCCCGTGCAAGCAGTTGAGCGCACCCCCCATTTCGTACGTAAGGTCTGTTGAGGGGTCCCACCACTCCGGGCGAGAGGCGGCTACGGGCGATGACTCACGGCATGCGGACGGACACCTACCCCCCTTACCTCGACGGCGGCGGCCGCAGTTGGCGTGACACCGCCACCCGGTACGCCCTCCTTCCTCTGCGCATCTTTCTCGGCGTCACCTTCATCTACGCGGGCCTCGACAAACTCACCGACGGCGCCTTCCTGAAGGGCAGCGGCGCCGGTTCGATCGGCGACACGATGCGCGCCGTCCGTGACTCCTCGGCCATCCCGGCCCTGGTCGACATGGCCCTGAAGAGCCCCGTCGGCTTCGGCTACGCCATGGCCTTCGGTGAACTCGCCGTCGGTATCGGCACCCTGCTGGGCCTCCTCACTCGAATCGCCGCGCTCGGCGGTGCGCTGATCTCCCTCAGTCTGTGGCTGACGGTGAGCTGGGCCTCGGACCCGTACTACTACGGCAACGACCTCGCCTACCTCATGGCCTGGCTGCCCCTCGTCCTCGCCGGCGCCCCGGTCCTCTCCCTCGACGCGGTCTGGCGCAACGGGCGACGACAGCGAGCGGGAGGCCTGGGCTAGAGCCAGCCCCGCCGACGGGCCGACCGTTCCGACGGGCCGAGGGGCCGACTGCTCCCACGGGCCGAGGGGTCGACTGTTCCCACGGGCCGAGGGATCGATCGGCCCGACGGGCCGACCACCCCGACGGCCCGACGGGCCGACCACCCCGACGGGCCGAGGGGCCGACCGTTCCGACCGGCCGAGGCGTCGGCTGCTCCGACCGGCCGACGAGTCGAGCGCTCCGACCGGCCGACCGCTCCGGCCTACCGACGGGTCGACCCGGCTCGCCCGGTCGACCCGACCGGCCTTCCCGACACGCGGCCCGCGTGGCCCTGCGGCCCTGTGCCCGTAAGGCCGTGCGGCCGGGTGTCCCGGCGTCCGGTTGGCCTTACGCCCGTATGGCACAGGCGGCGTCGTGCCCGCAAGTCACGTCGCCCCGGCGGTTCGGCGGCCCTGCGCCCGTAGGACACGGAAGCGCTGTACGGCGGGCGGGGTGACCCGGCGCCTGTGCGGCCCTGCCCCCGTAGGTCGCGGACGGCTGGCGGCCTTGTGACTCCGTGGTCCTGCGGCCCTGCGGCCTTGCGGCCCAGTGGTCCTGTGGTCCTGCGGCCTTGTGGTCCTGCGGCCCTGCGGCCCTGCGGCCCTGCGGCCCTGCGGCCCAGTGGTCCTGCGGTCCTGCGGTCCTGCGGTCCTGCGGTCCTGCGGTCCTGCGGTCCTGCGGTCCTGCGGTCCTGCGGTCCTGCGGTCCTGCGGTCCTGCGGTCCTGG